>DAISJD010000036.1:0-23911 GCA_036821645.1 Aliidongia sp.
GAATGGATTTGCCGCCGATCGGCACGACGTCGCGCATCGCCGCATGCCACAGGCTGCGTTCCGCGTCGCTCAAACCCCGACCGCGTCGCCGGGCGGGAGAAGGGCCGGGTTTCATCATGCGCGTGACTTCGTGCTCGCAATCGGATCAGGGTCTACCATGCCCGATCTTATTGGGTCGATCCTGTGCTTTTATCGCATGTGTGGGTTTTTGGCACCCCCGGCATGCCCGATCACGATCCCGATGCGTCGGCGACCAGAATGATGTGTAGGCGGCGTGGGCCGTGGGCTCCCAATTGGATCTTTTGTTCGATATCGCCCGTGCGCGACGGGCCGGTGATGAAATTCACCGTACGCGGCATGCCGGGGGTGGCGGCACTGTCCCGCAGGCGGGTCCAACCATCCTCATAGCTCGCCACGATGGCGTTTTCTTCGAGGATGACGATATGGGTATCGGGCAACAGATTGAGCGTGGTCGGTGTTTCGGCACCGGAAATCAGCATCAAGGTGCCGGTTTCGGCAATAGCGGCAAAGGCGGGTGTGACGCTGACCAAATCGGCATTTTCCGCCCGTCCCGCCCGCACGCCGAGCAAAGGGGCATCGGACCAGGCAAGATCGGTCAAGGCGGGGGCGATTGCGAGATCGGTCGGCAGATTGTGAGCGGCGAGATAGCGGGCGATTTCGCCCGGTGCCGCACTCATGTCCGCGATGCGCGCGACGCTGGCGGAAACGGCTTCGGCCATGTGTTGAAACAGGGCGACCCGTCCGGCCTGATCCAATACCGTCGCGCGCGCCGGGATCAGATTGCGGCGAGGGGTGCGCAAATTGGCGGTAAGATCCTGGGCGGTCTCGGGATCGAGGGGGCCCCGTTTCAGGGCCGTGCGGATCGCCCCGAAAATCTGATCGCGCGCGGTCGTCATGATGCGTGTTTCCCCTGGCGGCGGGCTTGTTTTTCCGCCCACAGACTGTGAAAACTGCGCCCTTCGGGGGCTGGAAAATCCCGGTGATCGGTCCATCCACGGGCAAGCGGCAGGGCGGAAAAGCGTCCCTGCCTCCCCGCCAACCGACCGAGCAGCCGGGCGGCCATCCCTGCCCCCAACCGATAGAGCCACGGGGTTCGGGCGGCAAGCGCCCAGAGTTTCAAGGCAAGGCGCGCCGGTGCCGGCGACAAGGCCCGATCATATTCCCGTTCGCGCCAATGGCGCATCATGGTCGGCAACGGGATTTGCATCGGGCAGACGCTTTCGCATTTCCCGCAAAAGGTCGAGGCATTGGGCAGGTGTCCCGCCGCATCCACCCCGATGAGACCGGGGGTGAGCACGGCCCCCATCGGACCCGGATAGACCCAGCCATAAGCATGACCCCCGACGGTGCCATAGACCGGACAATGGTTCATGCAGGCGGCACAGCGAATACAGCGCAGCATATCCTCAAATTCGGTTCCGAGCAGGGATGACCGTCCGTTATCCAACAGCACGACATGGAACGCTTCGGGCCCGTCGCGATCGTCCGGGCGGCGCGGGCCGGTGGAAAAGGTGGTATAGGCGGAAAATTCCTGACCCGTGGCCGACCGGGCCAAGAGGCGCAGGATCGTGCTGGCATCTTCCAAGGTCGGTACCACCTTTTCGAGACTGGCCAGCACGATATGGACGCGGGGCAAGGTTTGGGTCAGATCCCCGTTGCCTTCGTTGGTGACGATGACTGTGCTGCCGGTTTCGGCGATCAGGAAATTTGCCCCGGTAATGCCGACATCGGCGGCGAAAAACCGATCGCGCAGCACGGCGCGGGCTTCGTCGCAGAGCTCGCGCGGCTCGTCCAAAACCCGGTCGGCGGCAAGATGGGTATGTTCGGCGCGGAACGTGTCGGCGACCTGTTCCTTGATCAGGTGGATGGCGGGGGCAATAATGTGGCTTGGGGCCTCGTTGCGCAATTGAATGATATATTCGCCGAGATCGGTTTCGACCGGGGTGATCCCGGCTGCGGCCAAATGATCGTTGAGGGCGATTTCCTCGGCGATCATGCTTTTGCCTTTGGTGACGGTCTTCGCCCCATTATCCCGGCAAATCTTCAAAATGAGATCGCGGGCCTCGGCGGCCGTGCGGGCCCAATGGACGATGCCGCCTTGGGCCACCACCGCCTGTTCGAATTGATCGAGATAAAAATCCAAATGTTTCAGCGTATGGTCCTTGATCGCGCGCCCTGCCCGGCGCAAGTCCTCGAATTCCGGCAAGGCCGCAACCGCCGCCGCCCGTTTTGCCACGAACCCGACCCGGACATTGCCCAAGGCTTGTTGCAGGACCGGATCGGAAAGCGCGGTTTTAGCGTTCTGTTTGAAGTGCTGGCTTGTCGCGTGCATGGGGGCGATCCCAACGGAGAAGAAAACGGGTTTGGTGCCTATGGGCCGTCAGGGCTTGCGGCCCACCCCGATCGGCGGGACGGTATCGACCATGTCGGCCAAGACTTCCGCCACATGACGCACGGCGATCGGCCGTCCGTCCCGGTGCAGCTTGCCCGCAATATTGAGCAGGCAGCCAAGATCGCCTGCCAGCAACAAATCCGCCCCGGAGAGGGCGATATCGGCCACCTTGTCCGCCACCATCCGGTTGGAAATGTCGGGATATTTGACGCAAAACGCCCCGCCGAACCCACAGCAGGTTTCTGCCCCCGGCAAGGGGGTCAGGCTGAGCCCGGCGACGGAGGCCAACAGGCGGCGCGGTTGATCCTTCACATCGAGCTCGCGCAGGCCCGAACAAGAATCGTGATAGGTTGCCGTGGCGGCACAGGTGGCGTCGACCCGGTCCACCCCGCAGATATCGGTGAGAAACGAGACAAGCTCGTAGGTGCGCTTCGCCAGATGCTGGGCGCGCAGGAACATGGCCGGTTCATCGGCGAAGAGATCGGGATAATGGCACCGGATCATCCCGGCACAGGAACCCGATGGGGCCACGACGTAATCGAACCCCTCAAAGGCAGCGATGACCGCACGGGCGATCGCCTTGGTATCGGGCCTGTCGCCGCTATTGTAGGCCGGTTGGCCGCAACAGGTCTGTGTCTTGGGGACCGTGACGGTGCATCCGGCCCGTTCCAGCAAGGCGATGGCGGCGAATCCGATACTCGGCCGGATGAGATCGACGAGGCAGGTCACGAACAGGCCGACATGGTGCTGGGCGGTGGACATAGGCGGGGTCCGACAAGACGGGGCAATGGGCAGGGTCTTTAGGCTGCGCTAAACGCTGCCGAAAGGCAAGCGCACCAACGTCTTAGAGCTTTGGTATCAAATCTGGCCCCTTCAATCGGCCCGTGAACCGGATTTACCTTAGGGTTTCGGCACCAAAATATAGGCGTTGCCCTGCCCTTTTAGGACGCCTGCATGATCGGCGGCCTCGGGGCCGTAGCCGAAGAAGAGATCGGCGCGCACGGGGCCGCGAATGGCCCCGCCCGTATCCTGGGCGATGACCAACCGTTGCAGGCGTCCGGTTGGGCTGGTCGGGTCGCTGGTATCGACGAAGAGAGGGGTGCCGAAGGGGATGAAAGTGCGATCGACGGCCGCACTGCGATCGGGGGTAAGGGGCAAGCCCGCACTGCCCAAGGGGCCGGGGCCGGTCAATTCCTTGAAGAAGATATAGGATGGGTTCTTGTCCATGAGGGCTACCCCTTCTGCCCCGTGATCGGCGATATAGCGGCGCAGATACGGCATAGTAATAATGTCGCGTGGGGTTCCCGCTTCGGCCAGAACCCGGCCGATCGCGACATAGGGATGACCGTTTTCCCCATCGTAACCGACGCGCATCACCTGTCCGTCGGGCAAGGTCACCCGGCCCGATCCTTGAATGGCCAGAAAAAACGCATCGACCGCACTATCGACCCAAACGAGTTCCAAACCCTTGCCGCCAAGGGCGCCTGCTTCGATGTCGGAACGGGTGGCGTAGGGGACGAGTTTGCCGCCCGATACCCGGCCCGCCACCCGTTCACCTTTGAGGGACGGACGAAATTGGCCGAGATCGACCGATACGAGATCGGGCGGGCGGCGATAGAGGGGGATGGAAAAACGGGCATCGGGCCGTTTGCTGCCCTTGAGATCGGCTTCGTAATAACCGGTGAAGAGACCCGTCGTCTCGCCATGATTGGTGACTTGCATCACCGTAAAAAACCGCTCGAAAAAGGCCCTGGCCGCCGCGTCGTCACCCGACTGCACGGTGGCCAGGGTGCGGCATGGGGCGCGCCAATCTGCGACCGTTGCCCCCGATCCGACCAAATCCGTATCGGGTCGGTTGCGCAAGAGGCTGCAACTCTGCTGCAAAGGGGCCAGTGCGGCGGCGAGAGGGTCGCGATCCCATCCGGGCAGGGTCCTAAAATCGGCCGGTTTTAGGACGATCCGATCCGGTTGCGGGGCAGGCGGTTTACCCCCGTCGCCCGTGGGGCCACACCCGTTTAAGGCGATCGACAGAAAAACCCCAAGCAAGATGCGGGCGTATGCGTATTTCAAACCGCCCCCGATCGCGTGCATACCGTTCATCGATCCCGCCTCGGTGCCGATCAATCGGCCGTCGTTGCTACCAAAAGCCAATTGGGATTGCTGCTGGTGAGATCGCGGGCAAATACCCATTCGTCGGTATGATCTTGCGGCGTTTCGGGACTCCCGTCCAACAATTGGCCGTCTTTATTGCGGGTAAAGGAAATCTGGGTCGAGGAAAACCGAACGGTGAGATGGGCGAGCGTCCCATCGGCACCGGCATCGATCAAATCCGGTTCTTCAAGATTGGTGATGCGGCAATCCATGTAATCGCCCGCAGCAAGGCGGGCTTTGATGAGACTGGCAAAGGAATCGTAGACCGGATCGCTGAGCAACGAACGCAACGTCACCGTATCGCCGTCGGCAAAGGCTTTGACGATGAGGTGAAAGGCCTGACGGGCACCGGCAACGAAACTGTCCGGGTCGAATTCGGGGTCGATCGTTCGGATCGCGGTCAAGCCGCCGACGATGCGGGCATAGCGCGGATCGAGCGCAGCGGCTTGATTCTGCTCGACCGGGGCGGCGGGCGTCTTGGTGGCTTTCGATCGATCGGTGATGACGGTAAAGGGAACGACGTTCGAGGGTTTCGCCCCTTCCGGCCGTTTGCCCAGAACGGACCAAAGCTTGTAGAAAATTATTGCCGCAATGGATGCAAAAATCAGGATACCGACCATACTGCCGCCCATGAAAATGCCAGAGAAAACCGTCGCACCGCGCTAAGGAAATTCAAGGATGCGTTTTTGGCACCGCAAGATCCCCCGAACCTACCATTAAATGCCGAGAATAACCCGTTTTACCCACGCATGACCATCATCCCGTGGGTGCGTTGGCGTCGATTTATGCTAAAACAGCACCACCTCACCCAAAACAGGTGGGGATGACGGGACGAAAGAACAAGGACGACCATGCCAATCCTACTCGGGCTTTTGCTGCTGCCGGCTATAGAAATTGCCGGTTTTATCCTGCTTGCCCCCTATCTTGGGTTCCTCGGGATCGTGGCCCTCGTCGCGGCGAGTTCGATCTTTGGCTGTTGGTTGCTCCAACAAGAAGGCATGGCGGCGGGGTTTCGATTTCGGGCCAGCATTCTTGCGGGCGAACGTCCGATTCCCGCAGCCCTTGATTCAGCCCTGCGCCTATCGGCTGCTCTGCTCTGGATCGTGCCGGGGTTTTTCTCGGATTTTCTGGGTCTCCTGCTGCTGATCCCGCCGCTTAGGGCGATGCTGGTACGCTTGATCGTACAGATGATTATCCCCACCGGAATCGATCCGAAAGCGGTCTTTACCCGGACGAACGACGTGAAAGTCGTCGTCGAGGCCGATTTCGAGGAGGTGGGCAGCGGCAATTTGCAACTGCCGCCACCGCAAACGCCCTAACGACGGCCTTATTGGTCGTCCGATCTCAGCCGAGGAATGATTTTTCGTGTTTTTGGTTCGCCATGCCCAATCCGAATTTAACGTCGTTTTCAATGCAACCGGTCGCGATCCCGGCATCATCGACCCGATCTTGACCGATCACGGTCGCAATCAGGCGCAAACGGCGGCCCTGAAATTGGCGGGGTCCGGGATCACCCGGATTCTGGCCAGCCCTTTCACCAGGGCGCTTGAAACCGCCCATATCCTGCGCGACCGGTGCCCGGCCGATATTGCAATCGCTCCCTTGGTGCGCGAGCGGATGGCCTATCTGTGCGATGTCGGGCGCCCGCGGTCCGTTTTGGCGCGGCACTGGCCCCATCTCGATTTCGGTGGGTTGCCGGAAATTTGGTGGCATGACCATGAAGAGGCCGAATCCCATGATTTGGTCGCAGATCGTGCCCGCCAATTCCTGGATGAAGCGGCGGGCTTCGAGGATCATGCCAGCGTTGCCGTGGTCAGCCATTGGGGCTTCATCTTGGCCCTGACCGGCCAGGCGGTCGAGAATGCCGCGATCTTGGAACTTGATCCTGCCGATCCGCGCGGGGCGCGCCTCATCGCGTAAGGGTAAGAGGATGCGCGATGAAAATTTAACGACCACACCGCCTTCGCCATTGGCAGCCCGGTATCTTCCGTGATAGCCCAGGCGTACCAGTTCAACTCGGAGCCTTTTCATGTCTGATTCACCCGTCAACGGCCAAGACAATCAGCCGACCGATGCCCCCGTTCTCATGATCAACGCGCAATATCTGCGCGATATGAGTTTTGAGAATCCACGGGCCCCGGAAAGTTTAATCGCCCAGGCTGCGGCACCCGACGTCTCGATCGACGTCGATGTTCGGGCCCGCCAATTGAACGAAGAATTGTTCGAAGTTGTGCTGGTGATCAAGGCTGAAGCCCGCCAGGGCGAAGAAATCGCATTTCTGGTCGAAGTGCAATATGCCGCCGTGGTGACGATCCGCAATGCCAGCCAGGAAATGCTGGCGGCCCTGATCCTGATCGAAACGCCGCGTTTGATTTTCCCCTATGCGCGGGCCGTGGTTTCCGATGCGACCCGCGACGGCGGTTTCCCGCCGTTGCTCATCAATCCGATCGATTTTGCCGATCTCCAGCGCCGCAAGGCCGAGGCAATGCAAGCAAGCGGGGCCGCGAACGAAGCCTGATCGCCGATCGGGCCTTTTACGGGCGGCACCGTCGGTCTTTGGGCGACGGTGCCGCCTTTATTTTGCCCGCCAGATCGGGGTGCCCGATCCCGGTAGACCATATTTCGCCCAGTTATCGCTGACCTTGCGGATGATATCTGCATCCATCTCGATCTTGCGGCCCCATTCCCGATGGGTTTCCGGCGGCCATTTGTTGGTTGCATCCATGCCCAACTTTCCGCCAAGACCCGATTCAGGCGAGGCGAAGTCCAGATAATCGATGGGCGTGCCCTCGATGACGGTAATGTCCCGCGCCGGGTCCATGCGGGTTGATATGGCCCACATCACATCTTTCCAATCCCGGGCGTTGATGTCGTCATCGACCACGATGACGAATTTCGTATACATGAATTGGCGAAGGAACGACCAGACGCCCATCATGACGCGTTTGGCATGGCCCGGATAGGCTTTGCGCATGGAAACAACCGCGATCCGATAGGAACATCCCTCGGGCGGCAACCAAAAATCGATGATCTCAGGGAATTGCTGCGTCAAAAGCGGAATGAAGACTTCATTCAACCCTTCGCCCAGAACGGACGGTTCGTCGGGCGGGCGGCCCGTGAAGGTCGACAGATAGATCGGGTTCTTGCGCATTGTAATCGCGCTTATTTTAAACACCGGGAACGGTTCGACCGAATTATAATAGCCGGTGTGATCGCCGTAGGGGCCTTCGTCGCCATATTCATCCAGCATCACATGGCCCTCGAGGACGATTTCCGCCTGGGCCGGTACTTTGAGCGGGACGGTCTTGCAATCGACCAGTTCAACCTTGCGACCGCGCAGGAGACCGGCGAACTGATATTCCGACAACGTATCCGGCACGGGGGTGACGGCGGCTAGAATAGTGCCGGGATCCGCCCCGATCACGGCGGCGGCCGGTAGGGGTTCGCGTCGTTCTGCGGCCCAGCGCCGATAATGTTGGGCCCCGCCGCGATGTTTCAGCCACCGCATCAAGGTCCTGTCGCGCCCCGTCACCTGCATGCGGTAGATGCCGAGATTGAAATCATCTTCCCGCCCCCGGCCCGGCCCCTTCGTCACGATGAGGGGCCAGGTGATGAGGGGTGCCGGTTCGCCCGGCCAGCAGGTTTGGATCGGCAATCGGGTAAGATCGATTTGATCGCCGGTGAGGGTAATTTCCTGACAGGGGGCCCGGCTGACCGTGCGCGGTTTCATGGCCAGCACCGTGCGCAGCAAGGGCAGGAGTTCCAGGGCCTCGCGCCAGCCGCCGGGGGGTTCCGGCTGTTTTAGGAAAGCCAAGGTCTCGCCTACTTCGCGCAATTGGTGCGGCTCGCGGTCCATGCCCCAGGCAACCCGTTCCACAGTGCCGAACAGATTGACGAGGACCGGCATGGGTGATCGCGTGCCGTCGGCCATGACGGGATGCTCGAAAAGGACGGCAGGCCCCCCTTGGGCCAGGAGGCGGGTTTGGATTTCGGTCATTTCCAGCACGGTGGAAACCGGGGTCGTGACGCGTGTCAATCGCCCGGAGGCTTCGAGACGGTCGATAAAGTCGCGCAGGCTCGTATAGGGCATGATTGGATAACCTTTGGCCGAGGGGGCTCTGGGCACGGGTGCCGTTCGGCCGGTCGCGGCATCGATGATGCTTGTCTATACGAAAAAACGATGGGTTTTCATAGTCGCAGCAGTGCTAGCGCCGCCCCTCGGATGCGTGGAAGGCTGCCCTGTGCGACCTTCGCCGGGCTTGTGTGCCGAGGGGTGATCGGGGCATTCTGCGCCAATCAGGACGCTGCCAAAATAAGGGTGATAAGAATGACAGAAACGACGCCGATCTATTGGGTCGTTGGGGGTGAATACGGCGATACGCACTTTATCGCACCGGCGGCCGGTAAGGTTTTGGAACGCCATGGACCCTACAGAGACTATGACCTCGCCCATGATCGCTGGGCCGAGCGGGCCTGGGCCACGGTCGATGATTGTCACATGCGCTTTCGCATCGTTCTTGGGACCGACGACGGTCCGGGTGACGGTCCCGCCCTTGCCGATGGTGTGCCGCCTCGTTCCTGACGAGACTACGCGCCCTCAAAGAACGACGATGACGCAGATGTGACGGGTTACATCAAAGAGTCATAAATCGTTAAGATTAATGACTCGTAACTCGGAGATAACCGTTCCAAAATCCTCACAATTAGGAATTTGGCAATGTTCTTCCGCAAGCGCACCGCCCGCATGGCTGCGCCATCCTGCGACCCGTCGACGGTCGAGGCTGGGTTTGAAGGTCTTTCCATCAATCGTCGGGCGTTGATCAAGGGGGCGCTTGCTTCTTCCGTCTGCGGTGCCGCTTTGTTGGGTCCGGGCGAAGCCCTGGCGGGTATCGCGCTGCCGGCGCGCGTGCGCTTCGATTTCGGCGTCGCCTCGGGCGACCCGCTTGCCGATGGCGTGATCATCTGGACGGCGATTACGCCCAGCAATCCCGGTCTTCATGTCGTCGGCTGGTCCGTTTCGACCACGCCGGATATGACCAAGGTGGTCAGACGCGGCACGACGATTACGGATGCCGCCGTCGATTACACGGTCAAGGTCGATGTGCGCGGTCTTAGTCCCAATACGACCTATTTCTTTCAGTTTATCGCCCGTGGCCAGGTGTCGCCGGTCGGTCGGACCCGGACCCTGCCGACCGGGGCGGTCTCGGACCTTAAGATCGCCGCCTTTACCTGTTCCGATTACGAATGGGGCGTCTTCAACGTTTATGGCGAAGCCGCCAAGGCCGACGATCTAAACGCGATGTTGTTCCTCGGCGATTTTATCTATGAATATGCGCCCGGCAATTTCGCGACACCCGCCCTGCGGACCGGCCTCGTCACCCAGATCCGCGCTCCCTTGCTGCGCCCTGCGACCGAGGTCGTTTCGCTGGCCGATTACCGGCTGCGCTATCGTCTCTATCGCATGGACAAGAACCTTCAGGCTCTGAGTGCCAAGAATCCGGGCATCCATGTCTGGGACGATCATGAATTTGCCGACAATGCCAACCAATTCGGGGCAATCAACCACAATCCGATGACCCAGGGCCCGTTCTCCGAACGCAAGAAACACGCGATCCAGGCCTATTATGAATGGATCCCGATGCGCGAACCGGCCAACGGGGCCCCGCGTTTCGATTCCCAAGGGCGTCCGGCCCCAATCTATCGCAGCTTCGATTTCGGCACGCTGTTGCGCCTCGTCATGCTCGATACCCGGATCATCGGGCGTGACAAGTCGTTCGAATCGCCCCAGGAAATTGCCACGCCGCAATTGTTCCAGGTTTATCAGAATCCCGGCCCGCTCGGCACATTCCCGGACGATAAGAATCCCGATGGAACCACGCGGTCGCTGCTGGGTTTCACCCAGGAAGCCTGGGTCGATCAAACGCTGGCCAGTTCGACCCAGACTTGGCAGTTGATCGGGAACCAAGTGCTCTATCGCTATGGCATTGCCCCCGATATCCTGAATTCCAATGCCTTGACCCCGACGCTGCGCACAAGTTTGCTTGGTTTTCTCGACAAGCTGTTCGGGATGGGGGCCGGTCAAATGTTCGGGGCTTTGGGGGCCATCGGGGCCCCAAGCCCGGCGGAACAGGATTCTTGGACGGGATATCCCTCGGCTAAGGCGCGGTTCCTCGGTTCTTTGGCCAAGGCGAAGAACCCGATCATCGTGACCGGCGACAGTCACAATGCCTGGGCCACCAATATCGGCTTGCCGACCCAGAAGGGCATTGTGCCTGCTGCCGTGGAATTCGGCACGACGAGTGTCACCTCCCCCGGTTTCGAACAGACGATCCTGGTCCTGCCCGCCGATGTCGCCGCCCAATTGGTGGTCGACAGCAGCCAGCGCAACTCCAAGCTCGACAAGATCGTTTATACCGATCAAAGCCGTCGCGGTTACATCGTGCTCGACTTTACACCGCAAAAAGTGACGGCGAATTTCATCTTCGTCAGCACGGTGTTCAGCCCGGCCTACACGGTTTCGACGCAACAGATCACCGTCAATGCGGGCGACAAGATGATCAAAGGTGTCGTCACCCCCCTGCCGCCGCCGCCGACCCCTGCGACCGCGGGCGTGCGCTAAGCGGTAAAAAAGCGTTTTTTCGCAAGGCGGCCGGATCTCTACCGGCCGCCGTTTTTTATCGGGGCCAAGATTACGGCATCAACCGCCAAACGACGGCTTGTCGCACCAAACGGTCTTCGAGTTCAAGGCTGGTCGGCACGCTATAGTCTGCCATGGCGACGAGGCCGTGGGACGGGCGATATGTCCGTCCAGGATCGCCCAACAGCACCGTCACCCCCCGTCCCGCCTCGCGGCGCAACCATGCGACCAGTCGTTCGGCCAACGGGCGCTCATAGCACATATCTCCAACCAAAATCAGATCGGCCGCGTGATCGCGTCCGATCTGATCGGCGCTTTCGATTTGAAACGCGACCCCGTTTAGGCCCGCGTTCAGATCCATGGCGATGCAGGCGACCGGATCGATATCGGCAGCGACGACGCGGCTTGCCCCGGCCCGGCAGGCGGCAATCGCGATGAGGCCGCTGCCCGCACCGAAATCCATCACGGATCGACCCTTGACCCAATGGGGGTGATCCAAGATATAGCGGGCAACCGCCTGCCCGCCGACCCAGGGAAAAGCCCAAAAGGGCGGAGGGACGTTGGCCTCGGCCAAAAGGGCCTCGGTTGCCTGCCAGATCGGGGTGATTTCCGTTGCCAGATGAAGCTGGATCTCCGGCAAAAGCGGCGGTGTCGCGATGGCGGTATTGGTGTCGATGAAGTGCCGGGCGGCGTCGGGTGTGATCACGGTGGATGGGCCTTTAGAAGAGAGGGATCGCGATCATACGGGGATCCCTGCCAATGGAAGATTGACATTGCCCGCCCGTTCGCAATCCTGAGAAAGACGGCCAAACAAGAAGGCCGCAGATCAGGGGGAAAAATGATCCAAGAGCCCGCACCGATGCCCGTTTCGCCAGAACGGCTCATTGCCAAGGTCGGTTGGCGGCTGATCCCATTTTTGGGACTGCTCTATCTCTTTAGTTATCTCGACCGTGTCAATCTCGGTTTTGCCAAATTGACCATGAATCAGGCCTTGAATCTTAGCGAAGAGGCCTATGCGACCGGGTTTGGCATTTTCTTTTTAGGGTATTTGCCGTTTGAAATTCCGAGCAATCTAATCTTGGAGCGGGTCGGTGCGCGCCGTTGGATGGCCCGGATCATGGTGACTTGGGGGCTTGTGTCGGCCGCGATGGCGCTTACCACCGACGTCACCAGCTTTTATATCCTGCGCGTGATGTTGGGCATTGCGGAGGCTGGGTTTTTCCCGGGGGTGATCCTCTATCTGACGGCTTGGTTTCCAGCGCGCAGTCGGGCGAAGGTCGTCGCCTTTTTCATGGTGGCCGTTCCCTTGTCGGCCGTGATCGGCAATCCGGTTTCAGGATTTTTGATCCAGGAAATGGATGGGCTGTTCGGGTGGGGCGGCTGGCAATGGATGTTCGTGCTCGAAGGGGTGCCTGCCGTTTTGCTGGGCATTGCGACATGGTTCTATCTGACCGATCGTCCGATGGAGGCGGCATGGTTGACCGAGGCAGAACGCCGATGGTTGGAAGGGGTGCTTCGGGCCGAACAAAGCCAAAAACGGGCGCGTCACGGCGATCGGTTCCTTGTGTCTCTGCTCAATCTCCGGGTCTGGGCCCTGTCCCTGGTCTATTTCGGGATCGTTCTGGCTCTCTATGGGCTTGGCGCCTGGCTACCGACGATCGTCAAGGGATTCGGGTTGTCGATTGTGGCGACGGGGTGGGTGTCGGCACTTCCGGCCTTGTTGGGGGTGATTTTGATGACCGTTTGGTCGCGCCATTCCGATCGGACGGGGGAACGGGTTCTGCATTTCGCCCTGCCGGCCCTGATCGGATTCGGCGCGTTCGGCCTTGTCGGCTATACCGATTCTGCCGTTGAGCAATTTCTGGCCATCTGCGTGGCATCGGCGACGGTTTATATGGTTCTGCCGATTTTTTGGACCTTGCCGACGGCTTTCTTGACCGGGCCTGCGGCGGCAGGCGGCATTGCGTTGATCAATGCTTTGGGCAATGCGGCGGGCTATGTCGGGCCGCAGATCGTGCAGAGCCTGAAAGGAGCCGGCGGGTCGTTCGGCAATAGTCTTCTTGCCCTCGGCCTTGCCATGTTGGGGTCCGCCCTCATCGTCCTCTTCATCGGTCACGATCGCCGCTCGGAACAAGGGGGGTGATTAGAGGCCGATGCAGAGGCAGGCGGCCAGAATCAAAAACCCGGTGGTTCGGTTCGATTTGAAGGTTGCTATGCAATCGGCCGGATCGTCGGGATGCCACGTTTGGACCTGACGGGCGAGATGCACCCCTGCGGCTGCCAGAAAGCCCCAGGATAAAGCGGGGGCGTGGGCCATCGAGAGGGCAGCGCCAAACCCTGCGAGGGCCAGACCGTAGAACATCAGGATCGGCGGTTTTTCCAGCGTGCCGAAATAAAGGGCGGTGGATTTTACCCCGGCGGCGACATCGTCCGCCTTGTCGGCATGGGCATAGATCGTGTCGTAGCCGAGCGTCCAAAAAATGCCGCCGACATAGAGGGCGATGGCGGGCAGATCCACGGTCCCCGTGGCTGCCGCCCAGCCGACCAGGGCCCCCCAATTGAAATTCAATCCTAAGAACAATTGCGGCCAGAACGTGACCCGTTTCATCAACGGGTATGTGGCGACGAGGCCCATCACGCTGAAACCCAAAAGGATGGCGAGACGATTGAGGCTGAAAAGGACGAGGGCGCCCAGGGCCAGTTGGGCCACCAGGAAGAGACAGGCGGCCCGGACCGTCACTGCCCCCGACGGCAGGGGGCGGCTGCGGGTCCGTTCGACTTTGGCATCGAGATCCCTGTCTGCTAAATCGTTGAGGGTGCACCCGGCCCCCCGCATGGCGACGGCACCCAGCCAAAACGACAAGAAGAGCACCGGGTCTGGCCCACCCCGCGACGCGAGGGCGAGCGACCACCAACAAGGAAACAGCAACAGCCACCACCCGATCGGTCGATCGAGCCGTGCCAAGCGGGCGAAAGGGCGAGCCGGGCGGGGTAAATGCCGATCGATCCAATCGTCGGCCCGTATGTCGGTGAATGCGTCCATCATGCCTTACCTCTACCCCAGATCCCGCAGTCCTGCCAAGGGTGACGGACGGCGCATCCGGCACTTGTTCAGGGGGTGGCATCGATGCTATGTCCCTGCACCATGGAAGATGATGAGAAAATTGCCGCCCGGCTTTATTGTACGGTCGACCTTGCTGGCGTTGGGGCCCGCGTCCATTTGGACGGCGATCAAGCCCATTATTTGCGCGCGGTGCTGCGCCTTGGGCCGGACGACGGGGTGGCACTGTTCAATGGACGCCATGGGGAATGGGTGGCTAAGATCGACGCTCTCGGCAAATCCGGTGCTGCCCTCACATTAAGATCACAAATCCGGGCCCAAACGGACGAGGGGGATCTTTGGCTGCTGTTTGCGCCGATCAAGCGTCAGCGGATCGATTGGTTGGTGGAAAAGGCGACGGAACTTGGGGTGAGCCGACTGGTTCCCGTGATCACCGCCCGCACTATCATCGGTCGGGTCAATTTGGACCGGCTTCAGGCCCATGCGCGCGAGGCGGCCGAACAAACGGAACGCCTGACCGTGCCCTGCGTTGAACCGCCGATCGGGCTTGCCCCCTGTCTTGCGGCATTGCCGGCCGATCGCACACTGCTCCATTGTGCCGAGCGCGCGGATGTGCCGAGCCTTGGGACGGCGATTGCGCGCTTGCATGCGGCGGGACAAAGCCGTTGGGCCGTCTTGATCGGCCCGGAAGGCGGCTTTACCCCCGATGAAATGGATCTGATTGCCCGGTATCGCACTGTTCATCCCGTCAGTCTTGGACCGCGCATTTTGCGGGCCGAGACTGCCGCCCTTGCAGCCTTGACGATGGTGCAGGGGCTTGTCGGCGATTGGGATCGGGGACGATCATGATCGCCCGGGGCTTGCCGCTGCTGTCTTTCGCACGATATTGAGCATGGCGCTTGCGATCCTGTCATGATCGGCAGGTATGATCGTGCGAGTTTATCCATTTTCACTTTTTTTGGGGTTTGACGTCCATGTCCGCACCGCCCAACGCCCGTGGCGTCACGATCACCGATAAACGGCAATTGGTCGATTATCTGGCTTCCGGTGCGAAGCCCCCATCGGCATGGCGCATTGGGACGGAGCACGAAAAATTCGTCTTTCATTTGGCCGATCATCGGCCCGTCGCCTATGACGGGGACAGCAGCATCCGCGCGTTGCTGGAAGGTTTGGTGCGTTTCGGCTGGGAAATGATCACCGAGGACGGGTTGCCGATCGCCCTTGTCAAGGGGCTGTGTTCGATTACGCTTGAACCCGGCGGACAGTTTGAATTGTCGGGGGCGCCGCTTGCCACCATTCATGAAACCTGTGCCGAGGTTCACGAACATCTGGCCCAGGTGCGGGCGGTGGCGACGGAACTCGGCATCGGTCTCATCGGTCTCGGTTTCGAACCGAAATGGCGCTATCCGGATATGCCCCACATGCCGAAGGCCCGCAGCGATATCATGCGCCGCTACATGCCGAAGGTAGGCTCGCTTGGCCTCGATATGATGCACCGGACCTGTACGGTGCAAGTCAATCTCGATTTCGAATCCGAATCCGACATGGTGGCGAAGTTTCGCGTCGGTCTTGCCTTGCAACCGGTGGCGACGGCGCTGTTTGCGGCCTCGCCCTTTACCGAGGGCAAACCGAACGGTTTTCTCTCCTATCGCAGTCATGTTTGGACGGACACGGACCCAGATCGCAGTGGCATGTTGGATTTTGTGTTCGAGGATGGATTCGGCTTTGAACGCTATGTCGATTACATGCTGGGCGTGCCGATGTATTTCGTTTATCGCGACGGGCGGTATATCGATGCGGCAGGGCAATCTTTTCAGGATTTTATCGCCGGCCGCCTACCGGCCTTGCCCGGTGAGGTGCCCCATATGGGCGATTGGTCCGATCATTTGACCACGGCTTTTCCCGAGGTGCGCCTGAAAAAATTCCTGGAAATGCGCGGGGCCGATGGCGGTCCGTGGCGGCGTCTGTGTGCGTTGCCCGCCTTATGGGTCGGCCTGCTTTATGACAAGACGGCGCTTGGCGAAGCCGAAGCCCTGATCAAAGGCTGGGATGCGGCGGAAATCAGTGCGATGCGTGCCGCCGTGCCACGGTTGGGTTTGAAGACGCCGCATCGCGGCAGAACCCTGCGCGAAGTCTCGCTCGACGTCTTGACCATTGCCCGCAACGGCTTGCGGCGTCGGGCCATGCGCAACAGTGTCGGGGATGACGAAAGCCATTTTCTGGATGCAATCTTTTCACTTGCAGGCTCCGGTATGACGCCTGCCGATGAGCTGCTGGCCGAATATCACGGCAAATGGCATGGTCGCATTGAACCGATTTTTGCTGAATATGCCTATTGACCTGTTATGATCGGGGTGATTTCGCCGGTACGGATCTTGTGGTAAATGCGCGACGAAAAAAATACGGTTGCATTACGCAACAGAAAAAGGGTCTTACTGAATGGATAAGGCGAGGCTCTTTTTCAATATTCTAAGAGATGGTGATTTTTTAAACCCAAGATGGCGAGTCTATTCTGCCGTTTTTATGCTAACCGAAGCTGTTATCCTCTTTTATATTTTCTATCATCTAAAGGATTTGCACGATCTGTGGGATAATGTGGTCGGGACCGATTTCGTCAGTTTCTATACAGCCTCCCTTGGCACGCATGCGGGGCAGCCTGTGCGTGCCTATGACCCCGATTTGCATCATGCGGCCGAACAAGCCCTGTTCGGTGAAAAGACGCCTTTCTATGCGTTTTTCTATCCGCCCATCTTTCTGTTGATCACGTACCCGCTTGGTTTTTTTCCGTATTTGACGGCATTTGCCCTGTGGATCGTCGGGACGGGCGGTTTTTGGCTTTTCAGCCAATGGCGCGTTCTGCCCAGTCGTGCAGCCCTGATACCGACGCTCGGATTTCCGGCTGTGTTGCTGAATATCATGAATGGCCAAAATGCGTTTTTAACGGCGGGTTTGCTCACCCTTGGGCTTGAGACATTGCCGAAACGGCCGGTTCTAAGCGGGGCCATCCTTGGGGGGTTGAGCTACAAGCCGCAGTTTTTACCTGTGATCACCCTGTTTTTGATGGCGAAATTAAATGGGCGTGCCTTGTTCGGCATGACCCTGTCGATCGGCATCCTGATCCTTGCCTCTCTTGCGCTCTTCGGGCCTGAGGCATGGCGGGGTTTTATCGATCATGTGCCGATGGCCCGCGATGCGATCGAACAAGGTTTCGTCAGTTATGAAAAATTCCAGAGCTTGTTTGCGGGATTGCGTCTGTACGGGGTGCCGGTTGCCTTGGCCTATCTGGGGCAGGGTCTGTTAATCCTGGGTGTGCTTGCGGTTTTGTACAGAATGGATCGCAACAGGGCACCCTGGGAAATGATGAAGGCCGCCCTGGTGTTGGCAACCTTGCTCTTCACGCCGTTCATGTTGGATTACGATCTGGTGATGTTGGCCTTGCCGTTGGCTTTTTTAGTGCGGCGCGGCGTCGTCTACGGCTTTTTGCCGTGGGAAAAGCTGGTGATCGCGTCGTTCTGGGGCGTCATCCTGTTTGCCCGATCCTTGGCGATGTACGGGCTGCCGATCATACCGTTTTTGCTTGGATTTCTTTTGTTGCTTATTTTACGGCGCAGTGTCGGGCGTGGCGGTTCTTTCGTTTAATGAGAATCTATGATAGGCCTACGGAGTCGATCACTCTCTTGTGAGTAGATGTGAGAGATTGTGCTTTGTCAAATGCCGCGATTGGCTGTCATGTCAGGACGACGGAAGCGGCGGTTTTGTCCCCGTCTCCAAAACAGACTCCTATCGCCACCGTCACCCGATAGATCTCCCAGAGCGGGCAATGGGGTTTTGCGGTGCTGCGGTCGGGGCGATCAGTAAGGCATGAACGAGATGATGCGCTTTGTCTTCAGTCTTGCGGCGATAACGACGGTCCTGGCCTTTCTGACGGCCAGCCCCTTGGCGATATCCGGGGAGGCGCAGGAAACGGCGGCAGAACATCCGGTTTTGGTCGAACTTTTTACCTCGCAAGGTTGTAGTTCCTGCCCGCCTGCCGAGGCGGTCTTAGCCAATCTTGCCGGTCGCCCGTCCGTGATCGCCCTTGCTTGGCATGTCGATTATTGGGATGGGCTCGGCTGGAAGGACCCCTATTCCTTGCCGATCGCAACCGCACGCCAAAAAACCTATCGCGCCCAATTCGCCAGAGAGTCGATTTACACGCCACAGGTTGTCATTGATGGGGCCGATGAAATTGCGGGCTTCAATGCGCGCGGTATCGACGGCCTGATCGCCAAGGCTGCAAAACGCCCACAGGCCGGGCCGACCCTCACCCTTGAAGCGTCCGATCGGTTGGTTGTCGGTACGGCGGGCGGCAATGGTCAGGTTTGGCTTATCGGCTATGACGAACGGCATGAAACCCCGGTCGGTCGGGGGGAAAATGCCGGGCGAACCCTGGTCGAAGTGCGCGCCGTGCGCGAGGCCGTTCTTCTCGGTTCCTGGTCAGGTGCGGCGAAAGCCTTCGATTTGCCGTCGATTAAGGGCGAGGGCCGCGTCATTCTGATTCAGGCAGAGGGTCCGCACGGGTTGAAGGCAGCACGGGATTTCGGTCCGCAGGCCCGATCCTGATCGCACGGGTGTTTTTGGTAGCGTCTTCGGCGATCATGGCTTGTCCCATCGCGCGGGCGATGCTATCCCCCTTTTATGTCTGATCGCCCCCCGCTTCCCCCACTCCGTTCCGTTGGAACCTTTGCCGCCGATCGGCTCTCGGCAGAGCGCGGCGATCGTCTGTTGTTTTGCGGTCTCACTTTTTCACTGCCGCCGGGCAGTGCCTTGGTGTTGTCCGGCCCGAACGGCAGCGGCAAATCCAGTCTGCTGCGCTTGATGGCGGGATTTGGTCGCCCCTATGCCGGTTGTTTCACGTGGAACAAAAGTCCCATCGCCGAGGATATGGAGGCCCACCGTGCCCGCCTGCATTATGTCGGGCACCAGGAAGCCTTGAAACCGTCGCTCTCCGTCCTTGAAACCATCCGATTCTGGGCCGACTTGCGCCGGACTGAGCAGTTGGATCCGATCGCGGCCCTAAGCCCGCTTGGCCTCGCTCATCTGGGCGATACCCCCTGTCGGTTTCTATCGTCAGGCCAACGCCGTCGCTTGGCCTTGAGCCGGGTCTTGGTCGCCGATGCGCCCTTATGGTTCTTGGACGAGCCTACGGTCGGCTTGGATGTGGCCGCACTCGACGCCTTGTCCGGTCTGATCGCCCATCACCGCGCGCGCGGCGGTTCGGTCGTCTTGTCGACTCATCAAGGGATGGCCCTTACGGGTGCTCTAACCCTGTCGATTACCGATTTTCCCCCGCCCTCGGCTCTGGTATCGGCCGAACAGGTCAATGATGTGATGGAGCGTTGGTAGCTATGGGGGCCTTTCGCGCCATTGTCAGCCGGGAGTTGCGCCTTGCCTTTCGTCAAGGGGGCGACGGGGCGATGGCGGTCATGTTCTTCGTGCTGTCCGCCATTCTCTTTGCCTTCGGCATCGGCCCGGAACCGGAAGTTCTGGGACGGGTTGCCCCCGGCATCATCTGGGTCACGGGGTTGTTGGCGGCATTGCTGGCCTTGGATCGGATGTTTCAACCGGATTGGGAAGATGGCACGCTCGAAATCCTGCGCCTGTCGTCGCTACCGCTCGAAGGGGTGGTTCTGGCGAAGGCCCTGGCCCATTGGTTGGTGACGGGGGTTCCGGTCATTTTGGCAACGCCGATCGTGGCGATTATGCTGCATCTCGATCAGGCCGCCCTGCCGCTTTTGTTGCTGGGGCTTGGGATCGGGACTCCGGTTCTGAGCCTGTTCGGTGCTGTGGGTGCCGCGCTATCCTTAGGCGCGCGCCGGGGTGGGGTCCTCGTGTCGTTGTTGGTGTTGCCGCTGGAAGTGCCGATTCTGATTTTCGGCGTGGGTGCTGCCGACCTTGCCCAAGCGCCCGGTGTTGCCCAGGCGCAATTGATGATCTTGGCGGCGTTGCTAACCCTCTCGATACCCTTCTGTCCGCTGGCGGCGGGGGCGGCACTGCGTCAGGCAATGGAATGAAGCGGAGCAGTAGCGATGGCCTTATCCGTTCAGATCACGCGGTACGACCGGGTTTTGGTTGTCGCCATAAACCGGCCGGATCACCGCAATGCCGTTGATGCGCCGACGGCGGCCGCCCTCTATCGGGCCTTCATCGATTTCGACCAAGATCCCGCCCTCGATATTGCCATCCTGACCGGGATAGGCGGCCATTTTTGCGCCGGTGCCGATCTCAAGGCGTTTGCCGCCGGGGATATGCGGCAATTGGACCATGAACCCCCCGATCCTCAGGGGCCGATGGGCCCGACCCGCCTGACCTTGGGCAAGCCGGTTTTGGCCGCGATCGAGGGGTATGCGGTGGCGGGCGGGCTTGAACTCGCCCTGTGGTGCGATCTGCGCATCGTTGCCGAAACGGCGATCATGGGGGTGTTTTGCCGACGCTGGGGCGTGCCGTTGATCGATCTCGGCACGATCCGCCTGCCCCGGTTGATCGGGCAATCCCGCGCGATGGATCTGATCCTGACCGGGCGGCCGGTCGCCGCCGACGAGGCGTTGTCCATCGGGCTTGCCAATCGGGTCGTGCCGACGGGCACCAGTCTGGAGGCGGCCCTGGCCTTGGCCCAGGATCTGTCGGCCTTGCCCCAGGCTTGTTTGCGCCACGATCGATTATCGGTCTTGGAACAATGGTCCCTGCCGGTGGCGGCGGCCCTTGCCCATGAATTTGCCCATGGCCAAGTCGCGATCGAAGAAGGAAACGCCGCAGCCGGTGCCGGGCGGTTTGCCGCCGGTGCCGGGCGACACGGCGAACCGGCGGCGTGATCGGGATTAGGCGACTTTGCGCGCGATCAGAACCATCGGTTGTTCGCACGGGGCGATGTGGAAAAATAATTTGGCGAGATGACAGACCGCCGTCCAACCGAACAGTGCGGCGATTGCCCGATGGAACCGGATCCGCCGCCAGGTGAGCGGATATTGCTTGATGACCTCAAACCCTGCGGCCTGAAGAAGGCGCGGTGCATTGGCGACGGTCCAATGGGCCCGATCCTCGTCGGGGATTTCGGTCTCGTCGGTCAGGCCGTGACTGTCGTCGCACAGGACGAACGCGGCCCGACCGCCGGGGGCGAGTTTGTCGTTTAATTGCTGCAACAGGTCAAGCGGATGACCGGCATAATTCAGATCATAGGTCGATAGGATGAGATCGGCGGTTTCCGGTGCCACCTCGGCCAGAGAGGCATAGATCGGAAAACACGCCTGCTGGGCCGACCGGCGCAGCATCGGGTTCGGTTCGACGCCGATCTTGCGGCTGGCCTTTTGATGGTGCAGATGGTGGCCGTCGGTACAGCCATACTCGATTACGGTGTGGTCGCGTTGGATGAGGCGGGCAAATTCCCGGTGCGCGACATGGGTCAGGAAATCATCCCGCGTCGCGACCCGCACCTTCAACGCGGTGCGATAGGGTTGATATCCACGCTCTGAAAAGGCGTTGCTGACCATCATCTCGTACTCCCCATGATCCTCTTCGCGCTGACGGGCTCTCAAGGCTCTACCCGTCGGAACAATTCAATTTAAAAGCGTATCTAATCGGCGGTAATTTTTTGCAACGCAAGGTCTCTTTCCTCGCAAGAATAAGAATAATCCGGGGAAATTTTAAAATCATAAACAAAAAGGTTTTTTTGGCGGTTTTTTATAAAATAACGCGGTTTTTTTGATTGAGCGGTGCTTATTAACGTTAAAAATTATTTTAAGATGGTCCATTTTGCCCAATTTAAGTGCATTAGTAAGATAGTAACCTTTAATTGCGACCAAAAATTGGCATCAACCGGGCAAATTTTGCCGGTTTTGGGGCAAATTTCTTGCAAAATAGAATTGTGTACGATCCGATTCGCATGATCGGCGAAAGGGTATGATGACGGAAAATTCAGAGCCGATGACTTGATGGCACTTTTCTGACAAGACACATTCGTGTAGCAGAAGGGGCACGCGAGAAGACCGTTCCAAAGATAAGGCCCTGACCCGATGACGACCCCCCAACCGAGCGATATCGACATTGCCCGCGCCGCCGCCTTGACCCCGATCGAAACCGTGGCCGCCGCCCTCGACATCCCGGCGGACGCCGTCTATCGCTATGGGCCGTTCAAGGCGAAGCTCAGCGCCGATCTCGTCGCCACCGCCCGGTCGGCCAGTCCCGGCAAGTTGATTCTCGTCACCGCGATCAGCCCGACCCCGGCGGGCGAAGGCAAGACCACGACCACGATCGGGCTTGGCGATGCGTTGCGCCGGTTGGGGCACCGGGTCGCGATCTGCCTGCGCGAGCCCAGCCTCGGCCCCTGTTTCGGGGCCAAGGGCGGGGCGGCGGGCGGCGGCTATGCCCAGATCGTGCCGATGGATGAAATCAACCTGCATTTCACCGGCGATTTCCATGCGATCGGGGCCGCGAACAATCTGTTGGCGGCGATGATCGACAATCATCTCTATTGGGGCAATGCCCTCGACATCGACCCGCGCCGGATCACGTGGCGGCGCGCCCTCGACCTCAACGACCGGGCCTTGCGCCAGATCGTGGTCGGGCTTGGCCATGGCGTGGTGCGGGAAACCGGGTTCGACATCACGGTGGCGAGCGAGGTGATGGCGATTTTCTGTCTCGCGACCTCCCTTGCCGATCTTGAGGCCCGTCTCGGGCGGATCGTGATCGGCGAGACCCGCGATCGCCGCCCGGTGACGGCGGCGGATCTGAACGCCGCCGGGGCCATGACGGCCCTGTTGAAGGATGCGTTTCAACCCAATCTGGTCCAAACCTTGGAAGGCACCCCCACCCTCGTCCATGGCGGGCCGTTCGCCAATATCGCCCATGGCTGCAACAGTGTGCTCGCCACCCAAACGGCGCTCGGCCTTGCCGATTACGTCGTGACCGAGGCGGGGTTCGGGGCCGATCTCGGGGCCGAAAAATTCTTGGATATCAAATGCCGGATGGCAGGTCTGGAGCCTGCCGCCGCCGTCGTGGTGGCGACGATCCGGGCGCTTAAAATGCATGGTGGGGTGGCGCGCGCCGATCTCGACCAAGAAAATATCCCGGCCCTTGCGCGCGGGGCCGACAATCTGCGCCGCCATGTCGCCAACTTGCAAAAATTCGGCCTGCCCGTGGTGGTGGCCCTCAATCATTTCACCAAGGATACGGATGGGGAGATCGCGGCCCTGATGGCGATCGGCGATGAATTGGGCGTGCCGGTCCATCTCTGCCGCCATTGGGCGACGGGCGGGGCGGGGGCCTTGGATCTCGCCCGGTCCGTGGTCGAGACCGTGGGGCGCGAGACGGCGCGGTTCCGCCCCCTCTATCCCGATGGGATGGGGCTTGCCGACAAGATCGCAACCATCGCCCGCGACATTTACGGGGCCGCCGACATTGCCGTGGCCCCAGCCGCGCAAAAGAAACTCGACGCCCTGACCGCAGGGGGCTACGGCCATCTGCCGGTCTGCATGGCCAAGACCCAATATAGTTTTTCAACCGACCCCGACCGGCGCGGTGCGCCCAGCGGCCACACGATCCCCGTGCGCGACGTGCGGCTGGCCGCCGGGGCCGGGTTCATCGTGGTCCTGTGCGGCGACATCATGACCATGCC
>DAISJD010000037.1:0-23457 GCA_036821645.1 Aliidongia sp.
TTTCCCCCCATCCCCGGCGGATTGCGGGAATTGCCCGCCTGCGGCGGGTCATGAGCCGGGACAAGCTGATGTTTGCCGGGTCCGATGAGGTCGGCCCGTCCGAGTTCACGCAGCGATTCCCGCAAGACGGCCCAATTGGCCGGATCGTGATAACGCAAATATGCCTTGTGCAGGCGGCGCTGGCGCAGACCCTTGGCACTGAAGACGACCTCGCCCCCGGTCCGTTTGATCGGGCGCAACGGGTTCAGCCCCGTATGATACATGGTCGCCGAAAGGGACATCGGCCCCGGCAAAAATGTCTGAACTTGGTCCGCCTTATAGCCGTTGCGTTTCAACCACAAGGCCAGATTCATCATGTCGAGATCGGTCGTACCGGGATGGGCCGCGATAAAGTAGGGAATGAGATAAAGTTCCTTGCCCACCTCTTTCGCCGCCTTTTCAAACAGCGTCTTAAAGGAATCGTAAGCCCCGATCCCCGGTTTCATCATTTTGGCAAGCGGACCCGGTTCCGTATGTTCCGGGGCGATTTTCAGGTAACCGCCGACATGATGCTGGGCCAATTCCTTGATGTAGGCGGGGCTGCGCACGGCGAGATCATAGCGCAGGCCCGACGCAATATGGATGCGCTTTATCCCTTTGATCGCCCGCGCCTTGCGATAAAGCTGAATGAGCGGCTGATGATCCGTGTTCAAATTCTTGCATATATCGGGAAACACGCAGGATGGCCGCCGACAGATCGCCTCGATTGCCGGATCTTTGCAGTGCAGCCGGTACATATTGGCGGTAGGCCCGCCAATATCCGAAATCACCCCGGTAAAACCCGGCACCTTATCGCGGATTTCGGCGATTTCCCGCAAGATCGACGCCTCGGATCGGTTCTGAATGATCCGTCCTTCATGTTCGGTGATCGAACAGAAGGAGCATCCCCCAAAACAGCCACGCATGATATTGACCGAAAACCGGATCATCTCCCAGGCCGGAATGGCCGCCGCCCCATAGGATGGGTGCGGGGCGCGGGCATAGGGCAAGTCGTAAACCCCATCCATTTCGGCGGTGGTCAACGGAATAGGCGGCGGCGTCAACCAAACGAGCTTATCGCCGTGACGCTGTACCAAGGCGCGGGCATTGCCCGGATTGCTTTCCAAATGCAAAATCCGCGAGGCATGCGCGTAAAGGACCTTGTCATCCTTCACCTGCTCGAAAGCGGGCAAAGCGATAACGGTCATCGTGGAGGGGGACACCGGTCCTACCGCAGCCCCTGAGGCCGCTGCGATCGCTGCCGCATCGGGCTCCATCGGTGCCGCATCGCCCATCGGATCGGGGGCGGCGACACGGTAATCGTCGGGAATGGCATCCAACACATAGGCCGTGCCGCGAATATCGCGCAGGGATTTCGGGTTCGCACCGGCGGCGGCACGACGGGCGATCTCGACGATCGCCCGCTCGGCATTGCCGTAAACCAACAAATCGGCCTTGCTATCCATGAGGATCGAGCGGCGGACCTTCTCGCTCCAATGATCGTAATGGGCGATCCGGCGCAAGGACGCCTCGATCCCGCCGATCACGATCGGCACGTCCTTGAACGCCTCGCGACACCGCTGGCTATAGACGATGGCGGCCCGATCGGGACGCTTGCCGAAAGCGCCGCCCGGCGTATAGGCATCGTCATGGCGCAAGCGACGATCGGAGGTATAATGGTTGACCATCGAATCCATGTTGCCCGCCGTCACGCCGAAAAACAGGCGCGGACGCCCCAAGGCGGTAAAGGCATCGGCCGAACTCCAATCCGGCTGGGCGATGATGCCGACGCGCAATCCCTGCGCTTCGAGCAGCCGACCGATGATCGCCATCCCGAAACTCGGATGATCGATATAGGCATCGCCCGTCACGATGATGACATCGCACGCAGCCCAGCCGAGCCTCGTCATCTCAGCCCGGCTCATCGGCAGAAACGGTGCCGCACGCGCAGGGTCTTTCAGGGCAAAACCGAATAGGTCGGGGGCCGTCATGGGAACGAAAGAAGCCATTACCGTCTCAGAATATCGCAATCACCGGGAAAACAGCGTGTCATTATAGGCCGCAATACCCAATTTGACGACCCGCAACCATGGCGGGGACGGGCTCGAGAAACGCCGACCGAAACAGGGTGAAAAACACTATTTTTCGGCGATAATCATACCCACCATACAAAACAACGATCCTCTTACCCGGCAAAATCGGTTAGGATCGTGCCGAGTCATATCCCAATTCTCGTTCTTTCGATCCAGAAGAGCCCTCTCGCCATGCTCCTTTCGTCCCGTCTCTTGACCGGTCTTTTCTTGACCGGTGCCGCCGTCGGTCTCAGCGCCTGTTCCGCCCTAGGCGATCTCACCGGGGCCAACGACACGAACGGCCCCTCCGTCACCGTCCAGTTGGAATGCCGGGTCAATGCCGACGGCAAAGCGACGAATTGCCGGGTACTCCGCCCTGCCGATGATGATAAATACAATCAAAAGGCCCTCGCCGCCGCCACTACGGGGCGTTTCAAGCCGTTGATCCGCGATGGTATCCCCCTCGACGATATCAACCGCCCGATCACATTCCGCTTTCCGGTTGAAAAATAAAACTGGCACCCCGTTGACAAGAAACACTTGCCCGCTCTTGCGGAGTGCAGGATAGTACCCGGCGTTTCCATGCGCCTTCGGCAGATTGGTTCGGCGGGTCGGCCCCACCGCAAATGGACCCGTGTTTCGGGCCAGTTCGGTCGCTGGCACACGGGACGGATCGATGCGCACCCTATGCATAACGATGCATAGGGGGGTATGATGCGGGTCGGCAGCTTCGGCGCGTCGCCCTGCGCTTTCAAGGACCAGAAACCGGGTATATCTATGATCATCGGTATCGATCTTGGCACGACCAATAGCCTTGCAGCCGTTTGGCGCGATGGCGAAACCGTTTTGATTCCGAACGCCCTGGGCTCGGTCATGACCCCGTCGGTGGTCAGTAGAACCGATGACGGACAAATTCTC
Source organism: Aliidongia sp. (assembly GCA_036821645.1). GTDB lineage: Bacteria > Pseudomonadota > Alphaproteobacteria > ATCC43930 > CGMCC-115725 > DAISJD01. The sequence continues at coordinate 3,009 of DAISJD010000037.1, forward strand.
GTCGGCATGGCCGCGCGCGAGCGCCTCGCCACGGCCCCCCAAAACAGTGTCGCCGCCTTCAAACGCTATATGGGAACCGCCCGGACCTTCAGCTTGGGCGGCAGCGAGAAATTCCGCGCCGAAGAACTTTCTTCCTTCATCCTGCGCAGTCTGAAAGCCGATGCCGAGGCCTTCTTGGGCACCCCCGTGACCGAGGCGATCATTACGGTCCCGGCCTATTTCAATGATGCCCAACGCAAAGCGACGAAGGCAGCCGGCCAATTGGCCGGTCTCACGGTCGATCGTCTGCTGAATGAACCGACGGCCGCCGCCCTCTGTTACGGCTTGCAGGAACAGCAGGACGATGAACGCCGCGTCATGGTCCTCGATTTGGGGGGTGGGACGTTCGACGTGTCGATCCTGGAAATGTTCGACGGGGTGATGGAAGTACGCTCTACGGCGGGGGATAATTTCCTCGGTGGCGAAGATTTTGCCGAACTCATCGCAGAAAATTTCATTACGGCCCTGGGTGCCGCCCATGGGATTCCACCGCTCAGCCACCCATCGCCGGTTCACGGTCTTTTGCTGCGCCAGGCGGAGGTCGCCAAGCGCGCCTTGTCCGAACGCGATCAGCATATTTTAGAACTCCAGCACGCGGGCGAGACCCTGCGCTGGACCCTCACGCGCAGCGATTTCGAAACCTTCGCCGAACCTTTGGTCCGGCGCGTGCGTGCGCCCATCGAACGGGCCCTCAGGGACGCGAAATTCCTTCCAGATCAGATCAGCCATCTGGTGCTGGCTGGCGGGGCGACGCGCATGCCGATTTTTCGCAAAATGGCGGCCCGACTTTTTCAACGATTTCCGATCACCACGGTCAATCCCGACGAGGTGGTCGGACGCGGGGCTGCCGTGCAGGCTGGCCTGAAAATGCGCGATGCCGCCCTCGACGACGTGGTCATGACCGATGTCGCCCCTTTTTCAATGGGAATCGAAGTGGCGCAACGAAGCGGCGGCAAAGTGGCCCAGACGGGTCTCTTTTCCCCGATCATCGAACGCAATAGCATCATTCCAATCAGCCGCTCCGACAGTTATTGCACCATTCAAGACAATCAGGCCTCGGTGAATATCCGCATTTTTCAAGGCGAATCCCGTCTCGTCACCGACAATGTCTTTCTGGGCGAATTGACGTTTCCGATGCCGCCCGCCCCCGCCGGCCAAAGCTTCGATGTCCGTTTCACCTACGATATTTCAGGCATTCTCGAAGTGCGCGCGACCAATCCCGAAACCGGTCTGGTGCGCGACCTCGTCATCGAGGGCAATCCCGGCATTCTGTCGCCAGCCGAAATCGCCGAACGTCTGCGGGCACTCGATCATTTGAAGCATCACCCGCGCGAGCAGGCGGAAAATCAGGCCGTCATGGCGCGGGCCAACCGGCTCTACGAAGAAACATTGGGCGATCTGCGCGCCCATTTGGGCCAATTGATCGGCGAATTCGAACAGGTTCTCGATCAACAAGACCCGCATAAAATTAGAGAATTTCGGGCCGAATTTACGGCGTGGCTCGATCGGGCGGATATTACCTTCTTTCAATAATCCTCTGAGCGGCATCTGCCTTTCAGCGAAGCTTGGTCATTTTACCCATGACGACGATTTGGCAGACCCTTGATATCGAACCGACCCGCGAGACGACGCTCATCCGCAAGGCCTATGCAAGACGGCTCAAAGTCACGCGGCCCGATGATGATCCCGCTGGGTTCGCCCTCTTGCGCACAGCCTATGAAACGGCCCTCGCTACCTGTGCCGAGCCTGAGGAAGAGGGCGATACGGCAACGCTCGACGCCGAAACGACACCAGAAACAGCCCCGACAACCATCCCGAAACCGACCCCCGACGTTCCACCCGACAGGGCGGATAGTGATCCCACCCCTGTTCATGACGTGGACGAGACCGCCGAGACCGCCGAGACCGGCCAGTATGACGCCCTCAATGCGGCCATTCTAGCCGCGATTGCCGAAAACGACACGGTAAAGGCGGTCCGCCTGTTCCAAGCCGCCGATGCCGAGACGACGCTCTCGCTGCATTATCGGATGCAGTTTGCCGAAGAATTGGCTTATTACCTCCTGCGCCAAGAGAGTATCCCCCCCGAGATGGTGGCCCAGACCATTGATCTGATGGGCTGGACACCCGATCACTGCACAGGAACAAGTCGGTTCGACATGATCCTGAAAGCGCTCTTCGAGCAAAAAATAAAATATAACGAATGGTTTAACGATATAAGGCGGCAGGCGCAGGATTGGCACTATTGGATTGGTGGAAAAAAGGCAACAGCGGCCCGCCTCGTCTTGGGACGCGGGCGGGTGTTTCTGTCCTGTCTTGCCATTCCCCACGCCGAGGTCCGTAACCTCCTCGCCCAAATCAAGGAAAGAGAAACCTTGATCGGTCAATCCTTCGACCCGGTCCGGCTCAACCAACTGGTTTATCTTTTGAAGAAACCGGGTTACCTTACGAGTGGATTGATCCCGCTTCTTTTCGTTATGGCGTTTGTAATTTTTCACATGGCCTTTGTTGAACATTTTAAATATCTCGCAGCATTCGCCCTTTTTATGCGTAGTATTTTTAAAGAAATTAACTACCGTTCATCTACCATGATCGCGTTGTTCATCGCAGGACTGTTGGTCGGCATCAACGGTCTCGATATTCAGCCCCCAACATGATCAAGCAGACCTCGGCGCATCCTATTGGTCATTTCATAAAACTGAGCGCGCCACCGTGCCTAAGGATCCAACCATGACAGCACCCTCGATCAAAAAACTGACGCCGATCCTCGCCGTTGCGGCGATCGAGCCTTGTCTCAGCTTTTGGACCGACCGCTTCGGGCTTGCCACTGTCGTCACGGTGCCGCATGGCGATAGGATCGGCTTTGCCATGTTGGTGGGCGATGGGATCGAAATCATGTACCAAACCCATGACAGCATCACCGCCGATCAAGGGACCCCCTCGACCTATGGCAAGACCGCCCTCTATCTGGAAGTGGAGGATCTCGATGCCGTGATCGCCAGGCTCGACCCGGCCAGCATCGTCATCCCGCGCCGCACGACATTCTATGGGGCGGACGAGATCTATGTCGCAGAACCGGGCGGTCATATCGTCGGCTTTGCCAAGCAAGGGGCAATTGCGGAGGCACCTTGATGGAAACGGTGGAAATCAAGGCCTTCGTACCGGCACGGGATTTCGATTTATCGAAGCGATTCTACCAAGATCTGGGTTTTTCCATTCCCTGGTCATCGGACGATCTCGCCTATCTCCATGCAGGCTGCTCCAGTTTTTTTCTACAAAAATTCTACGTTGCAGAGCATGCCAACAATTTCATGATGCATCTCTTGGTGCCGGATGTCGAGCGCTGGTGGCAGCATGTGATCGCCCAAGCCATCCCCACCCGCTATGGCGTGCGGGTCGTCCCGCCGCAAGACCAACCCTGGGCGCAACGGGACTTTGTCCTGGTCGACCCGACCGGCGTCGTGTGGCGAATCGCCCAAAATATCGATGCGCCGACAAAAGCCCTCGATCCAGCATAACCGGCATAGCCGGTCACACCGGTTATGCCGGTTCGGGGGCTTTCGCCCGTTCCCGTTCCCGCAACACGAACCGTTGCAGCTTGCCGGTTTGGGTTCTCGGTAGAATATCGACAAAGTCTATCGCGCGGGGATATTTGTAGGGGGCGATCCGGGCCTTGACGAAATCCTGCATCTCTTTGATCAGGCGATCGGTGCCGACCGTCTCGGGTGCGAGAACGATGAAGGCTTTCACCACCATGCCCCGGTCGGGATCGGGACTGGCGACGACGGCACATTCGCGCACATCGGGATGCTCAAGCAGAACCGCCTCGACCTCTGGCCCGGAAATATTGTACCCCGACGAGACGATCATGTCGTCGCTGCGCGCCTGAAACCAGAAATATCCATCCGCATCCATGACATAGGTGTCGCCGGTCATGTTCCAGCCGTTTTTGACGTAATCCGTCTGGCGCGGGTCATCGAGATAGCGACAGCCAAGCGGCCCCTTGACCGCAAGCCGCCCGATCGTACCGGGCGGCACGGGGCGACCGGCATCGTCCTGGATTTCGGCCCGAAACCCCGGTACCGGCTTGCCCGTCGCACCGGGGCGGATCGCGTCATCGGCCGCCGCAATGAAAATATGCAGCATTTCCGTCCCGCCGATCCCATCGATGAGATCGATCCCCGTCGCCTCTTTGAACAAGGTTCGCGTGGCAACCGGCAAGGGTTCTCCTGCCGACACGCACCGGCGCAGGCTTGTCAAATCATAGGTCTTCGACAGGGCGGCCAATTGGCGATAGGCGGTCGGGGCCGTAAAGCAGACCGTCGCCCGGTATTGGGCGATGGCACTGGCCAATGTTTCCGGCGGCCCCGCCTCGGTCAGGATCGACGCCGCCCCCACCCGCATCGGAAACACCACCAACCCGCCAAGCCCGAAGGTGAAAGCGATCGGCGGCGACCCGCAGAAAACATCGCTTGCGACCGGGCGCAGAATATGGTGCGAAAACGTGTCGGCATTGATCAGAACATCGCGATGGAAATGCACGCAGCCCTTCGGCACCCCCGTCGTACCCGACGTAAAGGCGATGAGCGCCACATCGTCCGCCGCCGTATCCGCCGTGGGCGCGTCGGGATCGGCCGACGCCATCAAGCGTTCCAGATTATCCGAGCGGCCGGGATCGCCGAACGTGAAAAGCGTCGTAAGATCGGGGGCCTCCGGGCGGGCCAACTCCATCTCGTCCATCAACCGCGCATCGACCACGGCATGGGAGATCGCGGCACGGTTCAAGATCACGACCAATTCCCGCGCACGCAGCATCGGCATCGTGGCGACGGCCACCGCCCCCACCTTCAAAACCGCCAACCAGCAGGCCATCATCATCGGGTTGTTGGGGGCACGCAAGAGAACCCGATTGCCCGGTATGACCCCATGCTCCCTTAAAACCGACGCGATGCGTCCGACCCGATCCGCTACGTCACGGTAGGTCCAAACCCCATCCTTGCCGATGAAGCACGGCCGATCGCCATGGCCCGCCGCAATCGCCCCCTCCAAAAGGGCCGCCGCACAATTCAAGCGATCGGGATAGACCAATTCCGGCAAATCGATCACCAGCTCCGGCCAAAGATCCTTGGGCGGCAACCGATCCTGAACGAACGTATCGCGCCCCCCTGTTTGCAGCTTAACATTCCCCATGATCATGCCCTCTTTTTCTTGTTTTTAGGTGACGATTGACCGGTCTTGCGTGCACACCCTTATCGCAGAAGAGGGCGCACGGCCGTCGCTTCGATTTCGACCAAGGCCTCGGATTCGACGAGACGCACGACCTGAACCACCGACATCGGGGGAAAATTCCGTCCCATCACATCGCGATAGACCGCCCCGATCGCCGCAATTTCCGCCTGATAGGCCTCGACGGAAACGATAAACCAGGTCAGGCGCACGATATGTTCGGGACCGGCACCGGCCTCTGCCAAGACGGCAACGATATTGCGTAGGGTTTGTTCGACCTGCGCCGTCAGGCCATGGACCAGCGTACCGTCGGGCAGCCACCCGATCTGGCCGCTGATGGTGATCACCTCGCCCTCGGCAATCATGCCGTTGGTATATCCCTTGGGGCGCGGCCAGCCCGTCGGTTGCAAGACCCTCTTCATACTCGAACAGCCCCCGATTCTTGGCGCGCCCCCAACTCTTGGCGCGCAATGATCAATTTCTGCACTTCGCTTGCCCCTTCATAAATCCGAAGGGCGCGGATTTCGCGATAGAGTCCTTCAACGACGGTGCCCGATTGAACCCCGATCGCCCCCATCAACTGCACGGCCGCGTCGATAACGCCCTGGGCCGCCTCCGTCGCGACCAATTTCGCCATGGCCGCCTCACGGGTCGTGCGCGTGGCTGGGTCCCTGTCCCGCTGCCAGGCGGCGCGGTAAACCATCAGCGCACTCGTATCGATCGCGACTGCCATATCGGCCAATTTCGCCTGCACCAACGGCAGATCCGCCATCCTACCGCCGAACATCGCGCGGCGCGTCACCCGGTCCAGCGCCGTCCCGTAGGCCCGGCGGGCAAAGCCCAGCGCCGCCGCCCCAACCGTCGGCCGGAAGATATCCAAGGTCGCCATGGCGATCTTGAACCCATCGCCCAAGGCCCCGATCAAATTTTCCGTCGGCACGATGCAATCGCGGAACTCAAGACGCGCCAGCGGGTGGGGAGCCATGACCGCAAGGCGCGCACTGCAATCCAAACCCGGTTGACCCGCCTCGACCAGAAACGCCGAGATGCCCTTGGTTCCAGTACCCCCGGTTCTGGCAAAGACGACATAATGCCCGGCAATGCCGCCGTTCGAGATCCAGGTCTTGGTCCCGTTGAGAGACCACCCGCCCGCAACAGGGGTGGCAGAGAGCGCAAGAGCCGCCACATCGGAACCGGCATCGGGCTCCGACAAGGCAAAGGCGGCCAAGGACCGCCCGGCACGCACCCCCGGCAAAATCGACGCCTTTTGCGCCTCGGTCCCGAACAGGGTCACGGCCCCGGTCCCGAGCCCCTGCATGGCAAAGGCAAAATCGGCAAGACCATCGTGATAGGCCAGAATTTCCCGGATGAGACACAAGGATCGCCCGTCGAGCCCCGCCGCCCCATCGGGCGGCACGGCATAATTGAGAAATCCGGCATCCCCAAGGGCCGCCGCCAGGGTGCGGCACGCCGTATCGGGATCGGTGTGATCAAGGGTCGCATCGGCAAAATACCGTGTCGCCCAGGCATCCAGCTCTGCCGCCAAGTTCCGGTGTCGATCGGTGAAAAAGGGCCAATCCCGATAGGTGCGATCGACCATCATCGCCCCTCGAACCGGGGTTTGCGTTTTTCGGCAAACGCCTCGAAGGCCCGCGTGAAATCGCCGGTCGCCATACAGATCGCCTGGGCCTGGGCCTCCGCCTCGATCGCGGTATCGAGATCCATCGCCCATTCCCGGTGCAGCATGGTCTTGGTCATGCCATGAGCGAAGGTCGGCCCCTCGGCAAGCCCGCGCGCGGTGGTGACGACCGCGTCCAAAAGACCGTCCGATGGGTATAGACCATTGAAAAAGCCCCATCGTTCCGCCTCAAGCCCCCCCAGCGCCCGCCCGGTATAGAGCAGTTCGGCCGCCCGTCCCTGGCCGATGATGCGGGGCAGCAGGGCACAGGCCCCCATATCGCATCCAGCCAAACCCACACGCGTAAAGAGAAAGGCCACCTTGGCGGTTTCGGTGCCGTAGCGCAGATCGGACGCCATCGCCATGATCGCCCCGGCCCCGGCGCAAACCCCGTCGATCGCCGCCAAAATCGGTTGGGGACAGGCCCGCATTGCCTTGACGAGATCGCCGGTCATCCGGGTAAAGGCGAGAAGCTCGGGCATCGCCATCCGGGTCAACGGCCCGATAATCTCGAACACATCGCCGCCCGAACAAAAATTGCCCCCGGCCCCCGTCACCACCACGGCCTTGATCCCATCGGCATAGGCAAGGGCGCGGAACGTATCGCGCAATTCGGCATAGGCCTCGAAGGTCAAGGGATTCTTCTTTTCTGGCCGATCGAGCGTGATGACGGCAACCCGCCCCTCGACCCGCCAACCGAAATGCCGGGGCGCAAAATCGATCAAATCCCGGTCGCGCGGCTCCGTCCTGGTGCCCGATGCCACTTGATCCTGTCCCATCACATTACCTCGCCCCCTGCTATGATGATCGATTGACCGGTCATGGCTGCCGCCCCCGGCCGACATAAGAACAAGACCGCCTCGGCTACTTCAGCGGGTTCGATGAGCCGGTTCATCGGGTTCATCCGGGCGAGTGCGTCGCGCGCCGTCGCCGCATCGCGCCCAGTCTGCGCTTCGATCACCGCTACGGCGCGATCGACCAAAGCCGTATCGGTAAACCCCGGACAAACCGCATTTACCGTCACGCCACTCTGGGCCGTCTCCAAGGCAAGCGACCGGGTGAGACCGATCACACCATGCTTGGCAGCACAATAGGCGCTGGTATAGCCGTAACCTTTGAGCCCTGCCGTACTGGCGACCGTCACGATCCGGCCCCAACCGGCCGCCCGCATGGCCGGCAACGCCAAGCGACAACCGACGAAGACGGCGGTGAGATTGAGCGCCAGCATCCCGTCCCAATCGGCATCATCCTGTTTGGCAAACGGCTTTGAGAGGGCCGCCCCGGCATTGTTGATCAGAATATCCACCGGCCCGATCTGGGCCGCAATCGCCGCAAACGTCGCCGCATAGGCCGCCCGATCCGTCACATCGACCGCGAACGGCACAGCCCCGATCTCGGACCCGGTGCGATCCAAGGCCGCCCGGTCCCGCCCAATCAAGGCGACGGTCGCCCCCTCAGCGACGAGCCCGGCCGCAATCGCCCGGCCGATGCCTTTGGCCCCGCCGGTGACGAGGGCGCGCCGCCCCGCAAGCGCCCCGCTCATGTCACGATCTCCGGTTCGCTATCGCCGCGCTGTTTCAGGCGCATCATCTGCGCCTTGCCGCTTTCGTAGGGTTTGGGCCAGACCTGATCGCCATAGCCATGCTCGATCGCGGCATGAAGCGTGAAATGCGGGTTGGTGAGATGCGGGCGGGCAAGGGCGCAGAGATCGGCGCGCCCGGCGGCAATGATGGCATTGATCTGATCGGCCTCAGTAATGTTGCCGACGGCCAGGGTCGCCATCCCCGTCTCTTGGCGAATACGATCGGCAAACGGCGTCTGAAACATCCGGCCATAGACGGGTTTCGCCGCGATCGAGGTTTGCCCTGCCGACACATCGATCAAATCGCAGCCCAACGCCTGAAACGCCTTGGCTATTTCGACGGCCTCCGCAGGCGTGACCCCGCCCTCGACCCAATCCGTCGCGGAAATCCGCACCGACATCGGCTTTTCCGGCGGCCAAACGGCGCGCATGGCGGCAAAAACCGACAAAGGAAAACGCAACCGCCCAGACAAGGACCCGCCATACCCATCGGTGCGCCGATTGGTCAGGGGCGAGATGAAAGCGGAAAGAAGATACCCGTGGGCGGCGTGCAGCTCAATCATGTCGAAACCCGCCACGATCGCAAGGCGGGTCGTGGCGACGAAATCCGCCCGAACCCGATCCATATCGGCCTCGTCCATCGCGCGCGGGATCTGATTGTCGGCACTCCACGCCACAGGCGAGGCGGCGATGAGCGGCCAATTGCCCGCATCAAGCGGTTGATCCATGCCGTCCCACCCGCGCTTGGTCGATCCTTTCGGCCCGGCATGACCGATTTGCAGACAGATGGCCGCCCCGGATTCACGATGCACGAAATCGACGATCTGTCGCCAAGCAGCCCCTTGGGTCTCGTTCCACAGACCGCAACATCCAGGCGTGATGCGGCCCTCGGCCGAGACGCAGGTCATTTCCGTGATGATGAGCCCCGCCCCACCCAAGGCCCGCGCCCCCAAATGCACGAGATGGAACGGTCCCGGCACGCCCTCCTCAGCCTTATAGGTCGCCATGGGAGAGACGACGACCCGATTGGCGAGGGTGAGATCGCGCAACCGAAACGGCAGGAACATCGGGGCCCGGCGCGGGCCGGACGCGATGCCAGCCCGCCGGGCGAGCCACCGTTCCATCCCTTCAAGCCAGGCCCGATCGCGCAGGCGTAGATTCTCGTGACTGACCCGTTGACTGCGGGTCAGGAGCGAATAGGCGAATTGTTCGGCCTCCAAGGCACTGTAGCGATCGACCGCCTCGAACCATTCCGTGGAATTGCGCGCCGCCGATTGAATCTTCAAGACCTCGATCCGCCGTTCCGCCTCATAAGCGGCGAGCGCTTCGGCCAAGGAACCGCCCCGGCTGACGTGACGGGCCAAGGCCAACGCATCCTCAAGCGCAAGCTTGGTCCCGGAACCGATGGAAAAATGGGCCGAATGAGCCGCATCGCCGATTAGCACCAGATTGTCCTTCACCCAATGGGCATTGGTGACGCGGGGAAAATTGATCCAGGCCGAACCGCGCAGATGGCGGCTATTGGCCATCAAGGCATGCCCGTCCAGCCAAGGGGCGAACAGAGTCTCGCAAAATCGGAGGCTAGCGTCGGTATCGAGATCGGCAAGACCGGCCGCCTGCCAGGTTTCGTTCGTCGTTTCGACGATGAAAGTCGCGGTTTCGGCATCGAATTGATAGGCATGGGCCTGAAACCAGCCCCATTCGGTCTCGACAAAGATAAAAGTAAAAGCCTTGAACACCCGGTGCGTACCGAGCCAGATAAACTTGTTCCGGCGCATCTCGATATCGGGCTGAAAATGTCCGGCATAGGCACTGCGCACGGGGCTGTTGATCCCGTCGGCAGCCAGCACCAGATCGGCACCTTGGATGATATCTTGTGCCGCCTCGGCATCGACCTCGACCCCGTACCGGCAGACGACACCCAAGGCTTCGGCCCGTTCTTGCAGGATATTCAACAATTTCCGACGAGAAATCCCGCAAAACCCATGACCGCCCGACGTCAGGGTCCGTCCTTTGAAATGAATGTCGATATCATCCCAATGGGCGAAATTATCGACGATCCGGGCATGGCTCTCAGGATCGCCCTCGGCCAGATTGTCCAAGGTCTTGTCGGAAAACACGACGCCCCAACCGAACGTATCGCCCGGCTGATTGCGTTCCAGCACGGTGATCTCATGGGCAGGCTGCGCCCGTTTCAGCAGAATCGCGGCATAGAGCCCAGCAGGGCCGCCCCCGATTGAAACTATGCGCATATCCGCCCCCTTCCATTGTGTCGTGCCGGTCCGTGATCGCCGTTAACGGTCGAAATTATGACCTCTAAATATCTTTAACCTAAACTAAATGCGCACAAAAGAACAAAGCCCCCCCTTGCGCAGCGTCTAAGGCTCGATCGCGACTTTGCGCCCAGCGGACAGCTTCAATTGCCCCAACAAGGAGAAGAGTTGCACCATATCGGCCCGATCCAAGCCCTGCATCAGATCGTCGATCCAGTCTTGATGGACCGGAGCCATCTCGGAGAAAAGGGCGCGGCCCTGCGGCGACATGGCGATGAGGGTGCTGCGCCGATCACTCGGGTGGGGTTCACGCACGACCAAGCCGTCGCGTTCCATTGCATCGATGAGCCCGGTAACATTGCCTGTCGTGACCATAAGACGCGCGGACAAATCCCCCATGCTCAAAGCCTGTTGTGCGGCGTGAAGTTGGGCCAGCACATCAAAACGCGGCAGCGTTGTTGAAAATTCGGTGCGCAAATTGGTTCTGATCTGCCCCTCGATCAAATGGGTGCAGGCCAGCAGGCGCAACCACAGGCGGATCTGCAATTTATCATCGGCGACCGCAGCCATTTCACGATCTTGCGGTATGATGTGAGAGTGATCCACGCTTCTTTGCGTCCTCGAGGTTGGTTGAAAAAACTTACATCTAAGATTAGCGTGCCGCAACACGCCTCACAATAGAAAAAAACAGTTTAGAATAATTCTATTTGAATGAAATATAAAATACCACTCCATCACTGGACTATTCAAGAATCAAAAATCAGGGTAATTTTCCATAATTTTTAATCAAATATTCCAGAATTATTTTAGAATCTTCTTCTGAAATTGGTGCACCAAAGGTTTTTATCATCTTATTTACCTCGGCTTCCCATGTTTTTGCATCCATGAAACGAGAGTTCATCCGAATATAGTCAAGACTATGGCAGGTACCGCAATTATCTTCCAGGACATCGACACCCGGCGCATCCTGCATCGGAATGCGTTTTTCCTTCGCCTGACCGGGCGAGACGACCAAAACAAAAGCAAGGCACGAAATTCCAAGAAGGCGTATCGTCGTCGCAATATACTTCATTTTTCTCTCCGCTTTCAGCAGCAAGAGGGTGTATCCATCGCGGTTAGGCGATCTCGATCGTCACGCGGTGGATGACATTGTGATGGTAGCCGGCCGGGTTCACGATCAAGCGGTCCGGCTGCGATTGGCCGAGACGATTGAACGCCCGGGCCATGATAGTCAGTTTGCCCCGCTTCAAACCGGCGATCGACGCTTGCCAGGGACGGAATGAAAAGGCCCCGAGATCGTCGCCCAATTGGGCCGTACGCCAACTCTGCCCACCATCGATGGAAAGTTCGACCCGGTCGATTCCGAAACCGCCATCCCAGGCCAACCCCTTGATCACCAAGGGGTTGGCCTTGGCGATTTTTTCCTGATCCAGGGGTTCTGTGATCAGTGAATTCACCATGATTTCCGTGATCGGCGTATTGACCGCCGTCTCTTGCGAGGCAAATCGGTCCACAGTCGGAAATTTGCCGAGCGGGATGCGGTAGGATGTCTTCATCCAGAAATTATCGAACGGCTTCGTCACCGCCGTGATCGATACGAGATGCTTCATCCAATAAGTACCGACCCAACCCGGCACCACGAGGCGCGCCGGAAAGCCGTTCTGCATCGGCAAGGCGACCCCATTCATCTCGAAGGCGATCAACGTGTTCGGGTCGAGGGCGCGTTTTACCGGAATGCTTTTGGTGAATTTCGGCGTTTTATCCAAAACCGGCCCGTCGGCCCCATCGATGACGATCTCAAGCGCCTCCGGTTTCAACCCGGCCTTTTGCAGGACGTCGCGCAAACGAACACCCTTCCAGGTTGCATTGCCCATAGCGCCCGGCCCCCATTGCACACCGGGCACATGGGGATCGTGCAGCCCGCGCCGGTTCCCGGCACACAGACAAACAGCCGTCACCGAGACTTGTTCGAAATCCCGGCGCAGGGCGTCCAGGGTCAGGGTGATCGGGGTCTCCACCGCCTCGCCCCCGATCGTCAATTTCCAGGACTGAGCGTCGATTTCGGGGATATCCGCCAAATGATAGCGCACGAAGAACGCATCGTTGGGGGTGATCGGCGTGCGAAAATACATCAAGGGTGTTTCATAGTTCGGCGGACGATAACTCAGTTTAATCAATGGCTTCTTGCCTGGCAGGGACTCCAGTTCCGCGACGCTGCGCAATCCGTCGGGCAGGGTTGGCCACAAGGACAGTCCTTCAGCGGCCGCACGGGGCGCACCGGCAAAACCACTCCCCAAGGCAACCGCACTTGCCCCCATTGCCCGCAGTACCTGTCGCCGATCCCACTGCATCCCACACCCCGTTCTTTCGAGCCCGCCCCATGGTCTTGGTTTTGGTTTTGGTTTTGGTCTTGATCTTGACCGTGCGCGGAACAACCGACCCAGGCGGGAAAAAACCCCTGCGACGCCTTGCCACGGCCATCGTCAGACTGCGCAATGCCCCTCAATTTTGCAAGAGGATATCTCTTACTTTTTCTAAGATTATCCGCGCAGGACAATCCCAGTCAAACAACCAAGCCCACCCGCCGCCGCCTGATAGGCGCTAATATCGAGCGTGTGCACGGTGATCCCGTGCTCTTCAAAACGATTGGCCGCATCGGGACACCCGGCGGGCATGACGATGGTCCGGTCGCAAAGGGTCACGAAATTCATGGCAAATCTTGCGTCGATCTCAGGGCCTTGCGGCATCGAGACCGCTTCGACCCCGTGTGCTGCCAAAACCGACAGCAACGGCTGGGGTGCCTTGTGCCCACGCACGATCGCAAGATCGGGGGCCACGAAATTGACAATTCCCAATAAATGCTGTACGCCGGGCGGCAAGGATATCGTATGGGTTTTGACGGCAAAATCCCCTAAAACCGCCGTCAGCCAGCAGGCCCCCGCTTGATTGGTCCTGTGGCCGACCCCGATCAGAACCGTCTCGGCATCGAGCCACAGGGCATCCGCCCCTTCGAACTGCGCGTCGCCGCGCGGCATGCCCAGAATCGGGACCCCCGCCTCGGCCAACGCGGCCGCCGCAAGACGCACCTCGCCAGCCCGCGGGGCGGCACCGGGGCGCGCCATCACGGCACCTTCGGGCATCATGAAAAACAGATCGCGTTGAAACACCAGATTGGGCGGCCCTGCCGGTGCCTCGACCCAGAGAACCTCGACCCCCATGCTGCGATAAAAAGCAGCGATCGACATATTTTGGTGCACCATGGCCGCGCGGTCCGGCCATGCCAAAAACAACACCGCATCGGGATCGCGGGCTTGTCCGTCCGCATCCACGGCTGCAAAAGCCGCCTCGGGCGGGCGGGCCAACAAGACCGTGCGCAGCGGCGCACTTTCAGAACGAACGCCGCAGCGCCGCCAGATGGCCCCGGCCGCAACATCCTCGGCATGGGTTCCCACTCGTTCGCGCCAACCCGGTCCATGAAAACTGGCTGGGACCGGGCCTGTTTCCTGTCTTAAAGCCATTCTGCTTCATCCTTATAGCCAAGTTCCAACGCCATGGCGCGCATGTCGGGCCGATCGAGGAACGGACGCAGTTGCCGTTCTCGGGCAAGCCAACGGCGGGGCTTCGGCGGAGCTGTGCTCATCACGGCACGCACCACTTGGGATTGCGCCCCCAAGAACCCATCATCCCCAAGCCAGCGGCGCACCGCATCCAAACGGTCGGGCATGTCCTGAAACTGTTGCAGCACATCTTCAAACCGGACCGGTAGATAGTCGAATTGCGGTTTGGCGAGATGGGTCAGGATCGCTTCTTGCGCCATGTACCACTGATAGGAACAAATCTCTTCAAGACTGGCCTGTTTCAAGGCCCGCCATGCCGGCGGCAGATCGAATTTCCACCATCCGTGATCCGGCAACCCCGGTTCCGAATAGCCCGGTACGGCAAGATCCGCCCCAACAAAGTGGGAATGGAACCCAGGATGGCGCCAACCATCCAGCAGACCGTTGATCGAGGCTGCGGGATTGCGTGTCAGATGCAGCACGCGAAAGGTCGCATTCGGAAAGAGGTTTTCAAGAAAACCCATCCGATAGACGTTGCTCGGCGTCTTGATCAACAGCGGATGGGTTGCAAGATCCTGCGGGGTCCAGGCCCGCATCGGACGAATGAGGACGAAGGGCGGTTCTTCGATGATCACGGGCGATGGCGGCCCTTCCGGCACCGGGGTTCCGGGCAAGAACCGGTCGATCAGATCATGATCGAGATCATAATAATAAGGGTTGATAGCCGGATAATGGTGCCGCATCACTTTCAAAAATGCCAGATGAAACAAGCCCGTATCTTGCGACCAATCGCACGGACGGTTCCGTTCGGCTTCGACCGTCACGACAGCCCGCTCGGCCGCTCGACGCACCAAAGCCACATCAATGGTTTCAAGCGGCCATTGCATCTGCACACGCCGATAAAGGCGTTCGATAAACTGATCGTCGATCGCAGCACCGATCGCGGTTTCAACCGTCCCCACCTCGCCTGCGAGATAGGCCGATATCATGCGGCGGCAATCGTCGCTGCAATCCTCCGCTTGCAACCAATCGGAATCTGCAACCGCTTCCGGCCAAGCCCGTTCGGTCATTTGCAAAAACGGGTTGATTTCGCCGCAACAATGCAAAAACCGGGGAGATTTGTGCAGAAGTTCCATAAAATAGCTGGATCCGCTGCGCGAACAACTCGCCACCAGGGTCACGGTTCGGATTTGAGCGCCAAAATCGCTCCCCATGAGGCCGGCACGCGCCAAGGATGCTTCAAGACGCGCGCGCAGGCTGGCAAAAACCTGCTGACGCAGTCGATCGGGTGTCGGCGCGCCTGGTCGATTTTTGCCGACGCGTGCCGCATATTGGATGAAATTGATCGCCATATTATCGCAACCCCAGTTTGAGCTGTGCCGCTAAGACTTGAACCCGAACACCGCGCGCCCAACGACGCCATTGGTTACGATCTTCAAGCAATGAATGATATTCCACCCGCAAGCGCGCCAACTCATTGCGCAGATTGAACCAAAACCGTTCGATCCCCGACGGGATCTCGGGCCGCGATACATCGGTGTGCAGGCTATACCCCAGTTTCTGCATCACGGGAGCCGCCGCCCGTTCCACGGCATGGATCTCGGCATGGGTCAGTTTCGTCATGAATTTATTGGCATTATCTTTAAGGATCGGGGTCGCCGTATTGCGCCAATCCCGTGCAAGACTGGCCGATGTTTTCGCGTCCTCCGTCTCAAAAAAGCGCAGCATGCCGGGCACGAACGTGATACCAAGAAACGCTGTGAGGGCTTCGACCGTTGCTTCTGGTTGTTGAATCAAATCCTCGTAGCTCAGACGATAGAGACTGTTCGGCCCAAGCCTCTGTTCAAGGTCAAGCGCCAAGGTCTGTTGTTTTGCCCAGAGTTCCGCCGTCAGATAAGGATGAAACGGATTGAACACGGAATCCCGCGAGGAGACCGCGACATCGCGCGGGTCGCGCACCAACCAAATCAACCGCGCCCGCGGATAGCGCGCCAAAATCCGATCGACGTGATGGATCATGAACGTGCTTTTACAACCCCAAATTTCCTTGCCGGTAGCGGCCAGATGCTGGTCGTAGACACCGGCATAGAGCCCGAAAAGGTCGCGGGGCGTGGCCTCGCGGCACAAACGGTCGAGATCGATCGGCGATGGCCATGGATGGATATGACCATGAACATGGGTCACGACATCTTGCGCCATATGCCGGAAATTCTCCTCAAGCGCCAAATCACCATAGAGTTTTTCCACTGGGGCAAAATAACTCATGATATGCGGTGGGTGCGGAACGGTGATTTTGGGATGAGCATTCAGGATCAACCGCAATAAATTTGATCCAGATCTTTCAGTTCCAATGATGAAGATTGGAGATTCACACAAATTCTGCGGTTCATTGTTTGTATCTCTTGTCATTTGACAAAACCTCTCCCTTTCCAGAATGAAACTGCGTTTCACTGGCAGGCTTGCACGGCATTTCTCAAAAAAGTGAATTTACTTGAGATGTGAACAATTCATCAGCGATCTCACAATGATCAGACTAGTTTCCACCACAGGTTTTTTCAACTAAATTCAACTTAACATGGAAATTATAACCAGAAGGTGAATCTCGCCATCTCCACATCCATACAATCACACTCATAAAAACAATCCGCACGCTAAAAATATCTATAATTTTCAACATATTATGATAAATATTTTGCAATCCATAAAAAATTAATAATTTTTCGCCACAAGACCATTTAATAAAAATAAAAAAAACAAATAAAAAAAATTTCTTCAAAATTAAAAAATTAAATTAAGTAATAATTATTATGTATTTATGTTTTTTTAATTTAAAAAAAATCAATTACTTTTTTATTCAATATAATTATTTTCCTGAAAATAATCAATATAAACACGCAATAATAATATATTATAATATTGATTTAATTAGAAAATTTATTTGTTTTATTTGCAATTTAATCTTAATATCTTTGTTTTTGAATTTTACATCTTCATATTCGTTTCATTTTTTATTTTTTGTTAACAATTCTCATCATTCTGTCATAATTCTTGGCTATAATTTATCGAGTAATTTTTAAGAAAGCGGCATCATGATGCGAAACCTGACAAGCGTGCTTCTGGGGCTCGTACCTTTTTTTACGATGGGTATATCCGAATCGGCACAGGCATGGGGTGTCGTCGGCCATACGACGATCGGTATTCTGGCAGAGCAGCAGCTCACCCCCATGGCCCGTCAGGCGGTTGAATCGCTCCTTGCGCTTGAAGAGCATCATCATCTCTCCGAAGTTGCCGTTTGGGCAGACGAATGGCGCGCCACCCACCCGGAAACCGGGCCCTGGCATTATCTGGATATTCCGATCGCCGAAACCCGATACGACCCGGCACGCGATTGCCCGAAAGACGAATGCATCATTCCCAAAATCAAAGAATTCGTCGCCATCCTCCAAGACAAGGCGAAACCGGCCCAGGATCGCCTGATCGCCTTGAAATATATCGTGCATTTCATCGGAGACATTCATCAGCCGCTGCATGCCGGTGAAAATCACGACAAGGGCGGCAACGGCATCTCGGTCAAGTATGACGGCCAGATCGCGTCGGCGGCCGGTAAATACAAGCTCACCCTGCACGGGGTGTGGGATACGACCTTCATCGACCGCCATGCCCATTTCGTCGAAGGCCCCGGCATGACGCGGGACACGCTCGATGCCGCCGCCGGAGAGTTGGCAAAATCCCTCGGCAGCGCCATCGGCAAAGACCCGCATTGGACGATAACCGGCCTCGACCCCGTGTTATGGGCGGTTGAATCCCACGATCTGGCCCGCGATGTCGCCTATGCCGGGATCGTTGCCCCCGGTGCCGACTCTCCCGATCCCAACGATGTGATCGCCCTCGACCAAGCCTATGCCGACCGGGCCTGGCCCGTGATCGAACGCCAATTGGCAAAGGCGGGGGCACGGCTTGCCGACACGCTGAACAAGGCATTGGGGTCATAGGTCCATCAATCGCCGACCATAGGCTATATTCCTGACATAGGCTTTGACACCTGCCCCAAACCCCCGCCTTTTTTTTTAAAGCGGATTTGATTTAGATCAAGGGCAGGGCCATGCCGCCCCTGTTAAGAGGGACGGCATGAGCCCTTCCTTTCTTGCGCTCCTTGAGCGGAACCTCCCCCGCTACACGAGCTATCCGACGGCACCCCATTTCCATGCGGGCGTCACAGGCGACACATATCGGCGCTGGCTTTCGGCCCTGCCAACGGACGAGCGGATTTCGCTCTATCTCCATGTGCCGTTCTGCGCCCAGATGTGTTGGTATTGCGGCTGCAATACCACGGTCGCCAACCAATATCGGCCGATTGCCGAGTATGCCCAACAGCTTGCCCAGGAAATCGAGACGGCCGTCGCCCTCTTGCCGGGACGGCTTACGGTTGGCCATATCCATTGGGGCGGCGGCACGCCCAGCATGCTGTCCGATGCGGATCTTGCCCATTTGATGGATGTGATCCGCGCCGGTTTCACCCTGGCCGACGATGCCGAAATCGCCATCGAGATCGATCCCAGAACCCTAAAACCGGGTCAGGCGGCCCATTTCGCCGCCTGCGGCATCAACCGGGCCAGTCTCGGCGTCCAGGATTTCGATCCCACGGTGCAGCAGGCGATCAACCGGGTCCAATCCTATGAACAAACCGCACGCGCTGTCGACGATTTGCGCAGCGCCGGGATCGGGGGGCTCAATCTCGATCTGATGTATGGTTTGCCCTACCAAGATCTATTGGTTATGGAAACTACGATCCATCAGGCATTGACGCTCGACCCGGATCGGATCGCGCTGTTCGGCTATGCCCATGTCCCCTGGATGAAGCGCCATCAAGCCCTCATCCCCGATACGCATTTACCCAATACCCGCGAACGCCTCGCCCAATCGACGCGGGCGACGGAAATCATCGAGGCCGCCGGTTATCACAGTATCGGGCTCGATCATTTCGCCAGGGCCCACGACCCCTTGGTCGTCAAAAGCAAGACCGGCACGTTGCGGCGCAATTTTCAGGGTTACACCACGGATGAGGCCGATATTCTGCTGGGTTTCGGCGCGTCGGCGATCAGTACCCTGCCGCAAGGCTATGTGCAAAACGAACCGACCATCGCCCCCTGGCGGGCCAAGATTCTGGCAGGCGATCCGCCGGTCGCGCGCGGCATCGCCGTGGACGACCGGGACCGCCGCCGCCGCCGTATCATCGAACGGCTGATGTGCGATCTTGCCCTCGATCTTTCGGACGAGATCGATGATGGCGTCGATGCGTCGGGTAGTTTTACCGACGCGTTTGCCCGGATCGACGAACTGGCCCGCGAGGGTATCGTCGAACGGCACGGCCCCGTGATCCGCATCACGAAAAAGGGTCGCCCCTTGGTGAGAGCCGTCTGTGCCGCCTTTGACGATTATTTGCGTCAGGACATAAAGGCCCGACACAGCATCGCCGTCTAGCGGCAATACCGGCGACAAAACCCCGATCCAGTCCCTGGATCGGGGCCGACCCCGCCTATACCCATTCTTGCCACAGGGCGGTAAGGGCAGTCCCTCCCTGTTCCAGGACCGCGATGAGATCCTGCACGGGCCCCTCGAGAGGGGCCCCCGCCTCGGCAAGGCGCATCACGAGCCGCGCCTGGGCTTCGATCAGGGTCAGTCCCAAAGATCCCGAGGCCCCGGCCGTGGTATGGGCGATTTTCCCCACCTGTACCCCGTCGCCCGTTGCCAATGCCGTCCGTAAATTACCGCATTGCCGGGGGATGAGGTCGATGAAGGTTGCAATCACTTGGGCAAGGCGGGCATGACCGATCGCCCCGTTCAGTCGGCGCAGGATCGCCAGATCGACGATCGCCGGTACCGTCTCGTCTGACGGGGATACACCGGCATCAGGATCGAGAATCTGGGTCAGATACGCAAGCACCGCCAACGCGTCATAGGGTTTTGCAAGGATATGGTCGAAACCGGCAACGCGTAAGCCTGCATGATCGCCGGGTGGGCCGCTCGTCGCCGCCAAGACCCACACCCGCCCGAAGTCGATCCATCACGGCTTGCAGCGTGTCCAATCGTTCGACCC
>DAISJD010000038.1:0-23057 GCA_036821645.1 Aliidongia sp.
GAGCACACTTTGGCCTTCGCCTTTGCGCGAGATGGACGACCCCTTGCCGACCCTGCCACCGATTTATTGGCGGGGCTTGATCCTGCGGATGCGGCGGGTGTTTTGTCTGTTATTTGTGACCGGGCTTGGGGTCGATCTCTGTCGATTCTGGTTGCCTGCCCATCTGTTGGCCTTTTGGCATGTCGATTTTCGATTCGGCGATATTGCGGCCCCAATCTTGGCGCTGGCCATTGCCGGGGGGATTCTGTTCGGCGGTTTCATCACTGATCGCGTCTTGATCTCTAGCGGCAATATCAAGGCGGCGCGGCAACTGGTCCCGGCGATCGGCTTTCTCATCGCCTTCATCGCCTTGTTGATGATCAGAGAGGGGACGGACGACAGTCCCATTACCCTGATGGCCGCCCTCGCTCTGTTTGGTCTTGAGACATGTTTCATTCCCTTATGGTTGATTGCCGTCGATGTCGGGCGGGAAAGGACGCCTGCGACCCTTGCGGTGGCCGGGGCGGGTCTCAGTCTTGCTGCCTTGTTGGCACCGAGCCGCCTCGTTGAGTGGACGGGGCTTTGGCTTGTCGTGTGGGGGGCAAGTGTCGCCTTGATCGGGCTTATGACCCTGATTGCGTTCGGATTGCGCCCAGATCTGGAATTGCCCGATCCACCCCCACCGCCGCCGCCGCCGACCGAAGAAGAACAGGCCGCGGCGGCAAAGAAGAAATAAGCGGCATGGGGCCTCTTATCGTGTCAGATGCTCGATCCCGCCCGGGGCGGCAATGATCACTTCCGTTGCGAGATCGATGAAAAGGCCCGTATCGACGACCCCGGTTAGGGCCTTCAGATCGCGGGCAAGGTCGGCTGCATCGTCGATCGTGCCGAATTGGCAATCGATGATGAAATTGCCGCCATCGGTGACGAAGGGTTGTCCGTCCCGACCGAGGCGCAGATGAGGGGCGGCCCCGAGATCCGCCAGACGTTTGCCGGTTGCTTGCCAGCCAAAGCGCACGACTTCGACGGGAACGGGACAAAAACGACCGAAGGGACCCGCGAGTTTCGTGTGATCGACCATGATGCACAGGCGTTTGGAAGCAAACGCGACGATCTTTTCCCGCAACAAAGCCCCCCCCAACCCCTTGATCAGGCTGAGACCCTGCCGATCGACCGCATCCGCCCCGTCGATGGTGAGATCGACCACGGGGTGCGTGCCGAGGTCGGTCAGGGGGATATGCAGTCGGTTTGCCTGAGCCGCCGTTGCCTCCGAGGTCGGGATGCCCAAAAACGTCAGTCCTTCTTCCGCCATGCGCCGGGCGAGCGCATCGACGGCAAGGGCTGCGGTCGATCCGGTGCCCAATCCAACGATCATGCCCGGTTCCACCCGATGGGCCGCTTCATGGGCCGCTTGGCGTTTCAAATCGGTAAGATCGGTCGTCATGGTTTCATCCTTTGGATCGGCACGGTGAAGGCCAGGGTGAGGTGAACGCCGGTTTGATCCGACGCCCATCATACAAGGGGCAAGGCCCCAATATTGGGGCTCAGGGATGGTTTCGCGGTCGCAGGGCCGCAATGGCGGCGGCATAATCGGGGGCTCCGTAAACGGCTGCCCCGGCGACGAGCGCGTCGGCACCGGCTGCGATGACGGCGGGGGCGGTTTCGGGATTGATACCGCCGTCAACCTCGATCAAGGGGGCGAGCCCCTGGGCATCGGCCATGGCGCGTACCGTTCGGATTTTGTGCAGGCTTTCGGGGATGAATTTTTGCCCGCCAAAGCCGGGATTGACCGACATGATCAAGACGATGTCGCAGAGGGGCAAGACATACTCCAAGATCGCGGGCGGCGTTGCGGGATTGAGGACGGCCCCCGCCTTCTTGCCCAGATCCCGGATTTGTCCCAAAGCCCGATGCAGATGGATGGTCGCTGTAGATTCGGCATGGATCAGAATGTGATCGGCACCGGCCCTGGCAAACTCGCCGATATATTTTTCCGGCTCGACAATCATCAAATGAACGTCCAGCGGTTTTTGGGTGGCCCGGCGCAGGGCGGCCACCACACCCGGCCCGATCGTCATGTTGGGGACGAACCGACCATCCATGACATCGACATGAATCCAATCCGCACCCGCCTGATCCACCGCCGCCACTTCGGCACCAAGGCATAGGAAATCGGCGGAGAGGATCGATGGGGCGATTACGATCGGGCGGGTCAGCGTCGGGGCAGGGAGGGACATGGAAAACCTTGTGATAAAGACCGATGCGTTGCGTCATAAAAAAACCGGATAAATCCCACCCCGCCGAGGGGTCGGGCTTTATCCGGTTATATAATGCGGTCCGGCCTTATGGCAAAGAGAAGCTTCCGCCCCTCATGCCGATTGCGCCTCTACGCTTGTCCGTTGTGCCGCAACCTCAGCCAAGGCGGCTCGAACCGCCTGGGTCAGATCGCGCAGCCCCCCGTCGAGATTGGGGCCGAGATGCAGGCGCAGCGCCCGACGTCCCCGTTCGGCCAAGACGTCGAAATCCCCACGGGCCTGGGCTGCTTTGACCACACCAAACGTGTAGCGCCGATGGGGCACGGCGAGATCGGCCACGTCGTCGCACGTGATTTGCAGGAAAAGCCCCGTATTCGGTCCGCCCTTATAGGCTTGGCCGGTCGAATGGAGAAAACGCGGTCCGAACCCGACGACGGTTGCAATCGACAGTGCATCGCGCATGATCGCGCGAAGTTCGGTGAGGGCCGCCTCGGTTTTTGCCGTGCGGGGGATATAGGCCAGAAGGGCGGCGTAATCGCCGGGATTGGCCCGGCTGAAATGGGCCGCAAGCACGGCTGAGAGGTCGCTATGGGTTGCGGCGTCCAGCAGGGCTTCGGTATTGTTGGGATCGGCATAGAGCCTGATGCCGTCCGTTTCAAAGAAAGGGGCCTCGTCCGGCAGATGCCCGTCGCGCTCGTAACCGTCGGTCAGGCTGCGGGTTGCGACTTTGGAGGCTTCGACATCGGGTTGGTCGAAAGGATTGATCCCAAGAATGGATCCGGCAACGGCCGTTGCCATTTCCCAATGGAAGAAAGCCTGACCGAGTTGGTAGGGATCGGCCAGAACCAAGCGGACGATCGGGTGGCCGAAAGCGGCCAAGGTGTCAAGCTCGCCTTGGCGCGGATCGGGGGCATCGCGCAGGGAAAGATGGATGAACAGCCGGTCATGACCATAGGCGGCAGGCGATCCAAGCGGTTCGCCATCGACGGGGATGATGGCAATCCCATCTTTGCCGGTCGATTCCGCCACCAGTTGTTCGACCCAAACGCCGAACGCTTCGAGGCCGGGGCCGGGGATTAAGGTCAGTTTGTCCCGTCCTTGTTGAGCGGCAATCCCCAAAATGGCCCCAAGCCGAACGCCGGGATTGAGCGGGGCCGGGACATCGGCACCGCAACTGCGTACCATGACGGCAGTTTCATCGAGGAAGCGTTTGATATCGATGCCGCAGGCGGCGGCAGGGACGAGGCCGAAGGCGGAGAGCACGGAATAACGCCCGCCAATCGAGGCTTCGCCCCGGAAAAGTTTGGCGAACCCTTCGTCATGGGCCATTTTTTCAAGGGGGGAACCCGGATCGGTGACGGCGATAAACCGCTGTGCCGCTTGTTCCGCCCCAAGCCGTTTGCGCACGCGCTCGAAGAAATGCAGTTTGAGAATATTGGGTTCAAGCGTGGCCCCGGCTTTGGACGAAAAGATGAACAAGGTATTGCCGGGATCGATTTGCGCATCGACCAGACGAATTTGGGTCGGGTCCGTCGAATCGAGGACAATGAGCTGCGGTGCGCCGGGTGCACGGGGCAGGATCGCGGAAATAACCTCGGGTCCGAGGGAGGAACCACCCATGCCGAGTAAGACGACATGTTCGAACCCGGTGGCAAGGGTTGCAAGCCGGTCGAGGGATTCGAAGAGAGACTGACTGGGCGGCACGGCATGAAGCCAACCCAACCAATTTTCTTCGTCCTCGTCGGTCCAGAGACTGGCATCTTTTTGCCAAAGCCGCTGCACGCGCCCTTCGACCCGCCACCGTTCGATTTCATCGGCGACCGCGGTCCCGATTTCGGTCGGCAGCGTCGTTTCGAGTTTGACGAGCCGTTGGCCCAAATGGGTCCGACGTTTCGTTTCGACGGTTTGCAGCAGACGATCGAACGCATCGCGGAACTGGACGATCCCATCTTGTTGCAGGTGGGTCGTTATCGATGCCACGTCGATCCCGTTGGACTTCAAAGCCTGAAGGCGCGTATCGGCAAGGTCGAGCCCGTCGAGCAGGGCCCCGCGGGCCGTGCCGTGATTGCGAAACACAGACATGGTTTCCGGTTCCATTGTGTTGATCGTGTCGGGTCCGATTAAGCGGTCGACATAATATGTGGCACCGTAGGCGGGATCCTGACAGCCGGTCGACGCCCAGAGCAGGCGCTGCGTCTGGGCCCCCCGTTCCGCCAGCCGCTTCCAGGCGGCGCTGTTGGTGAGGGTGCGATAATGGGCGTAGCAGGATTGGGCGGTCAAAATGCCGACCGTGCCGAGTGCGGCTGAAAGCTTGGCGCGTTGGGTAACGATTTCCGTCTTATCGTGCGCTTCGCGCAGCCGCCGGTCGACGGCAAGATCGATCCGGCTGATGAAGATACTGGCCACGCTTGCAACCGCACTCAGATCGAATTGGTGGGTGGCCCGCCGTTCGAGACCGGTGCGAAACGCATCGGCGACACGCCCATAGGTGGCGCGATCGAAAATTAGGGTCGCGTTGACATTGATTCCATCGGCAATCAACCCCTCGATCGCCGCGATCCCGGCGGCGGTTGCCGGTATCTTGACCATCAGGTTCGGTCTGCCCACCCGTTGCCAGAGTCTGCGCGCCTCTTGCAGGGTTGCCTGCGCATCGTGGGCGAGGTGGGGGGATACTTCGAGACTGACATAGCCCTCGCGGCGCTTGCTGGATCGGTAGATCGGCAGCAGCCGGTCCGCGGCCAATTGCACGTCACGAATGGCGACCGTCTCATAGAGTGCCATCGGCCCCTGATCGCCCTGGCGCAAAATTTTGTCGAGCGGCGCGTCATAATCGGCAGATTGGCTAAGAGCGCGCTCGAAAATGGCGGGATTGGAGGTAATCCCGACGACACCGTCCTCGGCAATGAAACGTTCAAGCTCGGGTCCGACGAGGCTGCGGCGCATGAAGTCCAGCCAGACCGATTGACCGAGCAAAGGCAGGGCCTGTAACGGGTTCATAATGCGGGCCTCTTGGAGGCGAGGAGAGAGGGGGAGTCTCGTGATCTGTGCCATGACCCTATAACGGACGAGAGGGCGTCTTTACTCCCGTGCCGAAGGTGAAAAAATGCGGGTTCGGCGTAAAATTATTTCTGCAAATTATCCCTGCGCTGCCCGCTACAGAGTTTTTGCCAAAAAAAGGCTGAGTGGGTCTTCTTGGTAGGACCCAAAAGGAGGGATTGCGTCATACCCCCTTCGACGATAGAGCCCGATTGCTTCGGGTTGGTAAATGCCGGTTTCGAGTTTGAGACAGGCAAGGCCCCGTGACCGGGCCGATGTTTCGAGTGCCGAGAGCATCAAGCCGCCATAGCCACGTCCCCGCACCGCAGGCGATAGGAACATGCGCTTGATTTCACCCCACCGCCCGTTCTCATCTTGCGTGATGAGGAGAGCGCCGGTCGCGACGGCGGCCCCATCGAGGCGACCGACTAAAAACAGGCGACCCGGACCGATAAAGGCGTCGGCGGGGACCAAGTGATTGCTCTCAGCCGGATAAAGAGCGGCGTGATAGGCATCGCTTGCCGCCATTAAATCCAGGATGTCGGGGGGCGTCGGCAGTTCTTGGGCAATTCGAAACGACATGGCGGGAGCGGGCATCGTTTGAGGGGGGAAAGGCGGTCGGTGCGTGCTGATGCCGCGACCGCCTCTATGGGTCAGCGGAGCTGATCCGTGTTTTTCATCAGGTGTCGGATCTTCAAGGGCTTGCCTGTGCGCAGCAGGTTGGCGGCAAAGATCTTGGACAGGAGACGAAATTCCAAGAACAAGAACACCAAGAGAATGGCCGCCGTTCCCATAATGGTGACGGTTGAAAGATTGTTATTCATCCGCGCCATCATAATATAGGGGGTAAAAGGCGGGATCCACGAGGCGATTTCGACCAGCTTGCTGTCCGGGTCGTAGATGGTAAATTTCAAGATGAACAACGGAACGGCAAGAATAGTGGTGACGGGGACGAGATAGCCTTGGGCATCTTGAACCGTGTCGCTCATCGATCCGATCGTCAAAAAGGCCATAGCGACCATTATATAACCGGTGATGAAAAAGAAGATGAGGGAAATGATGTGACCGGGAGAGGCCAGTTCGATAAGACCGGGCCTCAGAAGATCCGACATATTGTTCGGCGAGAGCTGAATGGTGGTGAGCGTGATGGTAATCCAGATCAGTACGACGCTGATCCCGACACCGCCAATACCCAGAAGTTTGCCCAGCATCAATTCTGTCGAACTCATCGAACCCATCAAGGCTTCCAAGAGTTTATTGCTGCGTTCTTCGATCACGCTTTGCAACAGCATATTGCCGACGACGATCAGGCTCAGCCACAACAGCAACGTTACGCCTGCGGCGACGATCCGATTGTTGATCCGGGAATTGTTGACCGTTACCTGAGGGGGGCGGATGAATTGTGCCGCCAGTCGATCGATCTTGAGGCTTTCCAGATTAATACCTTGTTTTGTCAAGGCGTAGTCCATCTGACGCTTTTTATAGCCCTCTAGGATATATTCGACGAAGTCGCCAGGGATCCTACCGTTGGTCCAGAAATTGATATGGTCGGTTGTTGCATCCAGAGGCGGGATCTGGGCAACCGCGTAAAGCGCGCGATTGCCGTAATCAGTTTCGACTTCTTGGCCATCTTCAAGATAGGGTTTCAGGATCTGTCGGATTTGTTCTGGATCGCTGACCCCTGCAAGCTCGGGCAATGTTTTGGCCAGGACGAGCGGGCGGGTATGTTCGTGGTAGGGTTGTGCCTCTGGCGGCAATTGCGGGGTTACCTCACGCGAGACTGTCTCGGTTCCCCCATCTTTGATGAATTGCTTGATTTCCTGTTTCGTATAAAAGCGATCGTTGCGCCCCCAGAGGGCATCGGGGTTTTTCGGTTTGATTTTCCAGCGCATCGCATGGGCCGTAAGGCCGCCGAGCGCGCCGCGTTGATGGCCGATTTCAAGTTCTTCTGCGGTATAAGCGGTCACAGTGCCGTCGGGATCGATCAGCATGGCGGCGGCCAGGGGGGGACCCGCTGCAAAATTGGTCAGATTGCCGCTAATGACGGAAACCAGCATGGGCAGAAGGACGATGAGGCTTGTCAACCAAAATGCCTTGCTGCGCGTGATCTGCGTATATTCGCGATGAGCGACGGCTAGAATACGGCGCATGATTTACAGTTTCCCTGACGCGTTTGTATGAGCGGGGTCGGCAAGCTCGATGCCGTCCGGCCCGACCAAATGAACGAAAATTTCGTGCAATGTCGGTTCGTAAGGGGAAAAACGGCTCAGTCGCATGCCACGGTCGAGACAATGGGCGATGATCGCCTGGTGGTCGGCACCGGGCATCAAATCGAGATCCCAATGGGTTTCGCCGTTAGGCAGACGGTGGGTGCAACTGCGCACGACCCCTGGCATAGCGCCTGGCTCGCCGGAACCCACGAGGATGAGGCGCGGTGGGATCGTGTCGCGCGCTTCGCGCGAGGTGCCGTCGAACACCATATGACCGCGCCGCAAGAGAATGAAGCGATCGCACAACCGGTCGGCATGGGCCATGACGTGGGTTGAGAACATGACCGTCCCCCCCGCCTTGATCATGTCCAGAATAGCGGATTCGAGCATATTCTGATTGACCGGGTCTAGGCCGGAAAAGGGCTCGTCGAGAAGGAGCAATTCCGGGTTATGGACGAGGGCGGTCGCCAGTTGGATTTTTTGCGCATTGCCTTTCGACAGGGTGTCGATCCGGCGTTTGGCCACCTCGCCCAGACTGAACCGTTCCAAGATTTCATGACCGGCACGCCGCGCATCCCGGCTGCTCATCCCTTTCAAGGTTCCGAAATAGATGATCGTGTCGATGACGGTCATCGTGCGGTACAGCCCGCGTTCTTCTGCCAGAAACCCGATCTTGTCGAGGCTCGCCCGCGAGATGGGTTTGCCGAACAAGTTAATCGTGCCCTGCGATGGGGGGATGATGCCCAAAATCATGCGCAAACTGGTGGTTTTTCCAGCACCATTCGGTCCTAGAAAACCATAGATTTTGCCGGGTTCAACCGAAAAGCTCAAATCGGTGACAGCCGCAACAGAGCCGAATTGCCGAGACACATGGTCGAGGGATAAAACAGACAGGGTCTTTACTCCTTGATCGGCAATTACGCGATATCCTATAGTATGATCTATCTTTTTATAGCTTTGCAACGAAATGACTTTATCGTGAAAAAAGGGATGATTTTATCTGTTTTCATCTGGTCGCACCCCGTTTCGATCTTGCACATGCGACGATTTCCCGGACACACTCGGTGTTGGAAACGACCAGAACGCCGTTTGCGCTCGTGAGAATCGGAGGCCATCGTCATGACACTGTCGCCACCATCGGATAAGGTTCCCGTCATCGTGCGCAAACAGACTGCGCAGACATCGAAAACCAGAGGAGCACATCAGGTGGTTCGTTCAACGGTTTCCCGTCAGGCCAAGATCGACGCGACATCGCCGACGCGGTTCATCAATCGCGAATTATCCTGGCTCGCTTTCAATGAAAGGGTCCTCGAAGAAGCCGACAATCGGCAACATCCTTTGTTTGAACGGCTCAGATTTTTATCCATTTCGGCCAACAATCTCGATGAATTCTATATGGTGCGTGTGGCGGGACTGCGTGGTCAGGTCAATGCCAAGGTGAACATGGTTAGTCAAGATGGATTGACCCCGGCCCAACAATTACACGCGGTACATGAAAAAATTACCGATCTTATGCATGCCCAGCAAGTATCCTATCGTCAGTTGCGCACCGAGTTGCGCGATGCCAACGTCTCGCTCATTCATGCCGAAGACGTGACGGAAGTAGAGCGGCTTTGGCTGCACGATCGGTTCATGGCGGATATATTTCCGTTGCTGACGCCGCTTGCCATTGATCCCGCGCATCCGTTTCCCTTCATCGCCAATCTCGGTTTTGGCCTTGCCCTGCAATTGGTCCGTCTCAGTGACGAAAAACGGATGCGGGCATTGTTGCTGATTCCGATTTCCGTCGGTCGGTTCATTCGCCTGCCCAGTCCATCGATCCGGATGATCCCGATGGAACAGGCGATTGGTTTGTTCTTGGATCGGGTCTTTCCCGGTTTTCATGTCGAAGGCCATGGGGCCTTTCGCATCCTGCGCGACAGCGACATTGAAATCGAAGAAGAAGCCGAGGATTTGGTCCGTCTGTTCGAGACCGCGCTGAAGCGGCGGCGTCTTGGGCATGTCATTCATCTCGGCATCGAGGCGAGCATGCCGCTCGATCTGTGCAATTTTTTAATGAGTGAACTCGATGCCGCACCGGATGACGTGTTCCGGTCCGACGGGATATTGGGTCTGGCCGATTTGAAGCAACTGATCGTCGACGAGCGGCCGGATCTAAAATTTCCCCCATATAACGCGCGCTTTCCCGAGCGGATACGCGATTTTGGCGGCGATTGTTTCGCCGCCATTCGCCATAAGGACATCATCGTCCACCATCCTTATGAAAGTTTCGACGTCGTCGTGCAGTTCCTGCGCCAGGCAGCCCGCGATAACGATGTGGTGGCGATCAAACAGACCCTTTATCGCACCTCGAACGACAGCCCGATCGTGCGGGCCCTGATTGAGGCGGCGGAAGCCGGCAAGACCGTGACGGCCTTGGTCGAGTTGAAGGCCCGTTTCGATGAAGAGGCGAATATCCGTTGGGCACGCGATCTCGAACGGGTCGGCGTGCAGGTCGTCTATGGCTTCGTTGAGATGAAGACCCATGCGAAAGTCTCGCTCGTCGTGCGTCGGGAAGGGGGATCTTTACGCTCGTACGTCCATTTCGGGACCGGCAACTATCATCCGATTACGGCCAAGGTCTATACCGATCTCAGCTTTTTTACGACCGATCCCGCTCTCTGTCGCGATGCCGGGCGGTTGTTCAATTACATTACGGGTTATGCGAAGCCGGAACGGTTGGAAAAGCTCGCTATCGCCCCGCTTAACCTGCGTGGGCGGTTTTTGGAGCATCTCGAGGCGGAAATCGCCCATGCCAAGGCCGGCAGGCCAGCCACCATTTGGGCCAAGATGAATCAATTGGTCGACCCTTTGATGATCGACGCCCTCTATCGTGCGTCGTCGGCCGGGGTCGACATCGATCTCGTCATTCGGGGGATTTGCTGTTTGCGACCCGGCATTCAGGGTCTGTCCGAACGTATCCGCGTGCGGAGCATCGTCGGGCGGTTTTTGGAGCATTCGCGCATTTACGCGTTCGGCAATGGGCGTAAAATGCCGCACCGGGATGCGTTGGTTTACATTTCCTCTGCCGATCTGATGCAGCGTAATCTTGATCGACGCGTTGAATCCATGGTGCCGATCGAGAATCCAACAGTGCACCAACAGGTTTTGGATGAGATTCTGTGGGAAAATCTGAAAGATGAGGCGCAGACCTGGACATTGGGTGCCGATGGCACCTATATGCGCGTGCCGATGGTTCAGGGCGGGATCAATGCCCAGAGTTACTTTATGACCAACCCCTCTCTCTCCGGCCGGGGGTCGGCGTCGAATCAACCAAGCGAGTCGGTGAAACCGGTACCGGAAAAAGCATGACGTTTCTTGATGATAAAGGGGCTCCGATGGGGACTGAAACCGATCATGCAGCACTCGCCCGCCGCAAGCAGCGCATGGTCGGCGTGATCGATATCGGGTCGAATTCCTTGCGTCTCGTGATTTATGACGGGATCAGCCGCGCCCCTATGGCGCTGTTCAACGAAAAGGTGATGTGCGCCTTGGGCCGCGGCCTCAATGTGACTGGGCGGCTCAATCCCGATGGCGTCATCCTCGCCCAGGACAATATCGAACGGTTCGTGATGTTGGCCCGGCAATTGGGCGTCCTGCGGCTTGACATTCTGGCGACATCGGCCGTGCGGGACGCGGTGGACGGTCCGGCCTTCGTCGCCGATATCGAGGCGCGGTGCGGCGTTAGGGTCGCGGTGATCGATGGCGCGCGCGAAGGCATTCTGGCGGCGGCGGGCGTGCGCGCTGGCCTTCCCAATGCAGACGGCATAACCGGCGATCTCGGCGGCGGTAGCGTCGAGTTGGCCGAAACGGGGCCCAATGGTGGGGCCGTTGCCAGTCTGCCGCTTGGGGCCCTGCGCCTCATGGAAACCAATCAGGACGAGATGGCGACGCGGGGCATGGTCGACCGGGCCATTGCCGATCTTGCTTGGTTGGAACGGGGGCGCGGACGTCCGTTTTATGCGGTCGGCGGGACATGGCGGGCCTTGGCCCGCATTCACATGGATCAGACCAATTACCCGCTTCATGTAATCCAGGGATATGAATTATCGACCCAGACGATGGAAGAGTTTTTGGATGTCTTACACCGGCAGTCGCGTCGTTCTCTAGAAAAGGTAGCGGGTATTTCGCGTAAACGTCTAGAGACGGTGCCGATGGCGGCTTATGTGCTCTTGCGCCTCATTCGGGTGATCCAACCGTCATCGGTTATTTTTTCAGCCTATGGCCTGCGCGAGGGGCATTTATTCGAACTCTTGCCTGAGGACGAGCGCAACCGCGATCCTTTGATCGAAGGGGCCTTGGAGATGGCAGCCGCAAATCCCCGGTTCGGGGGCGGCGGTGCTGAGTTGGTGCAGTGGACGGATCCGCTGTTTCCGTCCGAATCCCTCGAAGAGCGGCGGTTGCGCCATGTGGCCGCAATCCTGTCGGATATCGGGTGGTCCGATCATCCAGATTATCGCGACGAACAGGTTTTCACCCGGTGTTTGCGGATGCCGTTACCCGGTCTCGATCATGCTGGGCGGATCTATCTTGCGACCGTGCTCCATGCCCGTTATGGCGGGGCGCAGGACGCAGCCGTGATGTTGCCGGTTCGTCCGTTGGTTGCGCCCTCGGCCTTTGTTCAGGCGCGTGCCGTCGGGGCCGCCTTTCGTCTGGGCTATACCTTGACGGGGGGTGCGCCGGATCTCCTGGCGAAGACGGGGGTTGGATTCGAAGGGGCGTCGGTTGCCCTCACCATTCCCGAACACACGGCAATCTATACGGGGGAGGCGGTGATGCGGCGCCTCGAAACCTTGGGCCGATCGCTTGGGCGGCGGTCGATTTTGCGCACGGCGAGCACCGATCCTGTGGCGGCCTGACCCCACCCACTGAGGGCCGTACCGTGATAATCGCAGCACCGTCGCCCTTGGGGCAGGTCCTTTCGCCCTTAGGGCAGGTCAACGACGTCGATGCGTTTGCCCCGTGCGGTCAAGGCCAGTTTGCCGTGTTTCAATTTCAAGGCATCCTTGCCGAACAGCTCATAGCGCCATCCTTTGAGGGCCGGGACGTTTGCCCCGTCGTCGGCGGCGATGAGTTCGAGTTCGCTGCCGCTTGCGATCAGTTTTTGCGCGACACCGTGATCTTCGCTGCGCAGTTTCAGTAAAACGCGCAAGAGATCGACCAGAGGGCCGAGACCGGGCGGCAATTCGGGCTTCGCACTGAAATCGACAAGGCCCGGATGCAGGGTTTGACTGCCGCGTTCAACGCAGGCGATCATATCGAGACCGAGTTTGCCCTCGGCAACCGACCGTCCAAGTCCCCGGATCCGGGCGAGTTCGTCGATCGTTGTCGGGGCATGGGCGGCGATTTCCAGCAAGGATTCGTCCCGCAGGATGCGCCCTCTCGGGATATCGCGGGCTTGTGCCGCCAATTCCCGCCATGTGGCGAGTTCGCGCAAAATCGATAGAAATTTCTTACTGCCGCCGCGCGGTTTCAGGCGCCTCCAGGCGTCGTCCGGATCGACCCGATAGGTTGCGGGATCGGTAAGCTCGCGCATTTCGTCCATCAGCCATTCCGCCCGTTCCGATTTGATAAGACGGGCATTCAGCTTTTCATAGACGGTACGCAGATAGGTTACGTCGGCCAGGGCATAATCCAATTGCCGCTGGGTCAGCGGGCGTTGGGCCCAGTCGGTGAAACGGGACGATTTATCGATTTTGCCGTTGGCGAGTTTGGTTGCCAGAGTCTCGTAGCTGACGGAATCGCCGAAGCCGCATACCATCGCCGCGACCTGCGTATCGAAGAGGGGGGTTGGCATCGTGCCGCTCTGATGCAGGAAAATTTCCAGATCCTGGCGTGCGGCATGAAACACCTTCATGACGCCCGGATCGGCCATCAGGGCATAGAGCGGGGATAAATCGATGTCGGGGGCGAGCGTGTCGATCACGGCCGCCTCGTCCGGTCCGGCGATTTGGACCAGACACAGCAAGGGCCAGTAGGTCTTATCGCGCAGAAACTCGGTGTCGACCGTAATA
This sequence comes from Aliidongia sp., assembly GCA_036821645.1. GTDB lineage: Bacteria > Pseudomonadota > Alphaproteobacteria > ATCC43930 > CGMCC-115725 > DAISJD01. The sequence continues at coordinate 13,534 of DAISJD010000038.1, forward strand.
AAGTCGGCCTGATGGTGACGGGCGCAGAAGGCGGCAAGGTCGTCGGAGGTCGTGATCAGTTGCATCATCTCAAACTTGGCTAAGATCGCACCGGCCGCAGACACGGTAACACCCCGGCGGCGTGCGCTCTATCATGCCGCAAGCCGGGCGTAGAAACCAAGCATTGAGACGGGGTTAGATCAAAATGCGGCATAAAATCTGCGTCGAAGGCCCACATGGTGGGACAGAAGCGGCTTTTTTGCCCGACAAAATCGGCTGGCGAAAGGAGGAATGCGGCGGACGATCGGCGGCCGCCATGGATTTTATGCGGGAAAGCGACAGATATTTTACCCGAGTGCTTGACAAAATGCCGGTGGCGCGGTGCTGTACCGCGCTTGCGTTCCGTTTTTGCATCGCGCTTGGCGATGATGGGGCGTAGGTCTGTCATTCGCCCGTCATCTGCATCGTGTTTGCGGGTGCCGGTGCGGCGGGTGCAAGCCCTGTGTGTTGGAATTTTTTGAAGAAGGCCGGACGAGTCATGCATGCCTATCGGACACATACCTGTGGTGAATTGCGCCTTGGCCACGAAGGCTCGGCAGTGCGCTTGAGCGGGTGGGTCCATCGCAAGCGCGATCATGGCCAATTGCTGTTTATCGATTTGCGCGATCATTACGGGATTACCCAATGTGTGATCGATCAGGACAGCCTTGGCCCCTTGTTTGCGGTGGCTGAAGCCCAAAAATTGGAAAGTGTGATCACCGTCACCGGCAAAGTCGTCAAACGCGATTCGGCAACGGTCAATGCGAATCTCGCGACCGGCGAAATCGAAGTGCAGATTCAAGAAATCATCGTCCAAAGCGAGTCGGAAACTCTGCCCTTTCCGATCCATGGCGAGACGGATTACCCCGAAGAGCGCCGCCTGACCTATCGGTTCTTGGATCTGCGGCGCGAGGGCATACATCAGAATATCGTGTTGCGTTCGAAGGTGATCGCCTCGGCCCGTCGTCGGATGATCGAGCAGGGTTTCCTTGAGATGCAGACGCCGATATTGACCTCGTCTTCGCCGGAAGGGGCGCGGGATTTTCTGGTCCCGTCCCGCGTGCATCCCGGTTCCTTCTATGCGTTGCCGCAGGCGCCGCAGCAGTTCAAGCAATTGCTGATGGTGGCCGGATTCGATCGATATTTTCAGATTGCGCCTTGTTTTCGCGATGAAGATGCGCGGGCCGACCGGTCGCCGGGCGAGTTTTATCAACTCGATTTCGAGATGAGCTTCGTTACTCAAGAAGACGTGTTTGCCGCGATCGAACCGGTTCTCTATGGCATTTTCGAGGAATTCAACGGCGGTCGGGCCGTAACACCCCCCCCCTTCCAACGAATCGCCTATGCCGATGCCATGCGGCTTTATGGGTCAGACAAGCCGGATTTGCGCAATCCTCTCGTGATTTGCGATGTGGGGCCGGTCTTTGATGGATCGGATTTCGCGGTTTTCGCCGGTGCCTTGCGCAAGGGGCATGTGGTCAAGGGGATTAGGGCACCGAAGGCGGCGGAGCGCCCGCGCTCGTTCTTCGACAAGCTGAATGCCTGGGCCATCGAACAAGGGGCGAAGGGCCTCGGCTATGTCGTGTTCGCCGATGGCGAGGCCAAGGGTCCCATTGCGAAATTCTTGGATGCCGACCGTCTTGCCCACCTGAAGACGATCAGCGGGGCCGAGGAAGGCGATGCGGTTTTCTTCGTCTGTGACGCCAAGGGCCCTGCGACCAAGCTTGCAGGACAGGCCCGCATGCGCATCGGTCAGGAATTGGGTGTTTGCGAGACCGGGATTTTCAAATTCTGCTGGGTGACGGATTTCCCCATGTATGAATTGAACGAAGATACCGGACGGATCGAATTCAGCCATAATCCGTTCTCGATGCCCCAAGGGGGGCTTGAGGCGTTGCTCAATCAGGATCCGCTCACCATCAACGCCTACCAATACGACATCGTGTGCAACGGGGTCGAATTGAGTTCCGGGGCGATCCGCAATCACAAACCGGAAATCATGTACAAGGCGTTCGAGATTGCGGGATACCCCGCATCCGAGGTCGAGGCGCGGTTCGGTGGGATGTTGAACGCCTTCAAATATGGGGCCCCACCCCATGGCGGTTCGGCACCCGGCATCGATCGGATCGTCATGTTGTTGGCGGACACGCCCAATATTCGCGAGATCGTTGCATTCCCGCTCAATCAGCAGGCCCAGGATCTCTTGATGCAGGCCCCGGCCCCCGTGCCTGCGGAACGGCTCAGGGAGTTGCATATTGCCGTACATTTGCCGCCGGTCAAGGGTGCCAAACCTGCGTAACGGTGCAGGGTTTGCGGCGGCTTGTGCCCCGTGAAGAGGATGGGGCAGAAGCCGCCGCATGGTGGAACGGATCGGCAGGAGGAAGTAGGATGGGGTTTGCGTTGTTGGCTGGCCGGGTGGTCCTAGTCGTCGCCCTTGGCGGACTTGCCTGTTGGGGGGTGGCGTCGGCCGATGCGGCCGAGATCAGCCCGCACAAGGCCATCTATGACCTGTCGTTGATTGCTGCCAAACCGTCGAGCGGTGTCGTCAATATCGGCGGCACCTTGACCTATCGCATTGCGGATACATGCGAAGGGTGGGCCGTCGATCAACAGTTCAAAATGCGTTTGGAAGCCGAAGGTGACGAGCCGACCGAGATCGTTTCTTCCTTTGCGACCGTCGAGTCGAAAGATGGGTTGCGCTATCGCTTCAATCAAAAGCGCACCCGTGACGGCAAGGTCGAAGAGGAATTGAGCGGCGATGCGACCTTAAAGTCGGTGGGCGGTGTCGGGCGCGCGCGCTTTTCCCAACCGCGGGACGAAAAATTCGATTTACCGGCGGGTACGCAATTTCCGACGGCCCATCTGTTGCAGGTGTTGAAAAAGGCGGAACAGGGGGAAAGTTTCGTTCCGGTGCGTGTGTTCGACGGGGCCAACCTCGAAGGTGCGAGTTTATTGTCGACGGTGATCGGCAAGGCCAAGCCCACGACCGTTGCGAAGAATGAGACGGGGATCGATCGTGCCTTGTTGAGCGAAACGGTCTGGCAGTTGCGGATGGCCGCATTTCCGGTCGATGAAAAAGCTGAGATGCCGAATTACGAAATTGGTCTGCGCCTCACGGATCATGCCGTTTCCGATGAAATTATTTTGGATTACGGCGATTATTCGATTTTGGCCCGTCTGAAAAACTTGGAATCTTTGCCGCCGCGTGGCTGTTAAGGGCTTTTGTTTGTCTGGACGTCATACAATCTTTAAGCTATAACAGCAAACCTTTGAGTGTACAGTTGCGCGAGACGCAGCATTTGGGCAACAAGGTGAAGCGATACGGCCGCTAGAGAGGGGGATTAGTAAACCGATCCCATCTCTCGTGGTTTTTCACCAGGCAACAGGCCAGGCAACAGGAAGGAGGCAGCCATGATCTTCAAAGATACATCATGGCGGATGATGCGGGCTTCGGCGGCGATCATCTCATGTTTTCTCATTCTAGGACAAAGCCCCGGACGCGCGGAAGGTGCCGTGACCTTACGTGTTTTTGAATGGGAAGGTTATATTTCACCCTTTGTCGGGGAATTTGAAAAATTTGCTCGTGAAAAAGGCATGGATGTTAAAGTCGAATTTATTAAAAACTCTGATAATACTGAGCATGTTATTACATCTGTTGGCGATGTTTTTGAAGAAATTAGACGCGGTTCATGCGATATTGTCACGCCAACGAATAATTACTTCAAGGATTCCGATGGGCGTTTATTAAAACTTCTGGCACCTATCGATGTTAAGCTTTTAGCGAATTATCCCGATCTTGGCGCTGGTTTGCAGAAGGCATCTTATGCCGAGGAGGGTGGCCAGAAATTCGGCATTCCCCTTTTGGGTGGGGAATATCGTCTGGCCTATAATGCCGACCGGGTCAAACAGGCACCGACCACATGGCGCGTTTTGATGGACAATGCCAATAGTGGGCGCATTTCCGTAACGGACTCGCAATTCGAAGCCAATATCTATGTCGCGGCCATGATGGCCGGGTCAGAGCCGGAAAATATTTATGATGTCGATCATATTGATTTAAAGAAAACATCAAGTATTCTATCGTCAATATTGAGTAATGTACGGGTTTTCTGGGATGGTTCGCCTGATATAAAATTAATGTCGAAGGATCTCGATTATATTACGGACTATGGCTTTGCCGTGGCGATGGCGAATTCCCAGGGGCAACATTGGCGGTTTGCCGACACGCAAGAACCGACGACGGCATGGATCGACAATTTATCCGTGACGAAGCAGGCAATGAGCAATCCCGATAAAGTGCGTGCCGCCCATCTGTTGATCGATTTTATGATCAGCCCGATGATCCAGGCTCGGTTGAGCAAACGGTATGGGATCATCGTGATGAACCCGAAGGCGCGCGACACTCTGCCCGAGACCGATCGCGACACGGTGCGTATCATGAGCGAGACGATGGTCCAATCGAATCTGTTGTGGAAACCCTTGGATGTGCGCACGCGCAATTATTATCGCGCAACCTGGAACGATGCCGTCGCCTCGACCTTCAGGCGGCCATAGGCCCGATTTTTTCAGACATTCTCAGTGATAGCGACGCATCGCTTCCAGGGTGAGGCCAAGACCGACGGAGCCGAACTTATCCCCGTCGACGACTGCGGCGTCGGGCAGTGCGCCCAAGATTTCCCGCCGAACATGGTGCAGCAGGGTCGAGCCGCCGGTTAGAAAAACCGAATTGATCGCCGATGCGGGGAGCCCCGCCATTGCAAGACAATCCGCAATGCGGGTGCCGATCGCCCGTGTCGGTTCTTGGGTTGCCTGTTCGAATTGATCGCGGGTGACATGGGCCGCAAGACCCGCCTCGATCCAGCCGAGGGGAAGGGTGAAGGTGGGTTCGTCGCCAAGACGGATCTTCGTCGCCTCGACCGCCATGGCCAGACGATGGCCTTGTTCTTCATTGATCAGGTTGATGAGGCGATCAATGCAGTGCGGCACGGTTGACTCGCGGCGCACGGCTGCCAATTCCTGTCGTACGTGCGGCGTATACAGAAAATTGATCCGCGACCAGGTCGAAAGATCCGTATAATACCCGTTGGGCGTCAAAAGTCCGGGTTTGATCATGGGGGCTTGATAACCGAAAAGCGGCATGATCGCGCGTAACGATAAGAGACGATCAAAATCGGTTCCGCCAACCCTGATCCCGTCATTGGCCAGAATATCTTGCATCCGTTCGGCCGGGACCGGACCGGTTTGCGGGCGCAGTCGCACGATGGAGAAGTCCGACGTGCCGCCGCCGATATCGGCAATGAGGGCGATTTCCTCGCGCGTGACTTGGCGTTCGTAATCAAGGGCGGCCGCAATCGGTTCATATTGAAAAGAAACCTCGCGAAACCCGACCTCATGGGCAATCTGTGCCAGCGTGGCCTCGGCCCGTTTGTCGGCCTCCGGGTCGCCATCGACGAAATGCACGGGACGACCATGCACCACGGCGTCGATCGGATGACCTGAGGCGGTTTCCCCCCGGTCTTTGATCTGACCGAGAAGTTTCGCCAAGACCGCCGTGAACAAAATCCGGCCATGGGGCAGGATCGTATCCTGATCGATGAGATCCGTGCCGAGGACACTTTTCAAGGACCGCATGAAACGGCCGTGGCGCCCATCGACATAGGCGGCAATCGCGGCGCGTCCGATGATCGGTGCGGGGGCATTTTCCTCGAAGAAGATCGCCGAGGGCAAGGTGGTCGCGGTCCCGTCGATCGCCAACAGGGTGGGCGCATTGCCGACCATCGTGCCGAGCGTCGAATTGGATGTGCCGAAATCAAGACCGCATGCGCGCATGGGGAACACCTTTGGCAGCCGTGAAAAATGGGGCAACGCTTGTACGCTTATTCGGGGCTGAAGACAAGCAGTTATCGGCAAGTTTGGGAGCATCAGGGTGAGGATGGCGGCCATAGCCACGCGGCCCCCCGTACGCCGCTCGAATCGCCGTGGCGGGGCGGTACCAAGGCCGTCGTGACCCGATCGCTGAAAATATAACGCCCCCAAATTTCCGGGATCGTGCGATAGAGTGCGGTAATATTGGAAAGACCGCCGCCCAAGACGATGACGTCCGGGTCGAAAATATTGATGACGCCCGCAAGAGCGCGGGCCAAGCGATTCTGATACTGGGCAAGGGTGGTGCGACAGGCAGGATCGCCCGCCTCGGCACCGGCGGCGATGGCTTCGGCGCTAAGCGGGTTCCCGGTTCGCGCCGTATGGCAACGGCTCAAGGCAGGACCAGAGAGAAAGGTTTCGATGCATCCCCGACGGCCGCAATAACAGGGTGGACCGGGCCATTCGTCGGCACTGGCATCGTCATCGGCTGCGGGCAGGGGATTGTGACCCCATTCACCAGCGATGGCGTTGCGTCCGGTCAAGACCCGACCGTCGACGACGATCCCCCCGCCGACCCCCGTGCCCAAGATCACGCCGAAGACCGTTTTCGCACCGTCACCAGCCCCATCGATCGCTTCGCTTAAGGCAAAGCAATTGGCATCGTTTGCAATCTTCACCGGTCGATCGAGCGCCGTTTCGAGCATGGCCTGAAACGGTAAGCCGTTGAGACAGGTCGAATTTGAATTGCGTAACAACCCGGTCGTCGGCGAAAGCGCCCCTGGCGTGCCGATCCCAACGGTTCCTTTGAGCCCGAGGGTCGTTTCAAGATGGGTGACGAGGTCGACGATCGCGCGCAGAATACGGTCCGTATCCGATGCAGGGGTCGCAACGCGCTGTCGTGCCAAGACGCGTCCATCGGGATCGAGGGCGATGGCTTCGATCTTGGTGCCGCCAAGGTCGATGCCGATCCGCAGGGACGGTTGGGTGCGTGTCATCTTGAACCTCTGATAAAGGGGGCTTTGGGGCGTTTCTGGTTCGTCTGGCTTAGTATTGCTGATAAAACCTTGATATAAAATACGGTTTATGGGTATTGATGCAGGGTGTTTTAGCGAGGGGGGATGGTCTTTTATCTTAATAAAAATTTATTATAAAATGTATCAAGGGTTGTGATTTTTTGCCCCCATCGTGATAATCTCTCTTGTCATGCCATGGGGTTGCGCCAAGAATTACCAAATCTTAAGCCCGTTATGGTCTGCTGCGGAAGTGAGTGATGGAGTATGTTGCCGGATCCACGATCCCGCGTTCATGCGATGGGTGGGATGAAGAGTTTGAAATGGTTTATACCTTCTGTCTAAGGATTATGGGATGAGTAAGACGATTCTGATCGTCGAAGATAACGATCTTAATATGAAACTGTTCCATGATCTGCTGGAAGCACATGGGTATAACACGTTGCAGACGAAGGACGGGATCGAAGCGCTTAAACTTGCGCGCGAACATAGGCCTGATTTGATTTTAATGGATATCCAACTGCCGGAAATTTCCGGTTTAGAAGTGACGAAATGGATCAAAGAGGATGATGATCTGAAATCAATTCCAATTATTGCCGTGACCGCCTTTGCCATGAAGGGTGACGAAGAAAAAATGCGCGAAGGCGGCTGTGAAGCCTATTTAGCGAAACCGATTTCGGTCGCATTTTTCATTAAAACCTTAAAACAATTCCTGAACTAAGGCCGCCTGAATGTCCGCACGTGTCTTAGTCGTTGATGATCTTGACATTAATGTTCGCTTATTGGAAGCCAAGCTTCTCAGCGAATATTATGAAGTGTTGACGGCTAGCAATGGCATGGCGGCACTCGAGATCGCGCGCCGGGAAAATCCCGACATCGTGTTGTTGGATGTTATGATGCCGGGCATCGATGGGTTGGAGGTTTGTCGCCGTCTGAAGGCGGATCCGGCAACGCGGTATATTCCCGTGGTGATGGTAACAGCGCTGAGCGATGCGGCGGACCGCCTGTTGGGGCTCAATGTCGGTGCCGACGATTTCCTGACTAAGCCCGTGAATGACATCGCACTTTTTGCCCGCGTTCGCTCTCTCGTTCGCTTGAAAAGAACCTTGGATGAATGGTTGCGCCGTGAAGAAATCAACGGTCGCCTCGCTGCTTTGCCCGATGACGGTTTGTCGAACGACGTCGAACATTTCGAGGCGGGCAATATTCTCATCCTGGAAGATAATGCGCTTGCCGCCAATAAACTGTCTCAAATTCTAAAACCGCTCAGCAAAAAGCTGACCGTGGTTAAATCCAATGCGCACGCCAATCAGGTCGCCCAAAGCGGGGATTTGGAATTGGTGGTGATCAGCATGGCCTTGGAACAGGATGATCCGTTGCGCCTCGTCTCGCAATTGCGGGCGGTTGAGACGACGCGCCAAGTGCCGATCATGCTGATCATCGACGAGGGTGAATATCCAAGACTGGCCAAAGGATTGGATCTCGGTGCCAATGATTACATCATCCGTCCGATCGATCGGCACGAGTTGATCGCCCGCGCACGACTTCAGATGAAGCGAAAAAAATTGCAAGATCATTTATTGGATAATTACAAGCGCGGCATTTCCTTGGCCTTGACCGATGCGTTGACCGGTCTTTACAATCGTCGTTATTTGACAGCTCATCTTGATACATTGTTTATTCGTAATAATGTCCCGCAAAAAGAAGTTGTGATCTTGATTTTCGACATCGATCACTTTAAAACGGTCAACGATACCTATGGTCATGGGATCGGGGATGAGGTTTTGGTCGAAGTGGCGAACCGCGCCCTGTCCAATGTGCGTGGCTTCGATCTCGTGGCGCGCTATGGCGGCGAAGAATTCGTCGTGGTGATGCCCGAAAGTTCCTTGTCCAGTGCCACGGTGGTGGCCGAACGCCTGCGCTGTGCCATTGCCGATCACCCGTTTCAGATCTCGTGTGCGCCGAACCTGTTGTCCGTGACGATTTCGATTGGCGTCGCCATCTCGTGCGGGGCGATCAGCAACGCGGCCGAACTGCTGCGCAATGCGGATATGGCGCTTTATGGGGCGAAGAATGGCGGGCGCAATCAGGTGATGGTGTGGGATAATGCCCTGGCAGCCGCCCACCCGCCTGACGAGTCCGGGGCCGGTTAGGGCGCGGGCCTGCTGTTATGGGGTTTTGGTAACCCTTCTGGGTAGAGTTCGTGCAGTCGGGCATGAAACAGGATGGCACAGAGGTCCCAGGGGGATATTTTCGCGAGACGACAGGCCTCGGCCACGGTAAACAGCCCCATATCGGCCCCTTCTTGCTGCACCATCCCTGCGATATCGGCGGTTTCGATCGGCACGGTGAAGAAATGGAACCGAAACAGCGGGGTTTCGGGGTAAATCGCCTGCACCGTCACGCAAAGCGGGACGACCCGTTCGGGGATGAAGCATAATTCTTCGCCCAATTCGCGGATCAGGGCCGTTTCGGCGCATTCGCCCTCTTCGATTCCGCCGCCGAACAAGGCCCAATGCCCAGGCAAGGGCAAGCCCGGCTTTTCATCCCGTAACTGCAACAGATAGCGCCCATCCTCGCAGACGATGACGGCGGCGGCGACGCTGCGATCGGGCGGCACGGTCAGGGGGA
>DAISJD010000039.1:0-22684 GCA_036821645.1 Aliidongia sp.
GCCCAGCAGGATCACCCGCATCGATGGATCGCAACCGGCCCCGCCCATCGCGGCCCTACCCGCCAACCCGCGCCTTCGGCATCAGGCGGAAAAAATTTTCCGTCGTGGCGGCCGTCAGGCAGTCGAGGCTGACCCCTTTCAAGGCGGCGACATAGGCCGCGGTATGGGCGACATAGGCGGGCTCGTTGCGTTTGCCGCGCACGGGCACCGGGGCCAAATAGGGGGCATCGGTTTCGACCAGCAACCGATCGAGTGGGACGAGCCGGGCGGCTTCCCGGACGTTTTCGGCATTCTTGAAGGTCACGATCCCGGAAATTGAAATATAGAACCCCAGATCCAAGGCGTGGCGCGCAAGGTCGAGACCCGAGGTAAAACAATGCAGAACGCCGCTCAATCCGCCCGGCCGTGCCGCCGCGGTCAACATACCCGCCATATCGGGATCGGCATCCCGCGTGTGGACGATGATCGGCAATCCGCCTTCGCGGGCGGCGGTCAGATGGGTCTCGAACACGGCTTGCTGAACCGTTCGGGGCGATTCTTCGTAATAATAATCGAGGCCGCATTCCCCGATCGCCACCACCTTGGGATGGGCGGCGAGCGTCAAGAGCCGATCGACATCGACGCGCGGTTGATGTTCGGCCTCGTGGGGGTGAATCCCGACCGAACACCATATGTCGGGGTCCGATTCCGCCAAGGCCAGAATCGGCGGAAATTCGGTGACTTTGGTACAGATGGTCAACAGCGTGCCGACCCCGGCCCTCCGCGCGCGCGCCAAGACGTCGGCGCGATCGGGTCCGAAATCGGGAAAATCGAGATGACAATGGCTATCGACCAACAAGGCGGATGTCGGGGTCATGCCGCGTCCTTCGGTGGTTTCGGGGCCTTGGCGGGTTTTTGGGCCTTGACCGGCGGCGGGGCTGCGGGCTCGATGTCAACCCGTGGAAAGACCCCTTGCGGTTCGGGCAACAGGGTTCCGGCCAGGATCGGACAGGGGGGGTCCAAGCGATCGAAGCCCCGTTGATCGGGGCCGAGCGCCAAGAGGTCGAGCAGGCGCGCCGCCGATTGCGGCATCACCGGCTGTACCAGAATCGACAGAACCCGAATGACTTCGACCAAGGTGGCCAGCACCGTCGCCATCCGGTCGAGATCGCCGTTCTTTTTCAGGGTCCAGGGGGCCTGCCGGTCGATATAGAGATTGGCGGCGGTACTGACGGCCCAGATCGCGTTCAGCGCCTGATGCAGTTCCGTGCGGTCCATCGCATCGCGCAACTGAGGCAGAAGACCGTGCGCCTCGGCCAGCAGTGCCTGATCCTCATCGGTTAAATCCGTCAAGGCCGGTACGGCACCGCCCAGATTTTTTTGCACCTGGCTCAACACCCGTTGCACCAAATTGCCGAAATTATTGGCGAGATCGGCATTAACCCTAAGGGCGAGCGTGCGATGGGAAAAATCCCCGTCCAACCCGAACGGCACTTCGCGCAGCAGGAAATAGCGGGTTTGATCCAACCCGTACCGCCCGATCAGATCGTGCGGATCGATCGTATTGCCGAGCGACTTCGAGATTTTCTGCCCCTCGTTCGTCCACCAGCCATGGGCGAAGACGCGCCGCGGCGGCTCCAACCCGGCCGCCAACAGAAAGGCCGGCCAATAGACCGCATGAAACCGCACGATATCCTTACCGACCATATGGATATCGGCGGGCCAGAATTGGCGGAACCGATCCCCGTCCGTATCGGGATAACCCGCCGCCGTGATATAGTTGGTCAGCGCGTCGAGCCAGACATACATGATATGGGCCGGATCGTTCGGCACCGGCACGCCCCAGGTGAAACTGGTGCGCGACACGGACAGATCGCGCAGGCCCGTGCGAATGAAGCTCAACACCTCGTTCCGGCGGCTTTCGGGCATGATCGCATCGGGATTGGCCTCGTAATGGGCCAATAACCGATCGCCCCAGGCGGTCAGGCGAAAGAAATAACTGGGCTCTTCCACCCACTCGACGGGGGCCCCGGTCGGGGCGAACCGCACGCCGTCGGCGTTGGGCGGCGTCAGATCCCCCTCGGTATAAAACGCCTCGTCGCGCACGGCATACCACCCGGCATAAGCGCCGAGATAAATGTCCCCCGTCTCGACCAACCGCGACCACAGTGCCTGACAGGCGGCGATATGGCGCGGTTCGGTCGTGCGGATGAAATCGTCATGGGAAATATTGAGGGTCTGGGCCAGCGTGCGAAAGGTTTCGGAGACTTCGTCGCAAAAGGCCAACGGGTCGAGCCCGGCCAGGGCCGCCGATTTTTCCACCTTTTGCCCATGTTCGTCCGTGCCGGTCAAAAACAACACCGACCGCCCGTCCAGCCGCATGAACCGCGCCAGCATATCGCAGGCCAAGGTCGTATAGGCATGGCCGATATGGGGCTTGTCATTGACATAGTAAATCGGCGTGGTGATGAAAAAAGACCGCCCGTCGGCCATCGACCCATGCTCCTCATAACGTAGGACCGACGGCGGGCGCGAAGACGCGCCCACCCGTCCACAGAGGGTGGCACTATGGCGATATTCCCCCCCGTCCCGCAAGGGGCACAATTGCGCCCCTGCCCCGGCAAGAGGGAATAATTGCCCCGTAAGGGGTGGGGCAGAGCACGTTATGAAGCGCGAAAAACGGTTGAAGATATCTCTATAAATAATATCACTTTTCTACTCTTTCTGCAAAATAGGGTTGCCTCATCTCATCTATAGATTTAAGGGTTTCAACCGCAGGCCCACGCGAACTGACGCTGGAAGAAATCGATCAGGTCAGCGGTGGCAGCATCGCAGGTGATATATTGATTGCTGGTGCTGTGGGTGCCGGTGCTGGGATTGCGCTTGGCGTTTTGTTTGTTGGCGCTGCTGCCTTAGGCGTATCTGCATTTGGCATCGGGGGCGGTATCATCGGGGTTGGTGCAGGCACGGTCGATGAAATTCGCTCGATCGTCATGTCAAATAGCTAACCCAATAGGCTGTCGGCATAATCATGCTGACAGCCCAAATACAACAATCTTGAACAGAATTAAATAATTAGCAAATGGAGAAAAATATGAAAATTAATCCATACTCAAAAAAAATTTTTATATTTTACTGGTTGTTTTGTGTGATTTTTATTTGCACTTTTTTTTATGGTATATTAATCATGATAAGATTATTAAATTTTGATAGTTATGACTACGATTTTTTTTATAGAAAAACTGTCTCTGATTTTTATTTAATGCTCAAATTATCAATATTTTTTATGATATTTGGTGTCTTATCTAAGTTTTATGTTGACCGACGCTATGGTCCGCACGGTTTTTTCAAAATTAAAAAGGACTGACTCTCTCTCGCCCGACCTTGGCGCGGATAACGGATTATCCGCGCGGGGGCACACTTGTGACACCGCCCAGTGAGGATAATCACACAGCAGAAGCAGACAGAGAAATGCAGTTGTGTACGGGAAAATACTTGAAAAATAATATGATCGGCGAATAATAGTTTCGTGACAAATTTTAGCCTATCGCAGCCATTGTCGCCCTTGCGACCGGTGTTTGCCTTGTCGGTTTTGATTTTGGCGCTGCCGCCCTCGGTATTTCTGCATTAGGTATCGGAGGCGGCATCGTTGGCGTGACTGTTGGTACGCTTGAAGAACTTCGTTCCATCCAGAAGTCAAATAGCTAACACGCGATGAGGTTGGTATCACCGTATCGACCCCATAAAAAATTTTATCCGCTGATTTTAAAAACTCAATAGAGGAAAAAATGAAAATAAACATAAAATCAAAAAAATTTTTTATAACTTTACTTTCAGTTTCCATTATACTCAATTTTCCCTTTTTTTATGGAATTTTAGTAATGATAAGGTTGCTTAATTTTAATGGTTATGATTATGAATTTTTTTATAAAAAATGCGAATCAGATTTATTTCTGATGCTGACATTATCAATATTTTTTATGATATTTGGGACATTCTACAAATTTTACATTGATCCGGGCTTCCCCCATAGATTTTTTAAATTTAAAGAAGATTAATCCCCCCTCACCGGCCCAGCGCCCCTTCGATCATCCCCACCGTTTCCAACAGCATCTGCTTGCGATCCAGATTGACCGCGTCGCCCCGGCCATAGAGGGTGCGCAACCCATCGATGAGGGCGATCCATCGGTCGAGCGGCAGGGACGCGGCCAGCCGGTCGAAGATCGCCCGTTCTTCGGCCAGGACGGCCCGGCTCGTGCCCGAGGCGGCCCCCGCCACCATCCGGCCCAGCGCGTCCAGCAACAGATCGGTGAAACTGTCCCAGGCCGCATCGCCATCGGCCCGCGCCAATTGATCGCCCACCTGATGGACGAGCGCACCGTCGGTGCGGGGCAGCGTGCCCAAAAGCGTGATGATCCCGCGATAGAGGTCGAGGCCCCCCGTATCGGCCAGCATCAGCGCCGTGCCGATCGACCCGTCGGCAAGACGCGCCAAGGCGTCCCGTTCGACGGTGCCCAAGGCCGGGCGGTGTTGCGCCAACAGGCGGATCACATCCGCCTCGGCCAAGGGATGCAGCAGGAACGACCGGCACCGGGATCGGATCGTCGGCAAGAGCCGCCCCGGCGCGTGACAGATCAACAGTAACAGGGCGCGCGGCGGCGGTTCTTCCAGAATTTTCAACAAGGCATTGGCCGCATTGCGGTTCATGTCGTCGGCACTATCGACGATCACCACGCGCCAGCCCCCTTCCCCCGCCGTATGGCGCAGGAATTGGGCGACCGCACGGGTATCGTCCACCACGATCTCGCCGCGCATCTTCTTACGCTTCGGATCATAACCCCGTTCGATGGTCAACAGATCGGCATGGGATGACGCACTGACCCGGCGAAAGGTCGGATGATCCGGGTCGAGATGACAAAGCCGCCCACCCGGTTTCAGATCGAACAGGCCCGGTGCCGCCTCGGGGGTTTCCGCCAACAGCCACCGGGCAAAACGAAAGGCCAAGGTCGCCTTGCCGATCCCCGCCCGTCCGCCCACCAGAACCGCATGGGGCAAACGCCCCCCTTGCGCCGCCTGAACCAGGGCCGATAGGACCCCCTCATGCCCGACCAGATCGGGATTGCGCCGGGGTGCCCATGGGTCGATATCGTCCAGCCCCTGTTGTTCCGTCGCCATGACCCGACCATTCCCCCAAGACATCGATTATATCGTTCAGAAGCGTGGTAGCCGACCCACACCCACCTGACAAGCCTTGGCGATCAATCGCGACAATCCGATGTTTTTTTGCCTTGACAGGCCGATGAAAATATAAGAATGAATGTTCATTCCGATACAAGAATGAACATTCATTCTTAAAACATGCCAGGAGAGCCGCCATGTCATCCATTACGCCCCGCCCGACCGCCCTCATCACCGGTGCCTCCAGTGGGATCGGTGCCGATTTCGCCCGCGAACTGGCCCGTGACGGCCATGACCTGATCCTGGTGGCGCGCAGTGTCGGGGGTCTTCAGGCAGTGGCGGACGACTGCGCCAAACTGGGGGCGCGCACCACGATCATCCCGCTCGACCTGGGCCTACCCGATGCGGGGGCCCGGCTCTTGGCTGCGGTTCAGGAAAAAGGCGTGTCGGTCGATGTCCTCATCAACAATGCGGGCTTCGGTGATGCCGCCCCCTTTCACGAGGCGGACCCGGCCCGGATCAGCGGCATGATCACTCTCAACATCCTGGCGCTCACCGACATCACCCGCGCCTTCTTACCGGCGATGGTCGCACGGGGCCATGGGCGCGTGCTTCTCGTCGCCTCCACGGCGGCCTTTCAACCGGGGCCGAGCATGGCGGTTTATTGCGCCACCAAGGCCTATGTGCTGAGCTTCGGCGAGGCGATCAATTACGAATTGAAGGGGACGGGCGTCACGGTCACGACCCTGTGCCCCGGTGCCACCAAGACCAATTTTGCCAATTCCGCCGGGGCCGAGAATAATTTGCTGTTTTCCAACGCCTTGATCGGCCCGATGGCATCGAACCTTGTTGCACGTCTCGGCTATCGTGCGCTAAAACGCGGGCATGCGGTTCGAGTGACGGGTCTGTTCAACAAACTGACAGCCTGGTCGGGCCCGATTACGCCGCGTTGGATCTCGTTGCCGCTTGCCCGGATGATGATGGCGGGGCATTGAAACGGGCCTTGGTCGGATGTGACGGCACGATTGCGTTGCTCTTCTTTTTTTAAAGAAAGACTTTTCGCGTGTTTTGATCGGTTTCAGTCAAAATACGCCAACAAAAACGGGGGGTAACGCAATGGCGCGCGCCATACAAATCATCGGCCTTGGTCTTGTGGCGTTCATCGCCCTGTTTCTCATCTGGTTCTATGAAAGTTACGGCGGACACGGCATGCCGTTTCCCAAAATGGCGACCGAACCGACCCTGCCGCCGGGGGCCGTAGAAATCGTCGCGACGATGGATATGCCGCCCGGCAATCTTGCGGTTGCCCCCGACGGTCGGCTCTTCACCACGATCCATGCCGAAGCGCACCCGGACATCAAGGTGGTCGAGATCAAGGATGGCAAACCGGTCCCCTATCCCGATCTCGCCTTTCAAACCTTCGATTACAATAAACCGTCCTTCGGGGCGGTGTTCAGCCTGCGCATCGACAGCAAGAACCGGCTTTGGACCCTCGATCACGGCGAACACGGCATATACGGCGTGCGCATCATGGCGTTTGACCTTGCTACCAACAAACTGGTCCATGAAGTGACCTTGCCGCGCGAGGTTGCAAGCTATGGGTCTTTCGCTCAGGATTTCCAGGTCGATAGTACCGGACGTTACCTCTTTATCGCCGATATCGGTGTGTTCAGCGGCCATGCGGCCTTGATCGTTTACGATTCCGAAACCAAACGCGCGCGTCGTTTGCTGGACAATCATCCCGCCATCGTGGCCGAACCCTATGTGATCAACGCGCAGGGTCGCGAGATGATGCTGCTGGCCGGGTTCTATTGGATGCATCCGTCCTTCGATCCGATCGGCCTCGACCGGCGGGACGAATGGCTCTATGTCGGGCCGATGAGCGGCAAGACCCTGTCGCGCGTCCGGGTCAAGGATCTGTTGGACGAAAGCCTGACACCCGCCGCCCTCGGGGCCAAGATCGAAGCCTACGCCACCCGTGCGCAATCAGACGGCATCACCCTCGACGATGAAGATAATATCTATCTGACCGGGGTCGAAGACGGGGTGATTTTCCGCCTGGACAAGGACCGGAAACTGACGACTTACGCCAAGCACCCGAAAATGCGCTGGCCCGATGGTCTGAGCTTCGGGCCGGACCAGTGGCTCTATATCGCCGACAGCGATATTCCCGATCTCATCTTTCAAACGCCCGATCATATCAAGGCGGCGGGCCCCTATTACATCTTCCGCGTCAAGGCCGCAGCACCAGCCCGGCCTGGACAATAATCCATCCCTTTGTCGCATCGAACCGGGTGGCCATCACGGGCCACCCGATTTTTTTATGGCGGGATCGGGGTGGGATGCGACCAAAGTCCGTCAGCGCAACTCCGCCAAGACGGCCTTCGGGGTAAAGGGCACCGCCCGCAGACGCACCCCCGTCGCATCGAACACGGCATTGCCCAGGGCTGCGGCAACCGGCGCACAAGCCGCCTCCCCCCCGCCGAACGGCGGTTGATCCGGGTGTTCGATCAGGTCGATGATGATTTCCGGGACCTCGTTGAAGCGCAGGATCGGATAGGTCATCCAATCGGTGCTCGTCACCCCCGCCTCGCTGAAGCGGACTTCTTCATGGAGCGTGCGGCTGATGGTTTGCAGGATCGATCCTTCGATCTGATTGGTCAGCGCATCGGGATTGATGATCAAACCGCAATCATGGGCGCAGACGACCCGGCGCACCTTGATCTGACCGGTCTTGCGGTTCACGACCACGTCCATCGCCATGGCGACGTAATTCTCGGCCTGCTTATAATGGACATAGGCAATCCCCTGCCCCTGGAGTTCGATATCCTGGGGGCTGCTGGGGCGCGGCGGCGGCCGGTGCTGCCAATTGAAACGGGTGATGACACGGTCCAACACGGCCAGGGCCCGCGCATCGCCCAGTAAACCGCGCCTGCGATACATGGCTGGGTCTTGGCCCGCAAGCGTTGCCATTTCATCGACGAAACATTCAACCGCAAAACTATTGCCGATCTTGCCCGGAGCCCGAATATTGGACGGGCGCAAGGGGGTCGATGCCAACCAATGCACGACCGTTCGGACATGGGGAATGCCATAGGGCGGATCGCCATTCTGCTGAATCTGTCCGGCAAGCAGCCCCTGGGGTTGATCGAGGCCCGCCTCTTGCGGTGCCAAAAGCGGTACGGTCGGCAGGCCCGCCGTGGCGAGCGGCAACCAAAGATCGCTCTGCCACGCATTGATTTCGCCCACAGGATCCAAACGACCGCGCAGCTCGATGATTTGGGGTGGCCCCTTCGGGTCCCAACCATGTTCGTCGGCCCGCATCCATTGCACGCGCACGGGGGCCCCAACCATCTTGGACAACAGGGCCGCATCGGCCGCCGCATCGTCATGGCCGTTCATGCCGTAACACCCCGCCCCATCGCGATAGATGAGCCGTACGCGATCCGGCGGCAACCCGATCAAGCGGGCGATGACGGGATGATACCGATGCGTGCCTTGAGACGCCGTCCAGATCGTTGCAGAGTCCGCCTGAACATCCGCTACGGCGCAGGAAGGGCCAAGGGAGGCATGGCTTTGCACCGGCCAAAAATACTGGGCCGAGCCCCCGGTGCCGCGTCCATCGACCATGGATGGATCACCCTTGGCCACCAAAACTTGTTCTTTTTCAACAGGGCTCTGCCGCACATAGTCGTAGAGCGCATCCTGATTGGGCAGACCGCCGCCGCCCGACCATTCGGGGCGCAAGAGTTGGGCGGCCCGCACCACGGACCATTCATCGGCCCCAACTACGGCCAGAAAATTCTTTTGCCGCACGATCCGAACGTCGGGTAACGCTTTGATCTGCGCCGGATCGACGGCGACCAACTGGGCCCCGATCGCCTGGGGGCGCAGCACGCGGGCATGAAGCATCCCCGGCACCCGAACATCGTGCACATAGGGGTGCGTGCCGGTCACTTTTGCTAAAACATCCGGTCGCGGCAAGGATTGTCCTACAACCCGGTAGTCTTTGGGCGCACGCAGGGGCGCTTTCGGATCGATCTTTTCTTCGAGAATCGCCCCGCCCAAAAGATCCGTCACACTGACCGATGGCCCGTTGGCCGACAGAATGACACCATCGCGCAGATCCAACTCCGCCACGGGCCAGCCAAGCCGGGCGGCGGCACGGGTCAACAAGATATGGCGGGCCGTTGCCGCTGCCTGACGGATCTGAACCCCGCCGACGGCGACCCCCGTACTGCCGGCCGTGGCTCCTTGATCGGGGGTAAGGCTGGTATCGCCTTCAACCAGATCGATCTTGTCCACGCCAAGACCCAATTCTTCGGCCGCCATTTGGCGAATGGCAATGCGTAATCCCTGACCAAGATCAACTTTACCGGAGTAAACCGTCACGCGCCCATCGGCCCCGAAGGCCAGAAAACTGTGAATCAGGGTTTTGTCGAGGCTTTTGGACGGGGCTGCGACGGCCGATCGCGGCAATAGGGAAAACGCGACGATAACGGCCCCGCCCATTTGAAGAAAATGGCGACGCGATAGATCCGGCCCCTTGGGCGATGAACCAACACTCATTGCCCACCCCCCATCGTCATGGCCGCACGTGCGACCGCACGCAAAATCCGGGTATGGGTGCCACAGCGGCACAAATGCTGATCGAGCGCGTCGCGGATCATGGCTTCGGTCGGTTTCGGGTTCTTTTTCAGGAGTGCCGTTGCCGCCATGATCATCCCATTGGCGCAATAGCCGCATTGAGCCGCCTGTTCCGCAACGAAGGCCGCCTGAACCGGGCTTGGGTGATCGGGCGTGCCCAACCCTTCGAGTGTCGTCACGGCGCGATCGCGACAATCGGCAATCGCGGTCACGCAAGACCGTACGGGATCGCCATCGACCAACACGGTGCAGGCTCCGCATTGACCAAGCCCACACCCAAACTTGGCACCCGTCAAGGCAAGATCGCCGCGCAAGGCGTATAGCAAGGGCTTTGCCGGATCATCGCTCGCAATCCGCCGCTCGATCCCGTTTACGATCAGGCGATATTCGCTCATCCCATCCCCCCTCTTTTAGGACAAGAAGCCATGATCGGCTGCCAAGAACAAATAGAATTTATCACAATTTATAAGGCATTTTATCCGATCGGTCGCCCGCCCCATACCGTGCATGCCATTGTCTTTTTAGAACGGCACTGGTCTTGCCCGTGCCGTCGGGGCGCCAGCCCGGAGGCCTGAACAAATAGCCGATCCGGGACGACCAATCTGGGGCCCTAACAAGGTCGGCTAACAAAGAAAGCGGTTCATGAAAGGCAATTCTAAAAACATTGAATGTGCCAATATTTTGAACAAGACCATAATCTATGGGTATATTTTTATCCTCCTCGGTAAAACTGCCAAAAATCCTATCCCATATGATCAGTATGCCGCCATAATTTGAATCAAGATAGGCAGGATTACGTGCATGATGCACACGATGATGCGAGGGAGTATTAAAGATAAATTCGATCCATCTGGGTAAACGGTCGATCATGCGCGTGTGAACCCAGAATTGATAAATCAAACTGAACGCCATTTGGACCAGAATCGCTTCTGGCGGAAACCCAATCAGGGCAAGCGGCGCCCAGGGCAACCAGGTCAGAAAGAGGGTCCCAACCCAAGGCTGACGCAAGGCCGTCGATAGATTATAATGTTGCGAACTATGATGCACGACATGGGATGCCCACCAGAATCGATGCACATGGGCAAAGCGGTGATACCAATAAAAACACAGATCGTCCGCCAGAAACAGCCCGACCCAGCCCCAGAAATTCATCGAAATGTCGAACATCCGATACTGAAAGATCCATGAAAAAATACCATAGAGGGGGGCAGCGGCGGCCAACCGTTCGATACCATTGACGAAGCCCATGGTAAGAGAGGCCGCTGTATCGGGCGGATCGTAATAGTCAGGTTCACCCCCCTGTCTTTGTGAGTCTTTCGCCAGCCGATGCCGCCAGAGAAAAAACTCAGCGACAATCGCGATGATAAAAAAGGGGCCGACAATCTCGATAGGGTCGCGCATCATGATTCTGGGCCTCGGTCATTCTGTCGGGGCATCCGCAAAACAGAGGTATAATTTCGGCACGGCGAAATGACCAGTTCGCAATGATATTTGCTGCCCGCGCGGGTGTTGCCGCAACCGCCCAGAAAAAAAATCCCATTGCCCGGTCTCGATCAGGGCAAGGGGCATCCCCCCTTCAAACAGATCCCTCTCCTCTGCGGTGAGCTTCGGATCCGGCACGACCCACACAACCCAATACATGCCGAAACGCAACAGAATATAGACTATGCGATCACGATCCAGCAAAAGGGCACCGCGATGATCGGCAGCAATCAAGATCCTATCGGGATTGAGGTCGGGATATTCTCTGCGCACTAAAGCGAGGCAATCGTCCGGTGTCAGAACGATATCGGCGCGGGCTTTTCCCACAACCCAGGCCATGAGTACGACGACACCAAAAAGGGCGAGGGCTTCGGCTGTCAATAAGAACGCGATGGTCACGAAGCCCCCACCCATCGAAAAGCATCGTCAGTGCTGATCCTGATCGATCAAAGAGGTCCGCTTGGTTTCCGGCATGAAACAGGCGGCCAAGAAGGAAATAAAGAAAGCCGCCGACACATACCAGTAAAACCAAGTCTCCATCTGATTTTTTTTCAGCAAAAGGGCAACATATTCCGAGGTGCCGCCAAAAATCGATGCCGTCAAGGCATGGGGCAAGCCGATGCCCAGCGCCCGGATCTCGACTGGAAACAATTCAGCCTTCACCAACGAATTGATCGAGGTATAGGCCGTCACCACCACCAGAGCCATGACGATTAACAGAAAGGCGGGCACCATATCATGGGTATGGCTGATCGCGGTTAGGACGGGCACTGACCCGAACATACCGCCGAGACTAAAGACGAACAACATCGGGCGTCGGCCGACCCGATCGGAAATCATGCCCATGATCGGATGCATCAGCATGCAGACGAACAAACTGGCAGAAAAGATGATCGCACTGTTATCCTTGGTAAATCCTGCCGTGTTCGACAGAAATTTCTGCATGTACACAGTATAGGTATAGAAGGCCATGGTGCCACCCATGGTGAGACCGACGACGACGACCAAAGACCGTTTATATTCCCAAAGATGGGTCAAGGAACCTTTGGTCCGCGGCGACCGCTTGCTCGCTGTAAAAGAGTCCGTCTCATCGAGGCCGGATCGTAACCATAGGGCAAAAATTGATGCAGCAGCACCGATAAAAAAAGGAATTCTCCATCCCCACTCATAAATTTCTTTCTCACTTAAAAAAACTTTTTGCAATAAAACCAATACAAGAAGGGCCAACAACTGCCCCATAATAATAGTCATATATTGAAAACTTGAGTAAAAACCCCTGGTTTTTTGCGTAGACATCTCACTTAAATATGTAGCGCTCGTACCGAACTCACCGCCAATACTTATTCCTTGTAACAATCTTGCAATAATCAACGTTATCGGGGATAATATACCGATTTCATGGTAAGTCGGCACGACCGCAATAATAAACGATCCGAGACTCATTAAAAGGATCGATGCCGTCAAAGCCCGCTTGCGACCGAAGAAATCGGCATAATACCCCATCAACAAGCCACCGACCGGACGCATCAGAAAACCGACGGCAAAGACTGCCGCTGCATCCAACAGTTCAAGCGTCGGATCGCCACTGGGAAAAAACGACTTGGCAAAATACAGGGAAAACGCGGAGTAAACTGACCAATCGTACCACTCGATCAAGTTGCCGATCGAGCCGCCAGCGATGGAAACAAGCCGCCGAGCGTTCCGGGTTGCCGTCTGTTCTCCGCGTATCGCTAGGTCCTCGACCCGCCCGTCAATCAGATCCGGTGCCCTATAGTCAACCATCATTCCTCCCCGATAACCCAAACGGCACAAGTATGCTTTTGGCATGGAGGGTCAGATTTAGGCATAATAATTAATAAAAATTTAAATTAATTATAAAATAAAAAAATGACATGGAAAAAACGCAATAATTTTGAAAATTAATTTTTTTTAATATAATAATATTAAAAATTTTAAATATACTATTTTTAAGTTATATTATGTCATCATACATCATTATATCAAATAATTTTTACTTTATTTTGTATTATCGTTAAGCTTTATCGTTCAACATCTCAATAACCTCCAAAACACAATCACCATAACGCTCTAATTTAGAACGTCCAACACCAGGAATATCAGCCAAATCATCATGAGATTGCGGCCGTCGCTTTGCCATTTCAACCAACGTTGCATCATGAAAAATCACGTATGGCGGGATTGCTTGTTCTCGTGCCAGGTTAAGGCGCATTAATCGCAAGGCCTCGAATACGGTCGCATCCGCCTCATCCAACTCCTCGATGGTGCCGCGCCTGCGATTATGCGCCGCCCCGTGACGAACGGCATCGCGTTCGTCACGCAAATCGACCCGCAACTCCCCCCGAACAACCGCCGTTGCCTTGGCGGCAAACATCAGCCCGCCATGACCTTCGACATCGACGGCCAGATATCCATGGGCGACCAATTGCCGAAAAATCGATTGCCACGCAGCCCGCGTCATATCGGCACCAACCCCAAAGGTCTTGATCAGGTGATGACCCCACTCTTTGACCCGATCCGTCTCTTTTCCCGTCAGGACATCGACGAGATGCTGCACCCCGAACCGTTGCCCGGTCCGATAGACGGCCGACAGGGCCTTTTGTGCCGCAATCGTTCCGTCCCAGCGTCGGATGGGATGGAGACACGTGTCGCAATTGCCGCACGGCTCTTTCAACTCATCGCCAAAATATCCCAAAAGCACCTGGCGGCGGCATCCTGCCGTCTCGCAATACCCCAACAACGCATCAAGTTTTTGCAACTCGACACGTTTTTGCCGATCATCCAGTTCCGAGCCCTGGACCATTTGTTTTAAAGAAATGACATCGCCCAACCCATAGGTCATCCAGGCGCTGGCCTTCAAACCGTCGCGCCCGGCACGTCCGGTCTCCTGGTAATAGGCCTCGAGCGAGCGCGGGACATCCAAGTGGACGACAAAACGGACATTCGGTTTGTCGATCCCCATCCCAAAGGCCACCGTCGCAACGATGATGATGCCTTCGTCCGTCAAGAACCGATCCTGGTGGCGTTGTCGCGTTTCTGTGTCAAGGCCAGCATGATATGGCAAGGCAAGACGCCCATTCGATGAGAGAAATGCCGCCAATTCATCGACTTTCCGCCGGGAAAGACAATAGACGATCCCCGCATCCTTGGGATGTTCAGTCCGCAAAAATGCCAGCAATTGTGCCTTTGGTTCTTTTTTCTCGACAACGCGATACGCAATATTGGGGCGGTCGAAACCTGCGACGAAGACTTTGGCATCGGCCAAATGCAGGCGATCGACAATATCCTTGCGGGTCGGTCCGTCTGCCGTCGCGGTCAAGGCGACACGCGGAACTGCGGGAAAACGGTCATGCAATAAGGTAAGCTGACGGTATTCCGGGCGAAAATTATGCCCCCACTGCGAAACGCAATGGGCCTCGTCAATGGCGAAAAGAGCAACCGTGATCCGATCCAACAGATCGAGAAAATAAGGCTGCACCAACCGTTCCGGGGCGATGTAGATCAGATCCAACAAACCGGCGCGCAAGTCGGATTCGATGGCGCGCGCTTCGTGTTGCGCGAGGCTTGAATTGAGATAAGCCGCACGCACCCCGGCTTGGCGTAACTGATCCACCTGATCCTTCATCAAGGCAATCAGCGGGGATACGACAACCCCAACCCCCGATCGCACCAAAGCCGGAATCTGGTAACAAAGCGATTTGCCCCCCCCCGTGGGCATTAACACCAAGGCATCTTGACCCGCGATCAGATGGGCAATGACGTCAGCTTGCAGCCCGCGAAACGATTCGTAACCGAATACAGAGCGCAGCAGCGCCCGTGCCCGGTCAAGATCTGGCACGGTTTTCTGTTCCGATTGGGATGATTGCCCGGCCAAAGACGCGCTCATAAGACAAAGAAAACTGGTATTTTATTCATTAATAACAACTCAATATGCAAAAAATGGAGACGACCCCACCTTCAATTCATCAAATCCAGGGCGTTCATAGGTCCTGTGCCGGTCTTAGGGATGCAACGGATGTACTCTATCCGAGATCTCGACAGAAGGAAACGACCAGCACGACAAGGCAATCATCCATCACCGACAAATATGTGACCGACGGGGAACCGGATACGCCTTGGATTTACCGATCGGCACAGGTTCCGGGCTTACAATCCAATGGGAATGCGGGTTTTGTGCGGCCGACGACAATCTCGGACCATGCCTGCTCACGTCCGTCCACAACCGCACGCACAGCATAACGATACTCCGTTTCAGGGGCGAGATCGTTATCGACGGCACTCAAACCCGAAACCATCGCGCGGATATTGATGACGTTATTCTCTTCAAATCGATAAATATTATAGCTTGTGGCGCCGCGCACCGGACGCCAGACCAGCATGATTTGACGGTCCCCGGCATCGGCAACGCCCAATCCCTCCGTCTTTCCTTCTTTTTGATTACGAATAACCGGCGGCATCCGTACCTGGGGTCCAGCCAGCGCTTGGACCATCTTCCAGATGGCCGTCACTTGTTTTCCCTCGGAGGTTGCGTAATCCGGTCCCGTGTACCCCCATTGATCCCAGCAACCCGACCGGACCGACATGGATAATTGGGGGTAGAGGATAATCAAATTATTCTCGTCCGCCCATTCGTTATAGCCGCCACCCGCGATAAAACTCGTATCGGGACCGGCCGGTTTTTCTGCCGACTGGCCGCAATCGTGCAAGACGACATGGACCCGGCACGTCTCGCCTTGATCGCAGGAACGCGGGACATACGCATAGCCGATCTGGGCCAAGCCCGCCGCTTCGCGGTCCACGGCATAAGCCGCTTGTTGGAACAACTGGAACCGGCCTGTCAAGCCGCTGATGGCGCGCGGTTTTAAGGCACCATAAAATTGGTGCAGCAACGACCCGGCGGCATCATACCGACAGGCCCGCAACCCTTGAGTTCCAGGATCGACACAGTCGCCGCCGGCACGGTCGCTGACCGGGCCATGGCCCGCCGCGATCGCTTCTTGTACGAAGATGTTCGCCGGAGCCGCACCGGATAATTTATGAAAACCCTTGATCACAGACGCTAATTTTGGGGTAACGAACACGTCGTTATATCCACGAAAGATCCAAAGACGTTGACGGCTCAAGCCTGAAAGCGGATCGATCTGCTTTGCTTCCGCCTGTTTCACGGCATCGTCGTAGAGAACCTTCGGATCGGGCAGCGGTTCCGCGCTGAGCAAGCACGGCGCGTAACGCAAGTTAAAATCCGTCGTGTTGAGACGCGAGCCGATCAATTTGATACAGGCATAAGGCATCCCGCCCAACACCCCGACGCCGCTCACCGATTCCGAATGGGCCACGGCAATCTGCAAGGCCAGGGCCGCCCCGGAACCGGAACCGGACAAACTCGTCTGCGTCAAATCCAAGGGGGTGCGCCGAAGGTTCTGGGGTTCCGTTTCGAGGGATGGCCCAGCCATGGCCGTCATGGAAAAAAACGCCATCACGCTCACTAAAAGCGCCGTCATCCCAATGCTTTTCGTGCCGTCAAAACAATGCGTCATTCCAACTCCAGCGCCGCAACACCTTGATCCACCGCCAATACGGACAGCATACATGCACCAAAGCCAATTGCCGATGGAAGAGCGCTCCCCATCGATCACAGACCAGTGATGACTTCGGCCCAAAAGGAATGCCGGATAAAAACGGCTTTTTTAAGGATTCCAAACCCGACCACACCGCCCAGAAGCCGATGCCGCAAGCGAGATTCGACTTTTCTTTTGTGTCGGCGAAATCAGATCGCACAATTGACCCCTTTGGTTGGTTTTTATCGGCAAGGGCTGGTTACCGTACGGTTTTTATTGCTTTATAAACGGACATAGGTGTTCCATAGAGAATCGATAGTCTCTGCATAGACACCGGTTTGGTGGCCTTGCACGGGCCTTAGGAAGAACGGTTAAGGCTGCAATCGGCCTCGCCTATCCTGATTGGCCCCGGTCCTAAAAACAAATGCATCACCGACAGGCCCGTCATGGCAACATCCTCGTCGCACACTGCCTTCACGAAACCGAGTTTCTTTGAGCTCTTCGTGCCGAAATTATGGACCGTGCTGCGTGAAGGCTATGGATATACTCAGTTACGCGCCGATCTCGTCGCGGGTCTTACCGTCGCGATCGTCGCCCTGCCGCTTTCTATGGCCATTGCGATCGCCTCGGGCACGACGCCGGACAAAGGACTGATTACGGCGATCATCGGCGGATTCATCATCTCCGCCTTTGGCGGCAGTCGGTTTCAAATCGGCGGCCCCGCCGGTGCCTTTATCGTCTTGGTCGCCGATACCATCAATAGAACCGGCCTCGACGGGCTCGCCCTCGCCATCATGGTTTCAGGTCTTTTGCTGATTGCAATCGGCCTTCTGAGACTGGGCACATATATTAAATTCATCCCCTATCCCGTAACGGTCGGCTTTACGGCAGGCATCGCCGTCATCATTCTTTCCAGTCAGTTGAAAGATTTGCTGGGACTTACCCTCGTCGGCAAGGAACCGGGCCCGTTCGCTCAGAAAATCGAAGCACTGGGTGCGGCACTGCCCTCAGCACAACCGGCCGTGATCGCCATGGCAGGCTTCAGTCTCGGCACCCTCATTCTTTTGAAATACCTAAAGCCGACATGGCCCGGTATGCTGATCGTCGTTTGCCTATCGGCCGTTCTCACCAGCCTTTTTCAAATACAGATCGACACGATCGGCTCTCGTTTTGGCGGCATCGCAGACCATTTGCCGAGCCCAAGCCTGCCGATCGTTACAGTGGATCGGCTTGTTGCCGTTATGCCCGACGCCGTTGCCTTCACGCTTTTGGGCGGGATCGAATCCCTGCTCTCGGCGGTTGTGGCCGACGGCATGTCGGGCCGACGCCACCGTGCCAATTGCGAACTTGTCGCCCAAGGCATGGCCAATATCGCATCCGCCATGCTGGGCGGCATCTGCGTGACAGGAACGATCGCACGGACGGCGACAAATGTCCGCGCTGGGGCGAGCGGGCCGATCTCGGGTATTTTTCATGCCTTGTTCTTGTTGCTGTTCATGCTGATCGCCGCCCCGCTGGCACGCTATATCCCGCTCGCAGCCCTTGCCGGCATTTTGACCATGGTCGCCTGGAACATGGTCGAAAAACATGCTTTTTGGATCTTACTGCGCAGTTCATGGGGCGATGCGCTCGTCCTTTTGACCACATTCCTCCTCACGATCTTGCGCGATCTCACCGAAGGGATCGTGGTCGGTTTCGCCTTGGGCAGCGTGCTCTTCATCCACCGCATGGCAGCGGCAAGCGGTGTCGAAGCGACCGCCCCTTTCGCAAGGCCGGACCAACCGGACCGGGATCCGGTGCCGTCTTCGCCGGTTTTGGATCCCTCTGCACAAACCGATATCGTCATATATCGTATTACGGGTGCCTTTTTCTTCGGGGCTGCGTCCAGTGTCGGCCATATTCTGGATCAGATTGCCGATCAACGCAGAGATTTCATCGTCGATTTCAGCGATGTCCCTTTTCTTGATTCCACAGCCGCCAATGTCATGCACGATCTTGCCATGAAAGCCCAACGCCAAGGCATAGCCCTCTCGATCACGGGCGGATCGAAGGCGGTCAATCGGACATTGTTCGCCCATGAGGTCCGCCCCCCGCTCGTCCATTATTTCCGTACCATCGAGCGGGCATTGGCGCATGCGCAAAAAAACTGCCATCATCCCATGGACGTGTCTGCGACTGCTAAAACCTGAGCGGTTGGCCGCAAGGACCATGCATCAGGCGGAAGATCTCCTCCGCAATTTTGCAGTAGCGCCATGTTTTGGCATTTCCGGGATCGCTTCCTGTTCTACATCCTGCTAGATCCTGAGCCGTGCACCCCCACGCCAGGGACCGTGCGGGGGATGGGGTCATCCTTCATCCCCGACACTTGATATCTTGCCGATCGACGAGCTGCCGCCCGATGTTGACGATTGACCGCCTCACCTACCGTATTGCTGGACGGACCCTGTTCGAGAATGCTTCGGCCGTCATACCGGGCGGCCATCGCGTCGGATTGGTCGGGCGCAATGGGGCGGGAAAATCCACGCTCTTTTCCCTCATTCTGCAAGAGGCGCAGCCCGATAACGGCTCCATCGAGTTGCAACGGGGGACCCGGATTGGCATCGTCGCCCAAGAGGCACCCGGCGGTGCCATGTCGCCCGCCGATGTCGTTTTAGCCGCAGATCTCGAACGCGCAGCCCTTCTGAACGAAGCCGAGACCGCCACCGATCCCGATCGGATCGGCTTCATTCATCAGCGGCTCGATGAAATCGATGCCCATAGTGCACCGGCGCGGGCGGCCCAAATTTTGAACGGCCTCGGCTTCACCGACGAGATGTGCCATCGACCCATGTCAAGCTATTCCGGTGGCTGGCGCATGCGCGTGGCATTGGCGGCCGCCTTATTTGCAGCACCCGATCTCCTGTTGCTCGACGAACCGACCAACCATCTCGATCTCGAAGCCAGTGCTTGGCTTGAAACATATCTCAAGAATTATCCGCACACGCTGCTGATGATCAGCCATGATCGCCAGATCCTCAACAGTTCAGTCGATCATATCCTGCATCTCGACCGTCAGGCCTTAACTTACTACACAGGTGGGTATGACACTTTCCTGTCGTTGCGGGCCGCCAAGATGGCGCAAAACAAAGCCATGGCCGCGAAGCAAGAACAGCAACGGGCTCATTTGCAATCCTTTATCGATCGCTTCAAAGCCAAGGCAACCAAAGCGCGTCAGGCACAAAGCCGTATGAAAGCCCTGGCCCGGTTGAAACCAATCTCCGTTTTGGAAGACCAGGCCAGTTTAACCTTCGAATTTCCCGACCCGCCCGAACTTTCTCCCCCCATGATCAGTCTGAACGGCATCGATCTTGGCTATGAACCGGGCAAACCCATCCTGCGCGGTCTCAATCAACGCATCGATCCAGATGATCGGATTGCCCTGTTGGGGTCAAACGGCAACGGCAAATCAACCTTCGCGAAGCTTTTGGCCGGGCGGCTCGATCCTTTGAAAGGCGAGATTCATCGGGCAGGCAAACTGCGCTGTGGTTTCTTTGCGCAACATCAAATCGAAGATATGGATGGCGAAGGGACCGCCTTCACCCATTTGGCTGCCCTTATCCCCAACGCCAGAGAGTTTGAAATCCGAACCCGGCTCGGTCGCTTTGGGTTTTCCGGCGACAAAGCGTTCGTCAAAGTCAAAGACCTCTCTGGCGGGGAACGCGCCCGGCTCAATTTCGCTTTGATCACCCATGACGCTCCCCCATTGTTGATTTTCGACGAACCGACCAATCATCTGGATATTGATAGCCGCGATGCCCTGGCCGATGCGATCAACGATTTCAAAGGGGCTGTTATCCTGATCAGCCATGATTGGCACTTGCTGGAATTGACCGCGGACCGTCTTTGGTTGGTGGCCAATGGCAAGGTCGAACCGTTCGATGGAGATCTGGAAGATTACCGGCGCGCCATGCTGAGCCAACGAGCGATCGGAGAACGCGCCAAACAAGACGCGACCGGCAAAAAGCCATCGGGCAAAGAACGGGGTGCCAGCAGCGTAAAACGCAAGCAGGTCGAACCGTTACGCAAAGCAGCAAAACAAGCAGAGGCTGATCTTTTAAAAGAAACTAAATTATTAAAAGAAGTTGAAGAAAAACTTATTGAAGCAAAAATTCCAATCACTCTTCGTATTGATCTGATGAAGCGGCAAACAGACCTTAAAAAATCAATAGAACAAAAAGAAAAAATCTGGTTTGAAGCTGAAGAGGCACTGGAAGATGCACTTAATGGATAAAAAATTATAATTAATAATTTTATTTCGTAAATTTAATTTTGATTAAAATTTTTTATTTAAATCATTACACACTATCAATCGATTATATCCTTTTTATTACTTATAGTTTTTAATATTAGACTTTTTCTTTTTTTAGCATATTATCATGGCGACAGAATAGAGTCTGCTGATAAACTCAAGATTGCTCAAATTGCTGCTTTGGGCTGCCAACGAAAGCATGGACCATCATGCGGTTCTAACGGACGGTGATGGCTCATCATAAAAAGGATTGAAAAATGGAATTTGGGGTCAATTACACCGTCGAAATTGAGTCGACACAGCCCCAACTAACCATGAAATTAGCCCGATTTTCCGGATCCTTTCAACCCCATGGCATCGTTCTCGTTTTCAATAAAATACAGAATAAAATTATTTACACAACAGATAATACACACAAAATCATTGGCATTGATCCTGTTAAAATACTAAACAATACACTTAATTTTTTCTTCGACAATTCTCGAATTAACTATATTATTAATATGTCACATCAAGATCAAGATGATTTTTTCTTCAAAAAAAATGATATGAACTTCTATTGTAGAGTTTTATGCTTACAAAGCAATATTATTATCGAGTTCGAATTAGAGAAAAATGACCCTGCATTGGGTAATTATCCCCATACCCACACACCATTCCATGAGGAATTACAGCAGTCGCAGACGATCAATGCCTTGGCACGGGCTGCAACCCGCGCCTTTGCCCAGATCACTGGCTTCGGCGTTGTCTCGCTCGCCCAATCCATCGATCAATTTCCGCGGATTCTTGGTGAATCGAACGACCAATCGCTTCCCTCGCTGTTTGGGCACGAGAGATTGGCAAAAAGCTTGATCGAATCCGTCGGGCTGCGGCCATATGTCAAGATCCGTGATGTCTCCGTCGGCGGCGCGCGGCTCTTGACCATCGATGATCAGGAATCCAGTTACCCGATCCTTGACGAAAGCCTGTTTCTCACCTTACCCCCCGTCGTCATTCAACAACTCCGCGATCAACGGACCAGTGCCATCCTCGTTATTCCGCTTCATTTGAAACAGGGTTTGTGGGGGCATGTCATCTGTCGCAATTGGCGCGAATATCTGCCCCAATCCAAGCAACTAAAAGAGGCTTTGCGCTTTATCGAGGTGATTGCAGAGCATATCGCCCGGATCGCCGCCGAAGAGCTGGCCCGCACGATCGATAGCAATGCCGCAATGACCGAACGGTTTCGGGTGATTTGTCAACAGACCAGTACACCGCTTGGGGCTCTTCTCTTTGGGCCGCGCTTGCTTTTTCAGTCATCGGAAGCGGATGGGGCCGCCGTCATCAGCGGCGATACGATGATCAGCATCGGTTACGGCC
Organism: Aliidongia sp.; assembly: GCA_036821645.1. Lineage (GTDB taxonomy): Bacteria > Pseudomonadota > Alphaproteobacteria > ATCC43930 > CGMCC-115725 > DAISJD01. The sequence continues at coordinate 22,510 of DAISJD010000039.1, forward strand.
CTGGAATCGACCAATTCTTTCCCAAAATTCTCGAAAAAATTGGCACGCAGGCACTGGATGAGTGTTTCCTCCTGCCATTCCCGACCAGCGTTCTACCCGACTATCCTTATCCGGGCTTAACCCCGTTTGGCAACGTACAGGGTGATGGGCTCGATGGAACATCCCTGCCCCATGC
>DAISJD010000040.1:0-19161 GCA_036821645.1 Aliidongia sp.
GTGACCCCCCTCCTTACGAGCCGATGGATGACGGGATCGTTTCGGCTGCAACCGCTGCCGCATCGGCCGCGGCCTTTGCTTCTATTGCCGGACGCGGCAGGCGCCCGCTGCCGGGCGAAACCTATTTGGGCAATGGGTCGATCACGCTTGAAGAAATCGTGCGTGACATGTTGCGCCCCCTGCTGAAGGATTGGCTCGACACGCATCTGCCCAGTATCACGGAACGGTTGGTACGCGAGGAAATCGAACGGATCGCGCGCAGTACTGGCCTCTGAACCGCGTTGATACAAACCGTGATGGGTGCGCCCTATCGCCCCTATTTTCGACCGAAGATGTGAAATTAAACCGAATAATCGTTATATCTATCCAATTATACGGCTACATCTTTGCATTTATTGCGCGACAGGGATGAGCATTCATCGCGGGGGCAGGGGTGCGCGCTTGCTATAGTGGACGAGCACCGTCCTCTCTCCCGGAGTTCAGTCCCCATGGACAAGTCCCGCCTGCCCAGTCGTCATGTCAGCGTTGGCCCGCAACGGGCACCGCACCGTTCCTATTACTATGCCATGGGTCTGTCCGAGGCCGAGATTGCCCAACCCTTCGTCGGTGTCGCGACAACCTGGAACGAGGCGGCACCTTGCAACATCGCGTTATCGCGACAGGCACAAGCGGTCAAGGTTGGGGTGAAGGCGGCGGCAGGAACGCCGCGGGAATTTACGACCATCACCGTCACGGACGGAATCGCGATGGGGCATCAAGGGATGAAATCTTCCTTGGTCAGCCGCGAGGTCATTGCAGATTCCGTCGAATTGACCATGCGCGGCCATTGTTATGATGCTTTGGTCGGAATTGCCGGGTGCGATAAGTCTTTACCCGGCCTGATGATGGCGATGGTGCGTCTCAACGTCCCGTCGGTCTTTCTCTATGGCGGCTCTATCTTGCCCGGTCAGTTCAAGGGGAAGGATGTGACCGTTCAAGATGTGTTCGAGGCGGTGGGCGGGCATAGTGCCGGCACGGTGAGCGATGCGGATCTCCACGCGTTGGAATGTGTTGCCTGTCCGTCCGCCGGATCGTGCGGCGGTCAATTTACCGCCAATACCATGGCCTGCGTCAGTGAGGCGATCGGCCTTGCCCTGCCAGGCTCTGCCGGGACGCCGGCCCCGTTTGAAAGCCGCGATTCCTATGCCGCCGAATCGGGACGGGCGGTCATGAATCTCTTGGCTTTGAACCTCAGACCTCGGGATATCGTGACGTTGAAGGCGCTGGAAAATGCAGCGACCATCGTTGCCGCATCGGGGGGCTCGACCAATGCGGCTTTGCATTTACCCGCTTTGGCCCATGAATGCGGCCTCGCTTTCGATTTGCATGATGTGGCCGAGATCTTTCGCCGTACCCCCTATATTGCCGATTTGAAGCCAGCCGGTCGTTACGTCATGAAGGATCTTCATGCCGTCGGTGGGGTGCCCCTGTTGATGCGTGCGCTTTTGGATGGGGGTTATCTACACGGCGATTGCATGACTGTGACCGGTCGCACCCTGGCCGAAAATCTGGCATCCGTAACGTTTGATCCGGGCCAGGACGTGATCGTTGCGACCAACAAACCGCTCTCGCCGACCGGTGGGGTCGTGGGCTTGCGCGGCAATCTTGCACCAGAAGGCGCCATCGTGAAGGTGGCGGGGCTTGCCCATCGCCGGTTCGTCGGCCCGGCCCGTTGTTTTGATTGCGAAGAAGACGCGTTTGCCGCCGTTGAGCGGCGCGATTACCGGGAAGGCGATGTGTTGGTCATCCGTTATGAGGGACCGAAGGGGGGGCCCGGTATGCGCGAAATGTTGGCGACCACGGCGGCCCTTTATGGTCAGGGCATGGGGGATAAGGTTGCCTTGATTACCGATGGCCGGTTTTCGGGGGCGACGCGCGGGTTCTGTGTCGGCCATGTCGGGCCGGAGGCGGCCGTGGCAGGGCCGATCGGTCTGTTGCAGGATGGTGACGTCATCACGCTCGATGCCGATGCGGGTACGCTTTGTGTTGCCTTGACTGTCGAAGAATTGGCGGCGCGCCGTGCCGCCTGGCGGCCGCGTCGCACGGATTACCAGTCCGGTGCTCTCTGGAAATATGCGCAAACCGTTGGCTCTGCGGAAAAGGGGGCGGTCACCCATCCGGGCGCCAAGAGCGAAACGCATATCTACGCCGATCTTTGAGCACCCTCTAAGCCTCCCGCGAGCATGGTATCGGGGCAGGGGTGATATCGAACCCTGCCCCTTGCCGCTTGGACCTGTTTTGCGGCACCTTTGCGTTACGATGTCTTCTCCAGATCTTTCATTGCCGCAAGAAGCGGATCCTTGCGAACGATCGCGATCCTCGGTTCAGGATGTGGATGGGCTTTTGGCTCATGGCCTCATTGCCCCCGGCGATGCGGACGCCGTTCGCGCGGTGGTGCGCCGGTATGCCGTCAAACTGACGCCGACCATGATTGCGGCAATTGATCGGCACGACCCGTTCGACCCGATCGGCCGCCAATTTATCCCCGATGAGACGGAACTGGCTCACACGGCGGAAGAACGGGCAGACCCGATCGGCGATTATGCCTTCATGCCGGTAAAAGGCATCGTGCATCGCTATCCGGACCGGGTCCTGTTGAAGCCCATCCACGTCTGTCCCGTCTATTGTCGGTTCTGTTTTCGCCGCGAGATGGTCGGGCCTAGTGGCGATACCCTGTCGGCGGACGAATTGCAGGCGGCCTTGCGCTATATCGAGACCCATCCGGAAGTTTTTGAGGTGATCATCACTGGCGGCGATCCTCTGATGCTCTCGCCGCGCCGATTGTCCGAGATGGTGGGTGCCCTTTCTGCGATCGCGCATGTCGGTGCGATCAGGCTGCATTCGCGGGTTCCGGTCGTCGACCCCGACCGGATCAATGATGAACTGGTCGCCGCCTTGCAAACGGAAAAGGGTCTTTATCTTGCGGTCCATGCCAATCACCCGCGCGAACTCGGCGCAGCACAGGCGGCGGGATTGCGTCGTTTGAACCGGTCGGGGGTCGTTCTGCTGGGGCAGACCGTGTTGCTGCGCGGCATCAACGATAGTCCCGCCGTTCTCGAAGCCTTGTTTCGTCGCCTCGTCACTTTGCGGGTCAAACCCTATTATCTCCATCACGGCGATCTTGCGCCGGGAACGGCAGAATTTCGCACGAGAATTGACGTGGGCCAGGCCTTGATGCGCACCTTACGCGGTCATGTTTCCGGCCTCTGTCAACCGACTTATGTTCTGGATCTACCGGGAGGATATGGGAAGGTGCCGATTGGTCCAAACTATGTTTGCCCAGACCCCTCGGTGCCGGGGCGGTGGTTGGTTACGGATTATCAGGGCAATACCCATTCTTATCCACCCTCTCACGATTGTGATGAGGGATGAAGGCTCGCCCACTCTTGCACATTATCGGCGATAAGCCCATGATCGGCCCCAAGATTGATGGATGTTGGCCTGCATGATCCTGAACCCGAACAGCATCTTCCGGCCTTCAACCTTTGAAGAGCGCGGCACGGCGGCACCGTTTACCACACCGATTCTCTCTTTATCGCGGGTCCGGCCCGATGAATGGCATCGCCTCGTCCTGTTGATGCCCAGTTTCTCGGGCTCCGATGGCGCTTATGTTGTGCCCTGGGATGTCGTCCCGCAATTGACCAGCATGTCGATCCATGACCGTGCCTTGCACGAAGAGATCAGCGTTGCCAATGCGGTGACGCCGGATTTGATGCGGCGTGCCGCCTTGAAAGTGGCGATGACCGGGCTTGCTGGGGCTGCATCGGCCGAAGCGGCGGCCATCACGATGGCGGCCGACGATCAGATGGTCGTCGAGACGAATCTGCTTTTGATGCTTGCCTTAATGGAGAATTTACAAACCCCCGTCAGTGTGATGATGGGACTCGATCCAAAGAGTGCCGCGTTTCGGACTTATGTAAAGACGATGATGCGCGAAGCTGTGCAAGAGATTGGCCTGCGTTCCGAGATCGTCGATCAACGGATAGCCGAACTTGCCGCGATCATTGCCCCGATCGGGTTTCTGGATGCGGGCCATATCGGACGGTTGCGCCGACTTTTGGCGGGGGTCGCCGAATTTCGACAATCCATTGCCGATTGGGGGCATGGCGACCGTTCGGACATGGCTGGCTATGCCGGGTTTGCCGCCACGGTGGCCGATCTTACGATCGATATTGCGGGGCGGATGTTGATGCAGATCGATCGCGATCTGCGTCAGATCGGCCAGATTATCCGTCAGTGGGACAAGCGCAGCGACGGCATCAAACGCATGGCGGGGCGGCTCTCCTGGCTTTTGGATGGGTGGGATTTCGTTCTGGCCTTTTGGCAGGAAGCGCGGGGCGGCCCGATGATCGAGCAGCGCGATTCCGTCGATCATTTGATGCGCCTGCTTCCGCTTGTGCCGCGCCATGAGACCAGTTTGGATGTCGATGACTTGAAACGGCGTCAGGCTTTGATGCAGCGCCGCCGCCTGCGGGCCTATGAAGATTGGCGCACGGGCGAACGCGACATCGAACTGGTCGCCCGGATGGAAGCAGCCAAGCTCAGAGGGACGGCACTATGAGCGCACCCATGCCGGAACCGTCGATCCGACCGGAATTGATGCGCGAGCTTTTATTGTTGGAACAGCAGTTGGGTGATCTCAGCGAGTTGAAATTTCGCGAAGTCGTCCGGCTTTTGGAAACGGTTCAGCATAAGCCCGCGGTCCATTCTTTGTTGGAACGCATGCGCGAGCGCTTGAAACGGGTGCGTCCGCCACGGCGGATAAGCCTGCAACGCCTTGCCTATTACCCGGTTGAAGATTTGCTGATACTAGATCCGGTCGGTCGCAACGATTGCCGGATTTCCCGCCGCTTGATGGCCATGGTGTGGGATTACGTCGTGCGGCACGGCGATCCTGTGCGGCTCGCTGAATTGAATGAACAACTCTTGGCGCTTGCCCCTGACGATCGTGAAGGTTTGGACAATCTTGCCCTTTTGGTTTGGCCCTTTGTGTCGGACTGTCTCGGTAAGGCGACCCGCGAGGCTTTAACCGATCGGCAGGTACGCCGCGCTTTAGTGGGGCTCGAATCCGTCTTGCTGCCCGAAGTGCAACGGGTGACGATGCTGTTGTCTCTCGGTCGGGCGATCGAAATGATGAAGGCGGTCTTGCCGCCCAAGCCGATGCGCGTTTTGGAAGGTGAACCACTCACGCGCGTGCAGCGCCTGATCCAGGATGCCCATCAGGGCAGGATCGATCTTGCCTACGGCATGCTGCTTGTTTTGTCCGTCCGTTTCACGGTACCGGCCGCTATTCTCGATGTTCTACATGCCATGCGTCTCGGGTTTCAGGCGGACGAACGTCAGGAACTGTTCAATCGCGTTTGCCAAATGGTTTTGGGCGAGATGGAGAATGCGGCGCGCGAGATCAAGGAGAGCGCTTGTGGCGATTTATCCGATCGGGTTGCGGCACTGCGGGCATTGACCGACCAACTTGTGATCGCCGAGCGCAATTTGCGTTCTGATCTTGAAGGGCGGCGGCGTCTTGTTCCGATGCGCGAGATTGCGCGGTCGGCACTTGCTGATCTTGTCTCGCAGGCCGAGATACAGATCGGTCGCCTGTTCGTACAGGGTGCCGAAACGCCGGTCAATGTCCAGGCCGAGGCGGAAAATGCCTTACTGATCCTGCGTCGCTGCGAATCCTTCGCGGCTGGTCTGTCCTTGTCGCCAACAGTCGATTATGCGTTGAAAACGGTGGCGCGCAGCGTTGACTTTCGTCTGGTACAACTTTTTGATGCGTTATCCGACCCGCAAACCCACCGGCCGGATCTCGAAAAAGCGGAGCGGGAAATTTATTGGTCAGTCCGCTTGCTTGAATTGGTTGGACGTGGAGAAGACGCAGATTCGGATCGAAAAGAAGGTTTGCTTTTATTGTCAAAAGCAAAAAATCTGATGTTGTCAAATGTAAATTCATAAAATCTATCGCCATTTATTTTTATTTATAATAATTGTTCGATGATTGGGTGTGATTGGATTATTCCAATGTTTACGCGTATGGGTTGATGGATTTTATACGTATTGACGCTTAGTTCAGTTTGTAGCAGAGTGCGCCGCGTTTCGAGCTCACCTTGAGATCGCATAGTGGTATAACCTGGGGTTAGCACATTGATGGGTGCCGAAAAAGCGGATCAGCCAAGGCGACATAGCCTATCCAGTTGGGCGTTGATCATTGGCGTGATCGGCGTGGTTTATGGCGATATCGGCACCAGTCCGCTTTATACGGTACAGGCTGCCTTCAACCCGAAAATAACCGGCCTGACTTTGACCGACGGTAACATCCTCGGTTTTCTGTCGATGTTGACCTGGTCGGTGATCCTAACGGTAAGCGTGAAATATGTCAGTCTGATTCTCTATGCCGACAATCGGGGCGAGGGGGGTGTGTTGTCTTTGGCGACCCTTGCCGTCAGCACCTTGCCGATGGAGTCGCGCCGTCGAACGGTGATTACGACCTTGGCGATTTTGGGTCTGGCCCTTTTCATGGGAGACGGCATGATAACGCCGGCCGTTACCGTGCTCTCGGCAGTCGAAGGGTTGGAACTTTCCGTGCCTGCAGTACAAGACTGGATTGTGCCGATATCGGTCTTGATCATTCTGGGCTTGTTCCTGTTTCAAAGCCGTGGCACCCATAAGGTTGGTGGGTTGTTTGGCCCGGTGATGATGTTTTGGTTTTTATGTCTTGCTTTATTAGGTATGCGGCAAATAATAGAAACGCCGGAAGTTTTAATGGCCCTGAATCCGCTATATGCCTTTAATTTTGCAGTTAATGAGGGAATACACATATTTTTTATATTGGGTGCCGTCGTTTTGTCTTTTACTGGTGCCGAAGCGCTCTATGCAGATATCGGTCATTTTGGCCGAAAACCTATTCAACAGGCCTGGGCCTTAATTGTTTTTCCTGCTTTGATCATGAATTACTACGGGCAAGGCGCTTTTCTACTGCGACACCCCGAAGGGATAGAAAACCCCTTCTTTTTGATGGCACCGACAAGCCTCCTGTTACCGTTGGTCATTCTTTCGACTGCTGCTAGCGTGATCGCCAGTCAAGCGGTGATTTCCGGGGTGTTTTCACTGACCCGTCAAGCAGTGCAATTAGGCTATTTGCCGCGTATGGAAATCAGGCATACGTTCGAAGAAGAAATCGGTCAGATCTATGTTCCTCAAATGAACTGGATTTTGATGGTTTCGGTCATTGCCTTGGTCTTTATGTTCAAAAGCTCGGCGGCCTTGACCGATGCGTATGGTTTGGCCGTGACGGCCACGATGCTGATCACGACCATGATGGCGTTTTATGTTGCGCGTCATGTCTGGAAATGGCCCTACCGCCGCACCATTCCGATCTTCAGTATTCTCATTTTGGTTGATGCCGCCTTCTTTTCGGCCAATTGTTTGAAGATTTTGGAAGGCGGCTGGCTGCCCCTGGCCGTTGGTTTATGCGTTTTCACCCTAATTTCGACATGGCGGCGCGGCCGAAAGGTCCTTTATAAGAGCCTTTATACCGATGCCTTGCCCACGACCCTGTTTTTGGAACGGGCCGACCATTCCCCGGTCAGGGTGAGCGGGACGGCGGTTTTCATGACGGGCGATACGGAAAAAGTGCCGCTGGCTCTTCTCCACAATTTAAAACATAACAAGGTCTTGCACGAACGTATCATTCTGATGCAAGTCAAAACCGAAGAGGTTCCCTGGGTGCGTCAGGGACACCATGTAACGATCGAAAAGCTGGGCAAGGGTTTCCACAGGGTCGTTGCTAGATTTGGCTTTATGGAAACGCCCAATGTTCCGCGCGCTCTGACAGAATGCCGGGCCTTGGGGTTGATGGTCGATCTCTCTGACACGTCCTTTTTCATCAGCCGAGAGGAACTCGTTCCCTCACATCGCTCACCGCTCTATCGATGGCAGGAAAGCCTGTTCATCGCCTTGTCGGCGACAGCGCAGTCGGCAACGACTTTCTTTGGTATTCCCTCGAACCGCGTTGTCATCCTCGGGGCGCAGGTCGAGGTCTAGCCCCCTTCGAGCGGTATGGGCTGATCGACCAGGATGGTCATCGCTGACCGTGTGGCTACCTTGAGATCACTTGGTTCGAGGGTTTTTCGTCAATTGCCACTCAGTTCTTGGCACCAAGTTTGCGCAGCAGGGCCGCCGTCGCGTTGCGGCGCTCACTCGTGGCAAGATCGAGGGATGTTCGACCGGTAAAATCGGTCAAATCGGTTTTTGCACCGGCTTTGGCCAATTGGCTGATCACTTCGATTGAATCCCGGCGTGCCGCATGCATGAAGGCGGTGAAACCATCGCGGTCTTGAACATCAAGGGGGGCACCAGCCTTGATCAACAATTCGACGCAGGGTTCGCAATTGCGATCCGCCGCCGCCATGAGTGCCGTGAGGCCGGTTTTATCTCGGATATCGACACGGGCCTTATTCTCAATCAACACTTCCATAATCGGCAAGCTGCTGACACCGTTATTGGCTGCCGCAATGAGGGCCGTGCGTCCTTTATCATCGATACTGTTGATGGGTGCACCCTTTTGGATTTCCCGTTTGACGGCGGCTAAATCTTCCGCCGTTGCGGCCCGCACAATCTGAAACCCGGCCCCGGCAAGATTAAGATCGGCGTAAGAGGGGGGGGCTGTCAAAAGGGCAAGGGCGATCCCGGCTGCGGCTAGGCGGGTCGCAGCCTTGAACGGGCTCTGCGCGGGCCTTGCTCTAAAACGATACGGCGCTTGCGACATAAACTTCTCCTCGTGCGACCCGGTGACTGTGGGCCTTGCTGCATTTTATCGGAACCGGGCGTTGGATAGGGATGATTTGGCGCGCATGGCCGATGATCTCTGCCCGCAATCCTGCTGCTTTTTTCTGAGAATGCAAGGCATTCCTGAAAATCACTAGGCCTATCATCGGTTCGCCCATTCTCTGACAAAACACTCATTTATTCTTTTCTAAACAAGATGCCAGGGGCATCAGCTCTGTCTTGCGTGATTTACGGTCACTCTTGGTCACAAAATGATCTAAGCTTCGCCGATGTCCCGCGCGATAGGGATAGGGTGGCGTTCGATTGTGGATTCATGAGGCTGCAATGGGTGTGACGGCGTGGTAATGACGCTCAAAGGCATAAGGTCGGATCTGCCCTATAGCCTGCCGCAATTCATGCCCGGCAGTGTCTGGCTCGTCGGTGCGGGGCCGGGCGATCCGGGACTCTTGTCGGTTCTAGCGCTCCATGCGCTCGGTTCTGCGGATTGCGTCGTCTACGACGCCTTGGTGGATGAGCGCATTCTCGCCTGTGCACGACCGGAGGCCGTGCTTGAATTTGCGGGCAAGCGCGGCGGTCGTCCTTCGCCGAAGCAACGGGATATATCTTTACGCCTCATCGCCTTGGCCAAGGAAGGCAAGCGGGTTTTGCGCCTCAAGGGCGGCGATCCGTTCGTTTTCGGCCGGGGGGGCGAAGAGGCCTTGGCTCTTGTCGCGGCGGGGATTGGGTTTCGGATCGTCCCGGGGATTACGGCGGGCATTGGCGGGCTTGCCTATGCCGGCATTCCGGTTACCCATCGCGATACGAATCAGGCCGTGACCTTCGTGACTGGCCACACGATGACCGGGGATGTGCCCGATGGACTGAATTGGGCGGCCTTGGCCCAATCGCCGGTCCTCGTTCTCTACATGGCGATGAAGCATTTACCGCAGATTGCAGCCCGTCTGATGGATGCGGGGCGGTCCGGCGATGAACCGGCGGCCCTCGTCGCCTCGGCGACGACGGAAAAACAACGCGTTATCGTCGCTACATTGGCGACGCTGTCGCATGCGGGGCAGGCGGCTGGAATCGAACCGCCAGCGATTCTCGTGATTGGCGATGTTGTCCGCTTGCGCACTGGATTGGATTGGCTTGGCGCGCTTGAAGGGCGTATACTCGATCCCAACCCTTTGATGCCCATCGGTCCGATGAAAGAACCTTATGCATGACGACGGTGACGGATGTCTGTGGGCGGCGCGGACTGGTGCTGGCGGCCCCCCGCTCTGGCAGCGGCAAGACGGTGCTGACCCTCGCCTTGCTGCGTGCTTTGCGCAATCAGGGTATCAAGATCGCCAGTGCCAAGGTCGGACCGGACTATATCGATCCGGGATTTCATCAGGCGGCATCGGGTTACCCGTCGATCAATCTCGATCCCTGGGCTATGCGGCCTTCCACTCTGGCAGCCCTGATGCAGGGGCTTTCGGCGGATCTCATCTTGTGCGAAGGGGTGATGGGACTGTTCGATGGGGCGGGGCAGGCGGGCGAGCGCGGCAGTACGGCCGATCTCGCCGCCATGACGGGATGGCCCGTAGTTTTGATCGTCGACACTCAAGGACAATCGGCTTCGGTTGGGGCCTTGCTGCAAGGCTTTGTCCGCCACCGGGCGGACATTACGGTGGCGGGCGTGATTTTCAATCGGGTTGCCTCGTCGCGCCATTACGCCATGCTGATGGCGGCGGCACAGAAATCTGTGCCGAGCTTACGGATCCTCGGCGCGATCGAACGCAAAGCGTCACTTGAATTGCCGGCCCGACATCTCGGTCTTGTTCTGGCCGAGGAACATACCGCCCTTGCCGATTTTCTGGACGAGGCGGCTCTCTTGATGGTCGAACGGATCGATCTTGCGGCCTTGATCGACTTGGCACGTCCGGTGACGATCACGGCACAGCCTTCCGGCGCGATGTCGGTGCCCGTTTTGGGTCAACGGATTGCCATAGCCCGGGATCTTGCCTTTGCATTTGCCTACCCACATCTCCTGTCCGCGTGGCGTGCTGCAGGGGCTGAACTTAGTTTTTTTTCGCCCTTGTCCGACGAAGGGCCATCGCCCAATGCCGATGCGATTTTCCTGCCGGGGGGGTATCCTGAACTTTATGGAGCAATCCTTGCTGGGGCCAGTCGGTTTCGCACGGGCATGCATGCTGCGGCTGCGGCCGGAACGCGCATCTATGGCGAATGCGGCGGGTATATGGCCTTGGGCCATGGATTGGTCGATGCGGACGGACATCGCCACGAGATGGTGGGACTGTTACCAATTTCAACCAGTATTGCCGCCCCGAAACGGCGACTCGGTTATCGATCGGTGCGGGGCCTTGCCGGTTTTTTTGCTGGCATCCCCTGTCGCGGACATGAGTTCCATTTTGCTTCGGAGGTGATGTCTAGCCCGCCAAATCCGCTGTGGCGCGTCTTCGATTCCGACGATCGACCGCTTGGCGATGCCGGTGCCGTGGTCGGTTCCGTCATGGGATCATTTTTCCACTTGATTGATCGGGAAAACTGATCCAATCCGATTGCATTATCCCCCCCGGATCGGAGACACTAGCGGCTGATGGTTATGGCCGAATGGGCGTTTTTAAAAAGGCGACAGGGGAAGGTTGCCCTTTTCAACAAACGATCCTTTCAGGGGGCTGGAACTGCATTTTGTCTTTTTCCGGCAAGAGTGAAGTGTGTGGTTGATCCATCTCTTCACGTTATGCGATTGTGGAAAGGAACCGCACACTTTTTTACGGTTCGAGAATGCGCGGTAATTTCATCAAGCCGGACGAGACGCGATCATCACGGATCCTGCATAGACACGCGGTGTTTTGGCGGGTGATGTGAATGTGCCTTAGGGGGGTATGGGGCGGGTTATGAATGAATTTTCCGATGCCGGACGTCAGGATGTTTCCGTCGTCGATACGATCATTGCGGCGATCATCGCCGCGATCCGTGAAGGTCGGTTCGTCGGTGGTCAGCGTCTTATCGAAGCTGATTTCGCACGCGGGCTCAGCGTCAGCCGCAGTGCTGTGCGCGAAGCGTTTCAACGGTTGGCTGCCGATGGTCTGCTGACGGTGGAACGTCATCGCGGCGTTTCCGTCCGCGAATGGACCCGCAAGGAAGTATCGGATCTCTTCACCGTGCGCCGTGCTCTCGAAGGGCTCGCGGCGGAATTGGCAACGCCGGTGATTGCGGCCGATCCAAGCGAGGTCTTAGCCCTGCGCGCCGCCCTCGATGCGGCGGTGGCAAGCGGCGATCTCGGCAATTTTTCCAGGGTCAATGAAGAGTTCCACGCCCTTGTGGTCAATGCGGCCGGCAATGCCATTCTTGCCGATGTCCTGGGTAAACTCGGACATTCGATCTATCGTCTGCAATTTCGCGTCGTCATGGCGCGCCAAGCGGCCTTTGAAAGCAATAAGCAGCATCACGAGATGATCGATGCGTTCGTTGCCAACGATAGCAAGCGGGCCCGTGAAATCGCCGAAGATCATGTTTCGAATGCCGCCCAATTGGTCCAGATGTTGCCGGACAGCTATTTCGGCGGGACAATGTTGGCATCGCTCTGAGATCGGGGGCGGCGTGCCGCCTTATGCTTAATCGACCGCAAATACAAGCCGCCGGGCACCCGTGAAATTCAACAGGAGTCCGGCGACGGTTCCTGCTGCTTGTGCGAGGATCGGATACGCGGCGCAGAGCGGGATTTGTGAGACGAGAAGCGTGTAGACAACAAGGTTCAGCACGCCGCCGCCGCTATTGACCAAGACAAAGCGGCCCCATTGGCCGAGCCTGCCGGGTGGGCTATCCCCGTTCCGTTTGAAGGTAAAGCGGCGATTGAGGGCCCAATTGACGCTGACCGCGACGAACCAGGCCACAACCCGCCCGGAATAAAGGCCGCCGACCAACCAAAGATAAAGGGATAGGGTGCTGGCATCGACGAGAAAGCCAACCGCCCCGACCAGCGCAAAGCGCAGGAACTGGGTCGCGACGGTTTTGGGAGGATCGCCGGGCGGCACGACACGTTATCCCAATTTCGATACTGTTTTCGTCCCGAAACAATGGGCGTCGGTCGGAAATGTTCTCGCGCGCACTTCCGTTGCGAAATGACCGACGGCCTGACTGATCTGTGGGGCAAGATCGGCGTAGCGTTTGACGAAACGCGGTGTGAAATCGGTGAAAAGCCCCAGAATATCCTCACTGACCAACACCTGCCCGTCGCAGGCGGGTGACGCGCCGATCCCGATCGTCGGGATGGCAAGCTCTGCCGTCAGGCTTCGGGCCAAGGGTTCCATGACGCCTTCGAGGACGATCGCAAAGGCACCGGCGGCGGCAATGGCACGGGCGTCGTGACTGACTTTCTCGATCTCGGCGGCATCGCGTCCTTGAACCCGAAACCCCCCCACCGTATGGACCGCTTGGGGCATTAAGCCGACATGCCCACAAACGGGAATCCCCCGTTCGACGAGATAGCGTACGGTGGCCGACATTTCCCGACCGCCTTCGAGTTTGACGGCCCCGCATTGGGTTTCCGCCATCACGCGGGCGGCCGCCACGAAGGCTTGTTCCGGCGAGACCTGATAGCTGCCAAAGGGCAGATCAACCACGACAAGGGATTTGCTGCTGCCGCGCACGACGGCCGCCCCATGATTGATCATCATATCGAGACTGACGCCGAGCGTGCTTGGCAAACCGTAAAGGACCATACCCAATGAATCGCCAACCAACAGGACATCGACATGCGGATCGAACAAGCGGGCCATAGGGGTGGTATAGGCCGTCAACCAGACGCTTGGGGTGGCTTCTTTGGCGATATCGCGAACGGTTGCCCGTCTGGTGCCTATTTGCGCGCTCATTCTGTGTCCTTATGATCCGGTGAACGAGGGACTGATCTCAGTGCAGAAGTGGGATGATAGGGTATTTCATTCAGTAAAAAAAGATTGCCTGTGTATGATGAATTCAATGATGAAACACAGATCTGTCGTTGATCTGGATCTTTGAATAAGGATGCCGCCAAGCGTGGCGGCCGCGAGCATAAGGGCTCCGGCGATTTTATCAACACTTATTCTGAACGTGCAAATGCGGTTGTAATTTGCGGGATATTTTTTAACAGCTTTAACGGCTTATCATGTTGATAAACATTTTCTATAAAATCTTTTTCTTAGAAAATATTAATGTCTAAAAAATTTATTTAAAAAAGATCAATTTGACTATGATTTAATTTAATAAAGTAAAAATGAATAATTTTAAACAATGTTTTACGGGAATGCGCGATGGTTACCCTGTCTGTGTGGGTTTTATCGATCATATTTGAGAATTGTCTTCCTGGGGCATGCAATCATGAAGCATTCAACCGGCATGAAGCAACAAGGCCAGCGCCGTTTCTGGACATTGGGGCGTAGGCTGGTTGCTGGGTTCAGCGCTGCCATTCTCCTCGGTTTTGCTTTGATGGTCGGGCTGCAAGCCCTTGATCTCCAAAAATCCTTGATCGGGCTTTCGGTCACGGCACTCAAGGAAAAAACGACGCAATTGGGCAATGCGATGCGGGTCGGCATCATGGGGGGCGATGGCGGGGCGCTTGAATCCGAATATAAACCCCTGGCCGACGCCCCGGAGAGCCAATTGGCCGCCATTGCCGCCTATCGGGCCGACGGCTCGGAAATCATCGCCTATCATCATCAGAAATTGCCGCACATCGAAATCGCCGGGCGTTTGTCAGGGGCACCGGATGTCTTGGCGAAAGGCGAGATCCGGGTCGAAACCCTGGCCTCCCATGTCGTCATTATCGTGCCCGTTCAAAATTTACGCGGCAATAAGGTGATCGGGGCCATCGTCGCCGCTTGGAGCATCGAAGCCCAGAACGCCGCGATCCGAACGGCGCTCGAACGCCAAGTCTTGGTTGCCGTAATCGTGATGGTCGTCTTGCTGCTCGTGCTGTTCATGTTGGTGCAGCGTCTCATTGCCGGACCCTTGATGGGTATGTCCGCTGCGATGGAAACATTGGCGTCCGGTGAGGTATCGATCGCGATACCGGGGCTTGGCCGGGGCGATGAAATCGGTCGTATGGCGGCCTCGGTTGCGATCTTTCGCGACAATGCCCAGGCGGTGCTGGATCATGCTCGAATGCGCGAGGTGGAAAAACAGGCCGCAGAAGAAGCCCGCCGGTCGGCCTTGCTCGATCTTGCGGGACGCCTTGAGGCGAGCGTGAAGTCGGTTGCCGACAGTCTCGGTCGATCGGCGGGTGCATTGGAAGACGGGGCCCGGAATTTGGCGCAATCGGCTGTTGAATCCAGCGGGCGCATTGCCGGGGCCGCCTCGGCATCGACAGAAACTTCGGCTTCGATTGAATCGGTTGCGGCGGCGGCGGAAGAACTCTCGGCGTCGATTGCCGAACTCGATCGGCAATCGAAGGGCTCGGCCAAGGTGGCCGAACTGGCGGTGCGCGAGGCCACCCAGGCCAGCCGCCGGGTGGGTGAATTGTCCAGTGCCGCAAGCCGGATCGGCGAGGTCGTGCGTCTCATCAACGATATCGCCAGTCGGACCAATCTTCTGGCCCTCAATGCCACGATCGAGGCGGCGCGCGCGGGCGATGCCGGGAAAGGCTTTGCCGTGGTGGCGGGGGAGGTGAAGGCGCTGGCCACGCAAACGGCGCGGGCCACCGACGATATCGCAGAACAGGTCGCCGCCATCCAAGGGGCGACGCAAGAAGTCGCGACCGTGATCCAGGGTATCGAGGCGACGATCCACAAGATCAGTGAAATCTCCGCCAGCATGACCGAGGGGATCGGCCAGCAAGGTCATGCGACGGCAGAAATCGCGCGCAGCGTTCAACAGGCCTCAGGAGGGGCCGCCGAAGTATCCGACACGATCACCAGGGTCAGTCAATTGGCCAGTGAAACGGGGCGTAGCGCCGATGCGATTTTGGGATCGGCGCAATCCTTGGTCGGCCAATCGGAAACCCTGACCCACGCACTTCAGGATTTCCTCGCAGCGGCGCGTGCGGCCTAAGGCGAAGCTTTTGACAGGGCCGATCGATTAGGGGAAACTCGCCGCACTATTTCCCCTCTTCGATCGGAGTGCGCAGGTGACGGAAGCGATGCGGGCCATTGCCCAAGGGGTTGCCGCCCTCAATGCCGGCAAACCGGCGGAGGCGGTCGGGCCGTTCTTTGCTGCAATCCGGCAAGATCCGCAGGAAGAACAAGGATGGCTGGGCCTCGCCCTGGCCCTGACCCTAGAGGGGCGGGGCGGCGACCTGCTCGGCCTCGTCAATCACCGGATCGCGGTCAAGGGCGACGGGTTTTTATTCATCCACGCGCTCGGCAGTACGATTTTGGGCTATCGCTTGTTTGCCCATCTGCGCGGGATGGCCGGTCTCTTTGCGCCGGATCACCCGTTTCGCCCGCCGATCGACTATGCGCTGGGCTGTGCCGCCCTGTTGGAGGGCAAGGACGACGAGGCTTTCGCCCATTTTGCCGTCTTTAAGCAAAGGGCATTATCAGCCCGGTCCGAGGCATGGCCGATCGGCCCCGAAAGCCCGTTCAATATCGCCTATCGTCAGGCGACTCTGATCGAAGATCGCCCCTGGGTCGATGCCTTGGGGGAGGGTGAACCCACGCTCGACGGCTGGGCCGAACCGACCTTCTGGGACGCGACGGCGGCGTGCGATCAGCGCGAAACGCCGGTGCTGGCGGCGGCGTGCGATCGGCATTATTTCCCGCTTTTTGCACCGGGTCTCGTCGCGTCGCTGGCCCAACAGATGCCGGGGGGGTGCTTCCATCTGCATATCGTGGCCCCGGACGACGAAACCCGTGCGGCGGCTGCCGATCTGGCGGGGCGGTTTTCAGACCTCGATCTGCATTTTTCGAGCGAGCCCCCCTCGCGTTATCAAAGCGGGGCGTTTTACGCCTCCAATCGGTTTTTGATCGCACCGGCCCTGCGCCGTCAGTATCCGGGGCGGGGGTTGTTGCTCATCGATGTCGATGTTGAAATCCTGGCCCCGCTGGATCCGCTTTATCACGCGGCGGCCGGTTTCGATCATGTCGGCTTTCGCTATGACGGGCTTGGGCCGTGCTCGCGCTATCCGGCGGTCGCAACCTGGTGGGGCACGGGGGCCGGTGCGACGCGTCTCTTGAACAAGACCAATCGATTCCTGGCGGCAAAACTCGATATTCCCTGGCCGTTCAACTGGATGCTGGATCAGGCGGCCTTGGGGTCCGTGCGGCGCTGGGCCGGGGGGCAGGACGGGCTGGCGCTCGCCTGCTTCAACGACCTCACCGGCCAGCATTTCCAACCCTGGCTGCGCCCGGTCGGCGGCGACGAAAAAGCCGCCCTCATCCGCGCGGCAGAGGGGCGGGGGGCATCGCACCCCTGACCCCATGCCTATCGATCAAGGGATGCGCCACCGAAAAGCCCCGTCATGGCCCGACACATTAAGTGCGAAATAGGATCGGTACTGGCGCATCATGGTTGCAATGCAGCGAAATTGCGATAGAGTGAGACGGTCGCTTTTTCGCCCCTGATGCGCTGCGGACGCTGGGCGGAAAAGCGGTCGCTGTCCGTCAAAGATGCCGGTGATTGAGGATGAATTTGCGCCAATTCCGGCAATGGGTCATGCGGTGCCGCCCCGGCCCCGCCGTCTCGACCAAGGACCAGTCGGGCGGTATCAATAATCCCGGAACCCTCGCGGCGGGCGGTCACATTGCGGGGGGCGATCTGACGATCTACCAATCCCCGCTGCCCGATTGGCATCCGACGATCCATCTTCCGCCATCCCCTGCGGGCGACGACCCGCAGGAAGCCAATCGCTTTCAATTCACGGCCGGTCGTACCCAGTTTCTGGGCCGGGATGTGGAAATCGCCCGGTTGATGGGGTTTCTCGACAGGCCGGAAAAATTCTCCTGGTGGCTCGTAACGGGCGATGGCGGCATGGGCAAAAGCCGCCTCGCCCTGGAATTCTGCCGCAAGGCGGCCCAAGGCTTGCCGGTATGGCAAGCGGGCTTCCTACGCCGGGAAGAGGGGCCGCGCCATGCCGACCCGGAAACGGTCGATCCCGGTACGATCGCACGCTGGCAATGCTGGCAACCCGTCAAGCCGACCCTCATCATCGTCGATTATGTCAGTACCTGCGCGGCATTGATCGGCACTATCCTGCGCACCCTCGCAACCCGTTCCGATCTAACCCACCCGGTTCGGTTCTTGTTGTTGGAACGCGACGCCGGGGATCCCTCTTGGCGCCGGTCTTTCTATGGGCGCGGCGCGATCGACGAGAACATCATGACCGGGTGCCGTCACGGGGGGCCACTCGCCCTGTCGGCACCGGGCGATGACGCGCTTTGGCAGATCATCCTGACCATGTCGGGGGGAAATGCCACCGACCGGACCGGGTTGCTCGAACAATTGCGCACAATCGACCCCAAAACCCGCCCGTTATTCGCGGCCTTCCTCGGTGACGCCATCGCGCGCACCAACCATCCGCGCCAATGGGACCGCGAATCCCTGCTCGATACAGTCCTCAACCGGGATGCGCGGGAATTCTGGGAACCGGGCGGCGTGACGGACAAAGATAAAAACCTCTTATGCCTTGCAACCCTGACCGATGGGCTCAAGGCCGACCGGCTTCAAACAATGCCCGACCGGCCCGGCCCCTTGCCCGGTTTGGATGATCCGGAACTGGAACGGCACTACGTCTTGATGAGCGGCTCCCCACTCATCGACACGACGTTCCCGTCCTTGCAGCCCGACTTGCTGGGTGAATTCTTCGTCCTGCATCATCTGATCGGACGAGCCCGCTTCGGCGTGACCGAGGCTCAGCGCGAGTCGGTCGCACGCTGGGTCAATGCGGCCTGGCGGCTTAATCCATTGGGAACTTTCAGCTTCCTGGACCGGCTTGGGGCTGATTTCGGGTATGATGGAAAGACGGCCTACTTTTTTTTAAGTCCCCTGCCACAAGATTTAGGGGTGCAGGTCTGGTGGTCGGCTTTGATGGTGAATAAGGGGGTGAGGCTTGGTGTGCTTGGGCGCACTGAGGATGAGATCGCCGTCTATGAAGATCTGGTGGCGCGCTTCGGCGCTGTGCTGAAACCTGCAATGCAGGAACGGGTCGCCACGGCGCTGTTCAACAAGGGTATGAGGCTCGGTGAGCTTGGGCGCACTGAGGATGAAATCGCCGTTTATGACGATCTGGTGGCGCGCTTCGGTGATGCGCGGGAGCCAGGCGTGCAGGAATTGGTCGCCTTGGCGCTGTTCAACAAGGGGGTGACGCTTGGTAAGCTTGGGCGCGTTGAGGATGAAATCGCCGTTTATGACGATCTGGTGGCGCGCTTCGGTGATGCGCGG
>DAISJD010000040.1:19261-22631 GCA_036821645.1 Aliidongia sp.
GAGCCAGGCGTGCAGGAATTGGTCGCCACGGCGCTGTTCAACAAAGGGGTGACGCTTAGAGAGCTTCGGCGATTTGAGGCTGCAATCGCCGTTTATGACGATCTGGTAACGCGCTTCGGTGATGCGCAGGAGTCAGGCGTGCAGGAATTGGTCGCCACGGCGCTGTTGAACAAGGGGGTGAGGCTTGGTGAGCTTGGGCGCGTTGAGGCTATGATCACTATCTTTGACGATTTGATTATTCGGTTCGGCGATGCATCGGAACCGCAACTGCGTGAATTGGTCGCCAGGGTACGGGAAATTAGAAATAAGATCCGTGATCACCCCTAACATCCGCCCGATCGCCCCCTTGGGATGGGGAATGGGGGCCCAATGACAGGATTGCCATCATGCCGACTAATCCCGATTTACCCCCCGCCACCGGCCCGGCCATCCTGACCAGGGGGCAACAGGGTGGGATCAATAATTCTGGAACCATCCGGGCCGGGGGCGATATCGTCGGGGGTCATAAGACCGTCGGCCATCCCCCAATGCCGCCCGATCCGCACCGCACGACCAAGGATAAGTCAATGGCGTCAACACCCCCTTATCGCTTTTTGGCGATCTGCGCATTCGCGGCAATTCTGGTCGTTTCCATGATTGTGTTCCTGTTCCAGCCGGTGGGGCAGGGTGACGCGGATGCGTCGCAGCATAAAATTGCCCATGCCGTCGAACAGGCGGGTATCGTCTGTCTCAGCGACCTTGACGAAACCAAGACGAAGGGTGTGAAAGAGGGACTTTCCCTGGCCCTGGAACATGTCGGCGTAACCGGGACATTCACCCAGCAACAGGTCAGAAAATCGGTCGAATTGACCCTCAAAGACGATTTGTTATTGAAAGAAAGAGATCGCGTCAGGGACTGCATGACGCAACAGGTGGGCGTCTTTCTCGCCGCTCAAGGGATCGCCCTGCCATCGGACCCTAAAACCAAATAGGGCTGCACCCAATAAAATTGACCCGCCACAGGCCCCCCGGTTTAGGGGCGGCCCATGGCGGGTGCGGATCATCGTAGCCGCGATCTCGTCATACACCGGGATCGCGGGTCAGGGTTAGTTCTTTTGCTTCAAGGCGGCCAACCGTTCGGACAGGCTTTGCGGGGCCGGGGCCTTGCCTTCGGCGGCGCGCAGGGCGGCGGCGATGGTCGGGTCGTCGGTTTCCGGCGTGGTCGGCTTCAACAGGGCGGCCTTGCTGTTCTGCGCGTCGGCGGCGATCCGATCCTTTTCCGCCGCGTCATGCATCGCCTTCAGGGCGATATTGACGCTGCTGCCCGTGCCGGTGAGACCGGCGGCGGTGCGGGCGAGTTCGGCCCGTTCGGCTGCGGCCTGCTTCGACAATTGCGCCCGTTCCATTTCGCGCTGCGCGCGTTCGAGATCGCCCTTGGCGGATTTAAGCTTCTCGCCCAATTGGGCATAGGCTTCTTCCAATTGATTGAGGAAGGCATGGGATTCCTCGGCATCCTTTTTGTCTTGTTCCAGTTCCGGCACCATCTTTTCCATGAGGTCCAGCAAGGTGCCGAGGCTTTTTTCCAATGCCGCCTTCCGGGTGGGGTCGGTTTCGGCTTCCAGTTGGGCCTGAATTGAATCGGCCGCCGTCATCCGTTGATGATGCAGGGTTTCGACCTGCGCCAATTCCTTTTGCGCCTCGCCATATTTGGCGCGGGCGGTGGCGACATGGCGGCCCAAATCATCCAATTTTTCTTCCATGGTCCGCAATTCGGCCTCGGACGCCCCCTTGGGATCCCATTTCACATAAAGCTCGATGCCGCCTTGCACCACTTGATCGGCCTTGACACCCAGCAAGTTCTTGAAGAATGAAAACGCCATGATGACTGCTCCTAGAGTGTGATCGGTTCAAACGGACACGGTTGAACCGTTGATCAGACGACACAACCAACTACCGCGTGTGATCGGTTCAAACGGACATGGTTGAACCGTTGACCAGACGACGTAACCTCAGGTAAAACTCAACGTGGCCGGGTTGAGATCGATCCCCGTGTGGAGATCGACCCAGGCCTCGCTGCCCGCTTCGACGGCACTGACGAGTAGGAATTCCGTCTCCGGTCCCGGTGCCGGACAGGCTGTCGCGCGGGCATAGAGCATGGCGCGCAAGGACCGGGCAAAGGTGCCTTTGATCGTTTCGATCGATTCATCGAACAGGATCGGTTCGCACCGGACGAGACCCGGCGACCAACGGCGTTGGTACAAGGTCCCGTCGAGGGTTTGAAACTCGCTCCACCCGATCAAGCCTTCGGCTTCATCGAGCCACACGCCCCAGGTCGCCTCGTCCGGGGGGATTTCCTGATCGAGGCGACTGAAATACCGGCATTCCTCAACGCCGCCTTGATCATTGATCCACAGTTGCAGGAAAGCATTGTCCTGATCGAGATAGAGGCGGGTAAAATGCAACCCTTCGCTTTTGACCAGGGCGATGCCGGTGACGGCGGCATTGAGTTCACCCTGCTTGGTTTTCAAACTCGCCCCGCCCAGGATGAAGGCCGTCGGGTCGAGCGTTACCTGCATGCCGAGGCGGAACAGGCGGTGGTGATAGGGCTGGCCCGATAATTTGCTGCGGGCCAGGTTGATCAAGGTTTGGAGGCTCTGCATGGAGATACCTTCCGCCACGAGGGCGCTTGAAAAAAGGGTCGGGGTGCTGCTGGAGGACCGTGGGGCCGCGTGAGGGATGGCTTACACGGCCCGCCTGCGCGTCATGAAGAAATATGTTGCACCAAGGGCCCCGACGCCGATCAGAACCCACAGCCACGTCCCACCCCCGCTGCTCTGGGGTTTCGGGGCGGCAACGGCATGTTCTTGCGCCAGAACCAGTTCGGGCTTTGCATCGGGCGGCAGATACGTCGGGTCGCGGGGTTGCCCCTGAAGGGTGCGGGTCCGCTCGTCAAGGGCGGAAAGCTTTGCCCGCAGATCGGCATTGTCCTGAGCAAGCCGATCGGCCTCGCGCCGCCATTCGCGATAACCCGGATCGTCATAATGGTTATGGAACCAAAGGGCGTGGCTTGCGTTGCTCACCGTGTCCAACATGAACCACATGAACATCGCATCCCAAATCCCAAAACGCGGATAGGAATTGAACACATAGACGGGGGCCTGCCAGCCGAAACCGCCGTAATAATTGGCCCGACTGGCATGCCAATCATTGACGTTGCTGTAATAACCGCCATAGCCCCGATAGGCGGTATTGAGCGGCGGCGGGGACGCACTGACCTGCTTGGCATAGGCGGCCTGTTCTTGCTGGGCGGTGAAGCTTTTCAAGGAACGGGCCGAGGCCTGTTTGGAGAGAACGGCATCGCTTCCCGAAAGGGGCGGGGCTGCCGCTGCGG
>DAISJD010000041.1:0-22101 GCA_036821645.1 Aliidongia sp.
CCGAACCCCGCCGCCGTCAATCCTGCCGCCAATCCCCGACGATCCGGGAACCATTTGACGGCATTGCCGACCATGGCCCCATAAACGATGCCGGCACCGAGCCCCCCCAATGCCTGATCGGCGTAAAGCATCGCAAGTGTTGCGGCCTTGGCATTCAACATCCAAGAAAGACTGATCATCGCCCCGCCGATGACCACCATGCGTTTGGGGCCCAACCGATCGATCAGATAGCCGTCGAACGGCACGAGCCATGTCTCAAACACGATGAACAGCGTAAAGGCGGTTTGGATCGCGGTTTTCGTCCAACCATGGGCCTCCTGCATCGGCGCGACGAACAGGGTCCAGCCATATTGCAGATTTGCAATGCAGACCATGCAAATGATCCCGAGGCACAATTGCCCCCAACGCCCGCCGATCGGCTTTGAAGATGTCGTTTCATACGATTGCATCGTTTGACCCTCCACACGCTAACCCTGTGGAAAGAGCATGAATGCGCGGTTATTCACGCGTCAATTCAAATAGAAATCAATATTTATTATAAATTACAATAAATTATATATAATACCCCATTTTCAATAATAAAAATTAAATATTAATTCCAAAATATTGAAGATTAAAATTTTTATTTTGCTTTGTTTTCATTGAAAATCGGGGAGAAATCACTTAAAAAATTTTCATTGAATTATCTATATATAGAAAAAAACACTTTAATTATTAATATAAAATTTACTATAAAAAAATACGATGAACCGTTGCTTTACCCAATCGGCGCACGACGATCCTCATCGTGCAAGGATGGTTTTTCTCGCACGACTATGGCAAAATCCATTGCACCGCACCCTTTTCGAGGGTCATTCTTTTCATTCGGACCATCAGGAGCAACCGGGTGCGCACGGCCACGATTATCCGCAATACCACCGAAACCAAAATCAAGATCGCGATCGATCTTGATGGAACCGGCCAGTACCGGGTCGCAACGGGTATCGGGTTTCTGGACCATATGCTGGAACAATTATCCCGCCATTCGTTGATCGACCTCACCGTCGAGGCAGAAGGCGATCTGCATATCGACGGACACCATACGACCGAAGATTGCGGGATCGCCCTTGGCATGGCGCTCAGCGAGGCCTTGGGCAATCGCGCCGGGATCAGTCGGTACGGCCATGCCTATATCCCCATGGATGAAACCTTGACCAGGGTTGCCCTCGACCTGTCCAATCGACCCTATCTCATTTGGAAGGTTGCGATGCCGCGGGCCAAGCTCGGCACGATGGACACGGAACTCTTCAAGGAATTTTTCCAAGCCCTATCCCAATCCGGCGGCATTACCCTGCATATCGAGACGCTCTATGGTGAAAACACCCATCATATCGTCGAATCCTGTTTCAAGGGGATGGCGCGGGCCTTGCGCGATGCCATTGCGATCGACCCCCGCAAAGCCGATGCCATTCCCTCGACCAAGGGCGTCTTGGGTGGCACGCTCTAAGAGGCGGCGGCAGCTCAGCAGCGCTTTCCGGTAGAAGCCCACCAGCGAACATCCCACTCAAGGATCGGTTTTTATGCATCGTTGCGTCATACTCGATTATGGATCAGGCAATCTGTTATCGGCGGCAAAGGCCTTCGAACGGGCCGCGCGCGCCGTCGATGTCGATCTGTCGATCACGGTCACCCATGATATCGCAACCGTCGCCGCCGCCGATCGACTCGTCCTGCCCGGCGTCGGAGCCTTTGCCGATTGCAAACGGGGCCTTGCCGCCGTTCCGGGATTGATCGAGACCTTGGATCATGCGGTTCATAGCCGTGCCGTCCCCTTTCTCGGGATCTGCGTCGGGATGCAGCTCCTCGCCGATACTGGGTTTGAATTTGCCGATGCCACACCGACCGGCACCCCCGGTCTCGGCTGGATCAAAGGCGAAGTCGTGCACCTCGCGGCACCCCCGCCGCTCAAGATTCCTCACATGGGATGGAACAATCTGACCGTTCGCGCCCCCGATCACCCGTTGGTTCGGGGCCTTGGTGCCGATGATCATGTTTATTTCGTCCATTCCTATCGGTTTGTCTGCCAAAACCCCCATGATATCGTCGCCGACGTCGCCTATGGCGAACCCATCCCCGCCCTCATCGCCCACGACAATATTGCCGGAACCCAATTCCATCCAGAAAAGAGTCAGGCTGCCGGCCTTGCCCTTCTGGCCAATTTCTTGAAATGGCGCCCATGACCCTGACTCCATCGACCGAAACCCCGACGGTTCACGCCGAGCGGATGACAGCACTCAGTAAAATCGAGCTTTCCGACCTGTGCGACGCCGCCGAGGCTGCCATTGAAGCGGGCGGGGGATTTGGCTGGTTGAAACCGCCCGCGCGCTCCGTCTTTGAGGCTTATTGGCGCGGCGTCCTCTTGGTGCCGGAACGGGCTTTGTTCATCGGTCGCCTGGACGGCACGATCGCCGGATGCGTGCAATTGGTACGCCCCGGACGCAATAACGAGGCGCAAGCCTTCGCCTATCAGATCATGGGTAGTTTCGTCGCCCCCTGGGCACGCGGTCACGGCATCGCCAAACAGATGACGCTCGCCGCCGAAGCCGCCGCCCGCGCCGCCGGGGCCGAAATGATCAATCTCGACATTCGCGAAACCCAAGAAGCCGCAATCCATCTCTACGAATCCCTGGGTTACGTTCGTTGGGGAGAACATCCCTCTTATGCGAAAGTCGACGGGCGGTTGATCCGGGGTCTTTATTACTACAAATTTATCGGCACGGACGGTGCCGGTGCCGAGGAAGACCAAGTACGATGACCTTGCCTGTTGTGCCGACTGCCTTTGCTGGAGTTTCCTCGTGATTCTGTTTCCCGCCATTGATTTGAAAGACGGTCAGTGCGTTCGCCTGCTGCGCGGCGATATGGGGGCGGCGACCGTCTTTTCCGACAGCCCCGCAACCCAGGCAAAGGCATTTCAAGATGCCGGTTTCGCGTGGCTGCATGTGGTCGATCTCAATGGTGCCTTTGCCGGGCGGCCCGTCAACGGCGAGGCGGTCCGGGCGATCATCGGGGCCATCGATATCCCTTTGCAATTGGGTGGCGGCATTCGCGACCTCGGCACGATCGAAACATGGCTCGGCTTCGGGGTCAGTCGGGTCATTCTCGGCACCATCGCGCTCACCGATCCCCCCTTCGTGCGCGAAGCCTGTCAGAAATTTCCGGGTCGGGTGGCCGTCGGCATCGATGCCCGCAATGGGCTGGTCGCCGTCGAGGGCTGGGCACGGGTTTCCCAAGTCCGAGCCCTCGAGCTTGCCCTGCGGTTTGAGGATGCCGGGGTTTCCGCCATCATCTATACGGATATCGACCGGGACGGGGCCATGGGCGGCGTCAATGTCGAGGCGACCGCCGATCTCGCCTTTGCACTGACGACCCCCGTCATCGCATCGGGGGGCGTTGCATCGATCGCCGATCTCGCCGCCTTGAAAAAAGTGGAAAATACCGGCATTGCGGGCGTCATTTGCGGGCGGGCCCTTTACGATGGCAGGCTCGACCCCGCCGCTGCCTTGGCCCTGCTGCATACTCCGGCCGCCCCATGTTGAAAAAACGCATCATCCCCTGTCTCGACGTCAAGGACGGTCGGGTCGTCAAAGGGGTGAATTTCGTCGATCTCGTTGATGCGGGCGATCCCGTTGAACAGGCCCGCGTCTATGATGCGGCCGGGGCCGACGAGCTTTGTTTCCTCGACATCACCGCCAGCGTCGATGAACGCGGCACCTTGCTCGATGTGGTACGGCGCACGGCGCAACACTGCTTCATGCCGCTTACCGTCGGCGGCGGCGTGCGCAAGACCGAGGATATCCGCAATCTTCTGCTGGCTGGGGCCGACAAGGTCGCAATCAATACCGCCGCCATCACGAATCCCGATCTCGTGCGCGAGGCCGCCGAAAGATTCGGTGCCCAATGCATCGTTGCGGCCATCGACGCAAAATCCGTGGGCGAGGGGCGCTGGGAAGTGTTCACCCATGGCGGCAGACGATCGACCGGGCTTGATGCGGTTGCCTGGGCCCAGCGCCTCGCCGCTCTTGGGGCCGGTGAAATCCTGCTGACGTCGATGGATCAAGATGGCACGAAGCAAGGGTTCGACCTTCGCCTGACCCGCACGATTGCCGACCGGGTTTCGGTTCCAGTCATTGCCTCGGGTGGCGTCGGCACCTTGCAGCACCTGATCCTCGGCATTACCGAGGGTCACGCATCCGCCGTGTTGGCCGCCTCGATCTTTCATTTCGGCACCTATACCATCGCCGAAGCCAAGGCCGCTATGGCCGCAGCCGGAATTCCGGTCCGACCATGCAGTCCCGCCGCCGTTCCACCGCCCGCACAAGGATAGCCGCACCTCCCATGTCCGATTCCAGCCCCCAGAATCACGCCCTGGACCGTTTGTTTGCCCGGATCGAACGCGCCAGGCATGCCGACCCCGCAAACTCTTATACGGCGAAACTGTTTCAGCGCGGCCGGGCAAAGATCGCGCAGAAACTCGGCGAGGAAGCGGTGGAGGCGGTGATCGAAATCATGCGCGACGATAAGGCGGCCCTCGTGGCGGAAAGTGCGGATTTGCTCTATCACCTGCTGGTCGGCTGGGCCGAAATGGGTGTGACGCCGACGGATATTTGGACGGAACTCGCGCGGCGTGAGGCCATGAGCGGCCTTGCCGAAAAGGCCGCGCGCAAGGCATAGGCGCGCCGCCGACCCAAAGATTGATGCCGACCCCCAATCACGGCACCAGCCCACCCCTATCCCTTCTGATGGACCCCTGCCATGGCCTATGATCCCAATAATATTTTCGCCCGCATTTTACGGGGCGAAATTCCCTGTCGCAAAGTCTATGAAGACGACCACGCCTTAGCCTTTCACGATATCAACCCGCAGGCCCCGACCCATATCTTGGTCATTCCGAAGGGGGCCTATGTCTCGTTCGATGATTTTGCCGCCACCGCCCCCGCCGAAACCGTCGCCGGGTTCATGCGGGCCGTTGCGATCATCGCCGGTACGGTCGGTGTGGCGGAAACCGGCTATCGGCTCTTGGCCAATCACGGGGCCCATAGCCACCAGGAAGTACCGCATTTTCACATTCACATTCTGGGCGGCAAACCCCTCGGCCCCTTGCTGACGGCCTAACGCGGGCCTCATCGTCATGAGCCCCCGCCGCCCCGTTTTTAACCGTGGGGGGCGGGGAATTTTTTTAATTTTGACGTGAATCAATGCGCGAATCGATCACCCTGACGTAGTGAACTTGCTGAGCCTGCCGATCCAACGGTCAAACCGGATCAGGCGGGGTAACCGCAAGGGGCAAGGGGGTTCGGGAATGTTCGACACTGTGGTGAATGACGCCGCCTTGGACCGCGCCACTATCCAGCCGATCCCGTTTCCCCATTTGGTTCTGCCCCACTTCATCGCCCCCGACCTTTTACCCGAACTTCACGCCACGTTTCCCGCACTGACAGCGCCTGGCCTTTTTCCCGTTCACGATGTTCTGGCCAAGACCGCCCTAGGTTTTCAGGCGCTGATCCGCACCTTGGAAAGCCCTGAATTTGCCAGCCGGATCGGGCAGAAATTCGGTCTGGATCTGGCAGACAGCCAGCCGATGGTCACGATCCGCGCCCATTGTCGGGCCAAAGACGGCCGCCCCCATACGGACAGCACGACGAAACTGGTGACGGGCCTGCTTTATCTCAGCGAAGGCTGGTCGGACCCGGGCGGCCGCCTGCGTCTTCTGCGATCGGAGAATCTCGACGATTACACGGTCGAAGTCCCGCCCTCTGCCGGTCTCTTCGTTCTGTTCAAACGGTCCGACCAATCGTGGCACGGGCACACACCCTTCATCGGGCCGCGCCGCGCCCTGATGATCACCTGGATGCGCAGTCGCCGACTGGCCCAGACCGAAACCCTGCGCCATCATCTCTCCGCCCAGGTCAAACAATGGCGCAGAGGCGCGTTGCCAGCACAAGGATAAGTCAATGTCACATGCCCATACCTGTCTCGGCGCCTGTTCCAGTCGACCCGGAACCGCATCGGATCCGGGTGCGGTCTTTCTGGGCCACCTCGCCGACACGGCACCCACCCATTTTCCTTTTACCCATTGGCAATGCGCAAAAACGCTCCCACCCTGTCTCATCGCGGCCCTCGGCGCCGTGCCGTTCGACCCACCGCCTTTGTCGGCCGACGATTTGGCGACAGGCAAACGCGACAGTCATAATAGTCATCGGATTTTTTATAATGCCGAAACGCAGCGTCGTTTTGACCCTTGCGCCCGTCTTGCCCGTGCCTTTCAAAACCCGTCCCTGGTGGCAAAATTGGCCGCTATCACCGGGGCCGCACTTCATGGCACGTTTCTGCGTCTCGAACATTGTCTCGACCGCGACGGTTTCTGGCTTGAACCGCATCCCGACATCGCCGCCAAAAAATTGACGTTCCTGATCTATCTCAATGAGCCGCCTCTAGGCGAAGATTGGGGGACCGATCTCTTCCACCCGAACGATTTGCATTGGGTCGGATCTGCCCCTTGCCATCCCGGTTCCGGTCTGCTGTTCGTTCCGGCCCAGGACACATGGCATGGGTTCAGGCGCAAACCGATCACCGGCATCCGACGCTCCATCATCATCAATTACGTCGCAGCCGACTGGCGGGCGCGCCATGAATTGGCCTTCCCCGATGCCCCCGTTTCACTCCACCTTTAAGGTCGTCCGCAAAATTGTCTGGACAAAACCATCCGATACAGGATATATCCGATGTCGGATGATTAATCCAAAGGGGAGACTATTACCCCTTCAGTGACAGAACGGAGTGAAAAAAATGATATGGTGGTCGCGGATCATCGGCCGTTTACCGGTCAAGCCGCCCACGCTCTGGCGCGATACGCCGATGCCGGAGCGTCTTTTGAAGGATCTAAACCTGTCGGAAAATAGCGGCCTTGGCGTGCCTTTTTCCATCCGATATCGGAAATATTCCGCACTCTAAGCAAAGGTGCCCATCATGGGATTGCGCCTTTTACCGACAAGAAAAGAGCGGTTTGCCAATCCAGCAAACCGCTCTTTTTCTTATTAACCGCAAAGAGCCCGGCATCGATTTCTATCGAAGCGGCCGCACCCTCATTATTCGCCATCCTTGCTGTCGACCGGTGCACCCGACGCCGCCCGCATCACATTCAACACGGCGCGCAGCACGCGAGGCGGCAGACGGCGGGCCTCACGACCGATTTCAAGACGCAACCGTTCATGCGGAACCCGTTCGCGCTTGGCGGGTTCAATGCCGCCAACCGAATGCAACATCGCCGGGTCAATATCTTGAAAGAAATATTCGAGATCGACGTGATAATATTGGGCGACGCGCCACAATTTATCGGCGGAAATTTTATTCGAACCCCGTTCGTATTTCTGGACCTGTTGAAAGGTCAGACCCAGAACCTTACCCAACGTCTCTTGGCTATGGCCATTCGTCACACGAATCGCCTTAATGCGCTTGCCGACACATTCGTTTACCGCACGGGCGATATCATCGATCTGTTCTACGGGCTGCAATTGGACACTCATCGATCTCTCCTGATCCGGTCAGAGGTTAACGCCGACCGTCAATATTTGTTAAGCCTGTTCAATCCACAGGTTGTCGTACCAACCACCGACGCCGCCTTCACCTCAAACCGGCCTCAGATGATCACTGCGCGGGACGAATGAAGGTCATGGGTATTGTTTTCACCTGAAAGTCGTCGATAGATAGTTAACAATGGGTCAGGTATCACGTCTATTTTTTATCGCAAAACCGCCTCTAACCCGCACTATCACAGGGTTTTGCGATTTATAAAAGTATTAACAATAGTCCTAAAATTACCCTCACTTGCGCCCCAACGCACCCCCCGGCACCACCCAGACAAGATGCAGACATCCGCACTCAAAATACCGTCGAGCCGCGATAGATAGGCATGTCTGAACATGTCTAATGGCGAGAAGCCAAGGAATAGCTTGTTTTTTTAGGTAATTTTACCGAGGCGTGTGCAATATTATAACGAACGATCTGTTCGATTTTTTTGGTCAATCCGTCATTATTTTGATTCTGCGCCCCAAACAGCAGGCACCATCGTTTTCGCGCAGACGCCCCTGATTTATTCTTATTATTCATAAGAGATATTACTTTTTTACATATCCAATACACCGATAAAATATCGCATTGAGCGTGCAATTCGCATAAAAACAACTTTTTTTATATTACAGACCCGCGCATGATGCGGGCCGTGCCGGATCCGGCACGGCGGCGCGCCCGTCTACCCCGTCACGCGCCACCCGAATCCCCAGAATCGTTGGGCGTGGAATCGTTGGCGGGAAAATCATGAGACGGCGACTCATGCGCCCCAGAACCGTGGAACCCAGTACCATGAGACCCGCAATCAGGCGGATCGCCGGTCGGCACGGCCCCATCCTGGGGCGGCGGGTCGGTCGATATCGGCAGCAATCCCAAACTCGTCACCAGGCTGACCGCAAGAGAAAAGCCGCCTGCCGCCTCACCCTGGCTTGCCTCGGATCCTTGGGCGGGCTCGGGTCCGGGGTCGATCCCCGGATCCGGTGGTTCCTGGACCGGGGGTGCCGGTCGTCCGGTACGGCCGCGAAACGCCACCAGCAATGCCATACCGCACAAAAGGATACATCCCGACAGGGCGGCGACGGCAAACCAAAAACCGCCCAAAAGAGAAATGATCCCCATAAATGCCACAACCCATCCATTGCTCGGGATCGCGGTCGGGCACCCGCCACACGATTCCTCGATCGCCCCCATCATAAACGACGGTGACGGAAAACGCCGATCTCTTTTTCGTATAAACCTTTGTAGGGGTTTTCAGACTTTTCGTCGCACGGCATGATTTGTCCCTTGCAATGGGTCATAAAATGCATCGTGATGTCCCACCATCCTGGATATGATCGAAAAATAGGCAATCGGTAATAGAAATAAAATTATCATGATGCGGTGTAGGGCCACACTCTTCGTGAAGGGTGCCCGGCAATCGGTCTTTCTGGAAACGGCGCGATGTTGACGATTGAGCACCCGGAAAAAATCCTCGACCCGGTCCAACTCGATGCTGACCTCTCGGCGGCGGCGGAGCGCCGTCAACCCCTGAACCGGGCCTGGATCGATCCGTTGAAGGCCGCCTTGAAACAGGGCCGAGCCGAGATTGAGCAGCGTTTTCTCAGAAGCCAGAACGGGGCGCTTGCCCTGGCGGAAACCTGCTTTCTGTTCGATACGCTCATCCGGTGCCTGTATCGCGCGACCTTGACCCACGCCTTTCCCGTCTCGAACCCGACGGCGGGCGAACTTATTGCGCTCTGCGCCGTCGGTGGATATGGGCGGGGCGAAATGGCCCCATTTTCCGATCTCGATCTCTTGTTCCTGCTGCCATACAAGCGCACCCCTCATACGGAACAAGTGGTCGAATTTATGTTGTATAGCCTGTGGGATCTCGGCCTCAAGGTCGGCCATGCGGTCCGGTCCGTCGATGAATCCCTGCGCCAAGCCTTGAGCGACATGACGATCCGCACCGCGATCTTGGAGGCCCGCCTTATCGCCGGCGATCCGAGCCTGTTCTACACCCTCGTGCGCCGGTTCAAAACCGATGTGGTCGAAGGAAACGGCATCGCCTTTGTCGATGCAAAATTGACCGAACGCGAAGAACGTCATCAGCGATTGGGCGATAGCCGCTATGTGCTGGAACCCAACATCAAAGAAGGCAAGGGGGGGCTGCGCGATCTGCACGGGCTGTTGTGGATCGCGAAATATCTTTATCCGGTGCAGGATTTCGCCGGTCTCGTCGCCTTGGGTCTCCTCTCGCCGGAAGAGGCCCATCGCTTCGACCATGACCGGATGTTTTTATGGACCGTGCGCTGCCACCTGCACTATCTCGCCGGCAGGGCGGAAGAACGTCTGACCTTCGACGTGCAACGCGCGATCGGGGCCCGCATGGGCTATACCGACCATGCGGGCTCGCGCGGGGTCGAACGCTTCATGAAGCATTATTTCCTGATCGCCAAAGATGTCGGCGAGTTGACCCGCATCTTCATCTCCGCGATCGAAGCCAATCAGAAGCGCAAACCCAAATCCCTCTGGCGTCGTCTACTGCCCGGTCCGGGCGTGCGGTCGATCGACGGGTTCAAGATCGAAGACGGTCGTCTGACGGTGGCTCAGGATACGGCTTTCATCAAAGATCCGGTCAATTTACTGCGCCTGTTCCATGTCGCCCAAACCCACCGGCTCGACATTCATCCGAACGCCCTGCGATTGATCCGCCAATCCTTGAAACTGGTCGGGCCTGCGATCCGGGTCGATCCCGAAGCCAACCGCCTGTTCATGGAAATCCTGACCTCGCCGCTCGATCCGGAAGGGGCCTTGCGCAATCTCAACGAATCGGGCGTCTTCGGGCGGTTCATCCCCGATTTCGGTCGCATCATCGCCCAGATGCAATATGACATGTACCATGTCTATACCGTTGATGAACATACGATTTTTGCCATCGGTATTCTTCATAAAATCGAATCGGGCGCACTCAAGGACGAATTGCCACTCGCCTCATCCATCATCGACCGGATCAGCTCCAGACGCGCGCTCTATCTTGCCGTCCTGCTCCACGACATTGCCAAAGGCAAGCCCGGCGATCATTCCGATCTCGGCGCCGAAATCGCGTTGAAACTGGGGCCGCGCTTGGCCCTCAGCCCGGAAGAAACCGAAACCGTATCCTGGCTCGTGCAATATCATCTCTTGATGAGCCGAACCGCCTTCAAACGCGATATAGACGACCCCCAAACCATCCGCGATTTCGTCGCCATCGTGCAGTCGCCCGAACGGCTGAAATTGTTGTTGGTCCTCACCGTCGCCGATATCCGCGCCGTGGGGCCCAAGGTTTGGAACGGTTGGAAAGGGGCGTTGCTGCGCGAACTTTATCACCGCGCCCACGACGTGATGAGCGGCATGGTCGCAAGCGATCCGCGCGACGTGCGCATCGCCAAGGTCCAGGAAAATCTCCGCCTGATCTTGCCCGATTTTTCCGATTGGGAATTCAGTCAACTCACCCAACGCGGCTACCCATCCTATTGGCTCAGCCACGATCCGATGACCCTTGAACGCCATGCCCGTCTCATGCGCGAAGCGGAGCGGGACAAAGCGCCGATCACCGTGACGACGCGGGTCGATCGCACACGCTCAGTGACAGAGGTGACGATTTATACCCCCGATCATCCTGGCCTGTTTTCCCGGATCGCCGGTGCCCTGTCCGTTGCCGGGGCCAGCATCGTCGATGCCCGCATCGTCACCATGGTGAACGGCATGGCGCTCGATACGTTTTGGGTGCAGGACCCGGCGAACGGGGCTTTCGACCGACCGGATAAACTCGCCAAGCTTGCTGTTCTGTTTGAAAACGTCCTGACCGGCAAACTCGATCCGGCGGCGGAATTGAAACGATCCGTAACCAAACTTCCGACGCGCACGGGGGTTTTCGATGTGACGCCGCGCGTCTTCATCGACAATAAAGCATCGAGCACCTACACCGTCATCGAGGTAAACGGCCGCGATCGCCCTGCCTTGCTGTTCGATTTGACGCGCGCATTGAGCGGCCTCAGCGTCCAGATCGCCGGGGCAAAAATCGCAACCTACGGCGAAAAAGTCGTTGACGTTTTCTTTATTAAGGATGTTTTCGGCCTTAAAATCACCCACGAAACCAAATTGTCTCAGATCCGCGAAACCTTGACCCGTCTCCTCGTCACTCAGGAAACAGCCGAACTATCGACGGAACCAAGCCCAAACCCAGCCATGGCGACCAGCGAACCGGAACGGTCGCGGGCAATTGGTTGAAAAGACACTCAAAACAAGAAATAAACAATTCATAAACGAATAATAATCATAATTTCTCGCTTAAAATAAGATGGGGCGGGAAAAATGACATCCAGAACTCAAAAACTAACACGCCGGGCGTTCCTTGCCGGAACCGCCGCGATCGGCGGCCTCTCCTTGCTACCCAGCATTCCGGCACGGGCGAGCGCAAAATATGTCCGGTATAATGTCACGAGCACGGAAGGCCGCAAGATGTTGGATAGCTATGCCAAGGCTATCAAAGTCATGCTAGAACTTCCCCCCGATAATCCGCATAACTGGTTTCGCAATGCCTTTATCCATTTCATGGATTGCCCACATGGAAATTGGTGGTTCTTCGATTGGCACCGTGGCTATATTGGATTATTTGAACAAATTATTAGAAAATACAGTGAAAATCCAGAATTTACCCTGCCGTTCTGGGATTGGACCGAACTACCGCGTATTCCCGAAGACATGTTCAACGGTGTTCTGACACCCGTCGACGATGCCTATTTGCCCTATACAAAAGACCTCATGACGTTTGAAAGGACGATCAAACCGTCCCTTGAAAAATATTGGGCCAGTCTGAATGCCGATCAACGGGCGCAGATGGACATGCGCGGTTACAAGACCTTCGATCAACTGTGGAACGACGTCTGTCATACGCAAAATATCGGCGATCAAGCCTTTGCCGAAACGAAACGCGCCCGGTATCTCTCGCGCGACAATCCTGGATTCAATGAGGCCGTCACCCTCGATTCCTCGCGCGAGGTCGTGCTGTCGGGGCTCGGGGTTACTTTCTTTTATCCATCGCAATTCGATGCGGCGGCCAGCCAGAAAAAATACGAACAAGCCTTGAGTTTCAACAGCATCGCCACAAAATCCCACGTCGATCCGCCGAACAAGGATACGTGGTTTTCAATCCTTGAAGGATTGCCGCACAATAATATTCACAATTTTATCGGGGGTGTGGGTGGACCCTGGGATCCCGGACCCTACGGCAATATGACCAACAACCTCTCGCCCGTCGATCCGGTGTTTTTTCTGCATCACGCCAATATGGATCGCTTGTGGGACGTGTGGACCCGCAAACAAATGGCACTCCGTTTGCCGTTCGGCCCGGACGAGAAAGACCGCGATCGGTTCATGAACGATCCGTTCCGATTCTTCGTCAACAGTGACGGTACCTACCTGACCAATGCCAAGGCCGGCGATTATTTCGACACAGCCGTGTTCGATTATACCTATGCACCCGGCACGGGCGAAGAATTAATCCCGAACCCGTCTGCCGCACCTGCCGTGGCAATGACCACCCTGCAGAAAACGTCAAAGCGCAGCGTCATTCGATCAAGCTTAAAACAAGCAACCGGCCAGTTGACGCTGCCCGCTGCGGCCAAAACGGCACAAAGCTATGTGATCGCCATTACGCTTGCGATCGGCGAAAATAGCGCCCGCACCTATGATGTCCTGGTGAATGCGCCGGAAAATCTCGGCAAGGGCGGCGACAGAATACGGTATCTTGCAGGTCAAATTTCGCTTTTCGGCCATCGCCACGGCCACCAGCACGGTCACCAACACGAGGCCACGTTCCTCATTCCGCTCGTCAACCCGGATCATATCGCCGCCTTCAGAAAGAACGGGCATGAGGCCCTCAAACTCAGCGTCGAACCCGCCACCGCAAACAAGACCGCACCGACCGTCAAATCGATTGCCGTCTATGCCCTTTAACCCCTAGAACCGGGAACGGTTCTGGGTCGAGGACGGCCCTAGAACCGTTTTCCAGCCTTTGATCTGCAAACGGCTTCGTGCGGTTTTTTAAACCCTTTCTCTTGATGCCCACGCTACAATCCGGGTGGGATCAGGCACGCGACGCGATCGTTCGACAGGGGAAAAAGGGGAGAGGGATGATCGATACCGCACCGCCTGTCATCGCGACCGAGAGCCCGGCACCATCATCGGGACATCCCGTCGGGGCGGCCCCCCTCACCCTGACGCCTCTTCGCCGCCCGGCACCGGGCGACCGGATCATGCTAGTGGTGACACTCGGCCCGATCGGTCGCCAACAGGTCGAGATTCTGGATGGCGAGGGGCGGCTCTTGGGATCGCTTTCCCCATTCGGTCCCACCGCCGCCGCATCGGGTGGGACATATTTCGTCCCGGTTCAGCCCGATCGCCTGCGTGACGGCACGCTCACGATAGCGTTCGCCCTCGTCGCGGGCGGTGTCCGTCGGGCCCCGCAACCAGGCGATATTCCCGCCGTCGATCTCCTCGTCGTGACGCCGTAACCGCGTTTCAAGGAATCCCCCGATATGTCTTCCCCACAACACCGGCAAGATCCCGCAAGCCCACCCCCACCAACCGATCGAGCGCCGTCGCTCATCGTCGCAACGCCCTGTTTCGGCGGTCAGGTGACAAGCCAATACGCCGCCTCTCTCTTGGCGCTCCAAAATGCGGCAGCCAGCCGGGGCATCGGTTTTCGCGTCTTGATGCTGGGCGGGGATGCCCTCATCACGCGCGCGCGGGCCAATCTCGTCGCTCATTTCCTCGACGATCCCGGTGCCACGCATCTTTTATTCATCGATGCCGATATCGGCTTTTCCCCGGATCAGGTCTTTCGCCTGATCGATTTCGACGCCCCGGTCTCGGCGGCAGCCTATCCGATCAAGCGGATCGATTGGCCGAAACTGGCCGCCACACTCGCCGAAAAGCGGGCAAAGCCGGAATCTGCCGCCCTGCATTACGTTGCGGAATTCATGCCCCCGGATCGGATCGCGGTGCGCGATGGGTTTGCGACCGTGCGCTATGCCGGGACGGGATTTTTGATGATCCAACGGGCGGCTCTCGACCAGATGATCGCAGCCTACCCCGCCTTGCGCTTTCAGGCGCAGCATGGCGGGCCCGACCCGCTTGCGCGCAGTCCCCATCGTTCTGCACTGTTCGAATGTCTGATCGATCCCGAAACCGGGATATATCTTAGCGAGGATTTTAGTTTCTGTCGGCGTTGGACCGATCTTGGCGGTGTCGTTTGGCTGGATCTCGGCAGTTGCCTCGACCATGTCGGCCCGATCGTGTTTCAGGGCAATCTTGCAACACAATTTGCCCCGGTCGATCGCACGCCCTGATCGCTGCGATCTCCCCTCTTGGAGCCTTGCACGCAATCGGTTATGGTCTGGCCGGTCTTTTGTTTTGCCTTTTTCCGCCGAGCCCCCATGCCGAGATTTTCAGCGTTGCGTTCTTTCCTGGCACTGCCGTTTGTCCTTTTGACCGCCTGTTCGCCCGGCACTCCGTCTCTCGATCAGGGTTTGGCCGTCCATCAGTCCGTGATCGTCGCCGGGACTCAGGGCGAGGCGAGCGAGCGGCGTCTTCTGGTCCTCGAAGATGCGCGGCTCACCGAAGAAATGCGCTATTGGATGCTGGAAGGCAGCAAAGATCCGGCCATATTCCTGGACGCGCCCAATGTGGTGGCCGATGCGGAAATCCGCAAATCCTTCGCCGAAACCGCGGTGCGGCGCGGCCTGCTGCGGTTGGTCGACCGGGACGACCATGTTCTGATGGAACGGCGGCTCGATTGCGAATTGGGTGAAATGGACGAAACCCCCCTTGCCCAGGGTATGGGGGAAGTTTGGGCGATCGCCGACGATTGTTCGACGGGCGATGGGTTTTACGCGGGGCCGATCACCCGATTTTTCACCGTCGCCGACGATAAGATCCAGTGGCAGAGTTTTATCGATCCGAAATCCGGGGAAAAGGGCGAATTGACCCTGGTCCAGGCCAATCGCTTGCAATGGCACACGATACCGCCGGAACGGGCCGATATGATCGTCGCCTTATCCTGCCATCCCGATTTCGACGATCCGGCCTTCAAAACCGCAAAACCCGACGCCCCCTTGCCAGCCAACCTGCCCCTCGTTCTCGACTATATCCGCTATCGCTATGACGGCAAAGGCGGGTGGATCAAGACGATCCGCACGGAAAAGGGTAGAGAATGGTCAGTCGATCAAGATTTCCCCGACGATCAGCAATTTCCCTGACGCCGGCCCCTCACCGATCTTTCTTACGCCGCTCGAACGGGGTGACGACCGCATTGCCGTCCTGATCCTTGCTGATGAGACGCAGGCCAGGCTGTTGGAGTTGTTGGGGCTGTGCCGTGCGAAAAACCGCCATAGCAAGCAAGAACCCCCCGCCCCAAAGCAAGAAACCGCTCGCCAACAAGAACCGGACGTCCTCGTCCTTCACCGCAGCGATCGCCTGATAGGCCAAGATCGCGCCGAAGAGGGTGCCGAGAGCACCGGCGAGACCAAGGGTACGCCGTTCAGGGGACCAGGCGATACCAGCCTGCTTGCCGATGCCCCCGTCCTTACCGTGTCCCCCAAATTGGCCAACCAAATAGGCCCCCAAAAACCCGGCGGCCAGAAGAAGGGCAATGATCGACAGAAGGGGGGTCGGAATGAAATCCAGCATCGCACGATCGCTTTCCAAAGGTCGGGACCGATCCATCCGGGATCAGTTCATCAAAGCCTATCACCCGGATGCTTGATAAATCCCTGCCTTTCGGACGGTCTCGACACGATCAAGAGCAGGAAGAATCCCCGTGACCGCCCCCCCAATCACAATGACCCGAACTCTGATGGCTATGGCTGGTGGTATCGGGCAAAACCGACTGAGGTCCCAACGCATCATCGCCCTCAGGATACCAAGACCGGCGGTTTGCCCGGACCGGCGGATGCACCATGCCTGTCAGCAAACCAACCACAAGAAACACACCGATAGGTGCCAGACACACGACCCGTATCCAGAAGACATCATCCATCGCGATCGCGCCCCTTTAAATCCCGGATCATCCGACGGACCGCTGACCGTCGATTAAAAAACCCCGGCACGACGAGCGTACCGGGGTTTTTCGCATGCATCAAGCAAGGGTTTTAGCTGGCCTCGGCCGAACGGCTCGCCCGCTTGCGTTCGTTCGGGTCGAGCAGCTTCTTGCGCA
Source organism: Aliidongia sp. (assembly GCA_036821645.1). GTDB lineage: Bacteria > Pseudomonadota > Alphaproteobacteria > ATCC43930 > CGMCC-115725 > DAISJD01. The sequence goes on from DAISJD010000041.1 coordinate 16,844, forward strand.
AGCGAATGCTTTTCGGCGTCACCTCGACCAACTCGTCATCTTGAATATAGGCGATCGCCTGTTCCAGATTCATCGCGCGCGGCGGGGTGAGGCGGACGGCCTCGTCCTTCGAGGTCGTGCGGATGTTGGTCAATTGCTTGGCCTTCAACGGGTTGACTTCGAGATCATTGTCACGCGTATGTTCGCCGATGATCATGCCTTCGTAAATCGGCACGCCCGGATTGATGAACATCGGACCGCGATCTTCGAGATTCCACAAGGCATAAGCGACGGCAACCCCATCGGCATTGGAAATCAATACACCGTTGCGGCGGCCTTCGATGGGGCCCTTATAGGGGGCATAGCCGTGGAAAATCCGGCTCATCAGACCTGTACCGCGCGTATCGGTCATGAATTCGCCCTGATACCCGATCAAACCCCGCGACGGCCCCAAGAACGTGATCCGCGTCTTGCCGCCGCCCGATGGGCGCATATCGATCATTTCGGCCTTGCGCAGGCTCATCTTTTCCACGACGACCCCGGCAAATTCCTCATCGACGTCGATTTGAATTTCTTCGACGGGTTCAAGGCGTTGACCGTTCTCGCTCTTATAGAGGACGCGCGGACGCGAGATCGATAATTCATACCCTTCGCGGCGCATGGTTTCGATGAGCACGCCCAATTGCAATTCGCCGCGCCCGGCAACTTCCATCGCGTCCTTTTCGGCCGTTTCGCGGACATGGATCGCGATATTGCCCTCGGCTTCGCGCAGCAACCGTTCGGCGATCATGCGCGAGGTCACTTTGCTGCCTTCGCGCCCGGCAAGGGGGCTGTCATTGACCGAGAAGGTCATGGCGAGCGTCGGCGGATCGATCGGGGTCGCATCCAAGGCGACCGTCACTTCCGGGGTGCAGATCGTATCGGCCACCGTGGTTTCGGTAAGCCCCGCCACCGCGATGATGTCGCCTGCGACCGCCACATCGACCGGTACCCGTTCCAGGCCGCGGAACGACAGAAGCTTGGTCAGGCGGCCCTGTTCGATGACCGACCCATCCCGGCGCAGGGATTTCACCGGCATATTGAGCCGCGCCGTCCCGGCAATGATCCGACCGGTCAAAACCCGCCCGAGATAGGGATCGGCTTCGAGCGTAGTCGCCAACATGGCAAACGGTTGATCCGGATCGCCTTCCGGGGGATGCACGTGCTTCACGATCAGTTCAAACAGCGGCGCAAGATCGACGCGCGGCCCGTCCAGGGTTTCGCTGGCCCAGCCATTGCGCCCCGACGCAAACAGGGTCGGAAAATCCAATTGATCGTCATTGGCGTCGAGGGCGGCGAAGAGATCGAACACCTCGTTATGCACTTCTTGCACACGGGCATCGGGGCGATCGACCTTGTTCACGACCACGATCGGCTTCAATCCCTGCTTCAGGGCCTTGCCGACCACGAATTTCGTCTGGGGCATGGGGCCTTCGGCCGCATCGACCAAAACCACGACGCCGTCGACCATGCTCAAGATCCGTTCCACCTCGCCGCCGAAATCGGCGTGGCCCGGCGTGTCGACGATATTGAGGCGCGTGTCCTTCCAAACGACGGAGGTACATTTGGCCAAGATCGTGATGCCGCGTTCGCGTTCAAGATCATTGGAGTCCATCGCCCGTTCAGCAACCTGCTGATTGACGCGAAACGTGCCGCTTTGACGCAACAGCGCGTCAACCAGGGTGGTCTTGCCATGATCGACGTGGGCGATGATGGCGATATTACGGATTTCCATAGGATGTCCTGATCTGAAGGGCACGAGGGGTGTGCCGTGACCATATATGTCGAAGGGCGGGGCAAGGGGTGGTTTACGGGATTAGAGAAAACTCTTGAGATCGGCCTCGGGACGGGCCCCGTAATGGCTGATGATCTCGGCGGCGCATAAACTGCCGAGCCTGCCGCATCCGGCAAGATCATAGCCATGGGTGAGACCGTAAAGGAAACCGGCGGCATAAAGATCGCCCGCCCCGGTCGTGTCCACCACATGGGCGACGGGGGACGCTGCGACCGTGATCACGGCATCGGGGGTCACGACCACGGAACCTGCCGCCCCGCGCGTAATCGCGGCACAGTCGGTAAGCGGGCGCAACCGGTCGATCGCCGTCTCGAAACTGTCGGTTTCCATCAGGGCCAAAATCTCGCTTTCGTTGGCGAAGACGAGATCGACGTGATGATCGACCAGGGTCAAGAACGCGTCGCGATGACGATGGACGCAAAAGGCGTCGCTCAAGGACAGGCTGACCTTGCGCCCAGCCCCATGGGCGATGGCGGCGGCGGTGCGAAAAGCCTCTTGGGCATGGGGCGGATCGAACAAATAACCTTCGAGATAGGTATAGGCCGCCCGCTCGATCAGACCGGCATCGATGTCGGCACTGCTGAGATTGACGCACGCCCCGAGATAGGTATTCATCGTGCGCTGACCGTCGGGGGTGACGAGAATATAGCAGCAGGCGCTGGCCGGGCCGTCGGTCGCAGGCGCCGTCGGGAACACGACGCCCGCCGCCTCGATATCGTGGCGGAAGCTGTTGCCGACCTCGTCGTTGCGCACCTTGCCGATATACCCGGCCTTGCCGCCCAGAGAGGCGATCCCGGCGATGGTATTGCCCGCCGATCCCCCCGAGACGCGCACCGCCGGTCCCATCGCCGCATAAATCGCGCGGGTGCGGGCTTCGTCGATGAGCGCCATACCGCCCTTGGCCATGCTGTGCGTGATCAGAAAATCATCATCGGCATGGGCGATGATATCGACGATGGCATTGCCGATGCCGACGACATCGAGGGTGGGGGACGCCATAATAATCATTCCGGTGGTTGCAAGGATGGGTTTTGCGGCGCAGTATAGGGAAATAAGTCAGGATGGCAACCGCCGCCTATGCAGACGACCCTTCCGTTTGCCTTATCCCTAAGTCAGGCATGCCGCCGTTTTTCGCGCGTCGATAGGGCTTGTCGGCATGGTCCGGGTGCGGGTATGGTTGGGGTCTGCGATCCCGGTGCCGCCTTGCGTGCGTCACGCGATGGGGCATCGGGATCGTTTTCAAATGCAAGCGGGGATGAGGACGATGTTTCGTCGTAAGAAGACAGATGTGGAAGACGGCATGGTAGATCAGGCCCTTGCACCAGAAAATCTGGTCGCCCCGGCCAAACCCCTCAACCGGGGAACGCAGGCACCGCCCAATCCCGCCGCCCGGATCCCGACCATGCCGCCGCGTCAAATTCCGGGCGAGGTCTCCCGCATGCCGACGGAATTGCCGCGCCGTCCCATCGACTCCAGCGCCCCGCCGCCTGCCTTTCCCAGTCCGATCACCAAGCAGGATCCCGATATGCGGCAATTGGTCGTGGGCAAGGAAATTTCGCTTGCCGGTGAAATTACCGCCTGCGATCGCCTGATCGTCGAAGGCAGCGTCGAGGCGAATCTGGCGACGTGTCGCGATCTCATCATCACCGATACCGGCCTCGTCAAGGGCGGTGCCACCATCGATACCGCCGAAATCGCGGGTCGCTTCGAAGGCAACCTTACCGCACGCAAGAAATTGGTGATCCGCGCCACCGGTCGTCTCATCGGCAATGTCCGCTATGGTCAAATCGAAATCGAAGCGGGCGGTCAAGTATCGGGCGATGTGCAAATCATCACCGAAGAACCGCCCAAACCCTTGATTTAAAATAAATTTTACCGATGAATCCGAACCCGATTGCGTGCAATCGGGTTCTTTTTTTCCCGATGCGCCTGCCCGATCGGACCGCATAGGCGATCACGAGATCCGCATCGGGAAAAAAAATCGTTGCATGATCTGCAAATATCAGTTGTCTTGGCGGCGAATTTGTCAAAAATTGCCCCCTATCGGTGCGGCGGGCCTGCCAACCGACACCGCATTCCCCCCAATCGACCCCAGCACCTTTTTTCAAACGGGTTGCCGCAGCATCCGGTTTGAAATCTTGATCCGCCTCGCTCGTCCGATCCTTGCGGCGACTGAGACTTCCCCCCTCGTGATCTAGGGCGTTTTTGCGGCCATCTCTACGGGGTGCCGCTCTGAGCGCGCTAGGGTTTTTGGTTTTCGATTCTGCGATTCATGCGTACCGTCCTAAAACAGATCGCCCCGGTTGCCCGCGTTTTTACCCTGTCCGTGTGGCTTGCCGCCTGCGCCACCGAGACGGCCATCCCGACGGAGACCCGGTCCGTGGCGGCCCTGCCGCCGCCGCCGCAACGGGCGGCACCGGCCCCGACCCGCCCGTTTCTGAGCGTGGCGCAATTGCTATCCTTGAAGGATCTGACCGCCGAGATGGTGTTGGCGCGCCTCGGCAAACCCGATTCGGTGCACAGCGAACCGCCCGCAGAAATCTGGATCTATCGCAACGAGACATGCGTGTTGGATATTTTCATGTTTGCCGACAGCCCCGCCGGTCTCAAAGTCCTGCACACGGTGACGCACAACCGTCAGGCCCCGGTCAAAACGGAAAAAAACACCTGCTCGCCCTTTACGCCCGCCACCAAGAGCCTGTGAGCCCGTTATCCGGTTTTTTCGGGATAGCAACATAAATCCGCCAAGACGCAGGCGGCACAATCCGGTTTGCGGGCCTTGCACGTATAACGCCCGTGCAGGATCAACCAATGATGCGCCGCCCCTTTCCAACGGTCCGGCACGACCCGCAACAATTCATCCTCGACCGCCCGCACGGTTTTGCCGGGGGCAAGGCCGGTGCGGTTGCCGACCCGGAAAATATGGGTATCGACTGCGATCGTGGGCTCGCCGAACGCCTCGTTCAAGACGACATTCGCGGTCTTGCGCCCAACCCCCGGCAGGGCCTCCAACGCCGCGCGATCCTGCGGCACCACCCCGCCATATTGGTCGAGCAGGATTTGCGACAAGGCCAGAATATTGCGCGCCTTGGTATTGAACAGGCCGATCGTCTTGATGTAATCGCGAATCCGCTCTTCGCCCAAGGCGACCATGGCCGCAGGGGTGTCGGCCGCCGCGAACAGGCCGCGCGTCGCCTTGTTCACGCTGACATCGGTCGCCTGGGCCGACAGGGCAACCGCGACCAGCAGGGTATAGGGACTGCTATACTCCAATTCCGTGCGGGGCGCGGGCATGCGCGCCGCAAGCCTTGTGAACAGCGTCTCGACCGCCGCCGTATCGAGGTGCGGCCCCTGGTCCGCCGCCGGATCCGCCTTCATCGTGTCGCACCATAACGTTTCAAGCGATCGCCGAACCCGACATCGTCCCCAACCGCAAACCGCACCC
>DAISJD010000042.1:0-21826 GCA_036821645.1 Aliidongia sp.
GGCTTGCGCCGGTGCAGGCCGCCGCGCCGCCGCGCCAAGCCGCCCCACCGGCGCAAGCCGATGGCGATGTCAAGGAGTCGGCGATTGCCGCCTCCAATATTCGCGTCAATGTCGATTTGCTGGAAAATCTGATGACGATGGTGAGCGAGCTTGTGCTCACCCGCAATCAATTGATGCAGATCCTGCGCGGTCAGAAGGATTCCGAGTTCGGCGCCTCGCTCCAGCGTTTGTCCCATGTGACGACCGAATTGCAGGAAGGGGTCATGAAGACCCGTATGCAACCGATCGGCAATGCCTGGGCCAAACTGCCGCGTCTGGTGCGCGACCTCAGCCACGAACTTCAGAAAAAAATCGACCTTCAGATGAAGGGTCAGGAAACGGAACTGGATCGCCAGGTTCTGGAACTGATCAAAGACCCGTTGACCCATATGGTGCGCAACTCCGCCGATCACGGGATCGAAAAGCCGGCGGATCGGGCGCGCAACGGCAAATCGGAAACAGGAACGATCACTCTGAACGCCTATCACGAGGGCGGCCATATCATCATCGAGATCAGCGATGACGGGCAGGGCCTTGCCACCGAAAAGATTAAGGCGAAGGTGATCCAGAATGGTCTGGCGAGCGAGGCCGAACTTGCCTCGATGACAGATCAGCAAATCTATCAATATATTTTCAAGGCCGGTTTTTCGACGGCGGCGGCGATTACGAGCGTATCCGGTCGCGGCGTCGGCATGGATGTGGTGCGCACGAATATCGAAAAAATCGGCGGCACCATCGAATTGAAGAGCCAATATGGCCGCGGTTCGTCCTTTATCATTAAAATCCCGCTGACCCTGGCGATCGTCTCGGCACTGATCGTCGAATGCGCGAGCGAACGGTTTGCGATTCCGCAGATCAGCGTCGTTGAATTGGTCCGGGCCGCACCGGGGTCGGAAACGCAGATCGAACGCTTGAATGGAACCCCCGTCCTGCGGCTGCGCGATCGGTTGTTGCCGTTGGTGGCGCTCGATCGGTTGTTGCGTCTGCGGACGGTTGCCGAAGAAACCCCGGTCGAAACTTTTATCGTCGTGGCCCAGGTCGGTCCTTATTCGTTCGGGATCATCGTCGATCGGGTTTTCGATACCGAAGAAATCGTGGTGAAACCGGTTGCGCCGATCCTGCGGGATATTTCGATGTTCTCCGGCAATACCATCTTGGGCGATGGCACGGTGATCATGATTCTGGATCCGAACGGCATTGCGGCCGCTTCGGGTGAGATGTCGGTGGTCAGCGATACGCCCGTGGGGGGGGTCGCGGCGAAGGCGGTCAAGAGCACGCAGCAACGGACCTCGCTCTTGCTGTTCCGTACTGCGAATGGCGGTCCGAAGGCAGTTCCTCTCGCCCTTGTGGCGCGCCTCGAAGAAATCGCCCGCAAGGATATAGAACTGTCGAACGGCAAGCCGGTCGTGCAATATCGCGGCAAGTTGATGCCGTTGGTGCCGATCGATCCGAATTTCACGTTGAGCACCGAAGGCCGTCAGCCGATTTTGGTCTTCTCAGACCAACATCGCAATATGGGTCTTTTGGTCGATGAAATCGTCGATATCGTTGAAGATACGCTCAATATCGAGCTTGGAACCGAACGTCAGGGCCTGATCGGCAGTGCGATCATTGCCGGTAAGGCAACGGATATCGTCGATACCGGCTATTATCTGATGCAGGCTTATGAAGACTGGTTCGGTGTTCAACAAGAAGGGGCGCTTGGGCAGATCGCCAGGGCGCGCCGGGTTCTCTTGGTCGACGATTCGCCATTCTTTCGCAACCTTCTGACCCCCTTGTTGCAAGTGGCGGGTTATGAGGTTGAGGCTGTCGAATCGGCAGACCGTGCCTTGTCGCTGCATGAACAGGGCGAAGTTTTCGATATTATCATCAGTGATATCGAAATGCCCGGTATGAATGGCTTCGACTTTGCCGAAGCGGTGCGGGCGAGCGATCATTGGGCCGATGTGCCGATGGTGGCCTTATCGTCTCATGCAACCCCCGACGATCTTGAACGGGGTCGTCATGTTGGTTTTAACGATTATATTGCGAAGTTCGACCGGGATTCACTGTTGAATTCACTCTCGGCGACACTAAGCATGCAGCGCGAGGTTGCAGCATGAGCCAACAAATCGTTCCCGCCGGGTCATCGGGCCCGGCTGCGGCCGGGGGATCCCTGGTTCCGCAACGCGGTGGGCGTTCCGTAATCGAAGCGGAATCCCACGAATATGTTTCGATTGTGATCGCGGGCCAGATGTTCGGCATTCCCGTCCTGCAAGTGCAGGACGTTCTGGGGCCGCAGCAGATTACCCGTATCCCTCTCGCCCCGCCGGAAGTGGCAGGATCGCTTAATCTGCGCGGACGGATCGTGACGGCGATCGATTTGCGCAAGCGGCTCAATCTGCCGACACGCAGCGACGGCGGCGTCAGCATGAGTGTCGTGATCGATCTCGGCGGCGAACTCTATAGCCTCATGGTCGATAATGTCGGCGAGGTTCTAAGCCTGTCGGCGGCGACCTTCGAGCGCAATCCTGCGACGCTCGATGTCAGTTGGCGCGAGGTTTCGGTTGGTATTCATCGGTTGAACGGCAATTTGCTGATCATTCTTGACGTCGCTCGACTGCTGGATTTCGGTGGTCATTCTGACGGAAACTGACGTCTTTTTGTCGGGCCGACGCGTGGAGATTCACGATGAAATATTGTCTGATTGTCGATGATTCGCGCGTTGTGCGAAAAGTTGCACGGCGGATCTTGGAAGATATTGGATTTGAAATCGAAGAAGCCGCCGATGGAAAATTGGCGCTCGATGCCTGCAAGCGCCGGTTTCCCGATGTCGTCTTGCTTGACTGGAACATGCCGGTCATGAATGGGTTGGAGTTTTTGATCGAACTGCGCCAGTTGCCCGAAGGCGATAAGCCCGTCGTCGTTTTCTGTACGACGGAAAACGATATCGCCCATATCCAGGCGGCAATCAGTGCCGGTGCAAACGAGTATATTATGAAACCGTTCGACAGCGACATTATTCAGGCGAAATTTGCCCAAGTCGGTCTATTGTGAGTGAAGGCAAGGTAGCTTCGACGCTTATCGCTAGTGATCAAGGCGGTCCCTATCGTGTGATGGTGTGCGATGACAGTGCCGTTATCCGCGGATTGATCTCGCGCAGTCTTGAGGCGGACCCAGAGATTCAAGTGGTTACCACGGTCTCTAACGGTCAGATGGCGATCAATGCGCTCTCTCGGTACGATGTTGAGGTCTGTATCCTCGATATCGAAATGCCGGTTATGGATGGCCTGACCGCACTGCCGAAATTGATTGAAACGCGCCCGGATCTCCAGGTTGTGATGGCGTCGACCCTCACGCGCCGGAATGCGGATATCAGCATGCGGGCTATGGCGGCGGGGGCGGCCGATTATCTGGCCAAGCCGACGACGACGATGGCCCTCAATGCGGCGGCGGATTTCAAGTCCGAGTTGGCGCTGAAGGTCAAGGCACTCGGGGCCGCCCGACGGCGCAACGCGGGTCAATTGCCTGTTGGGGCCCGGCGCGATGCACCGACGCCCACCTCTTTGACGGCGTCTTCTGCCCCGGTCGGGGTACCGGCTCATAAACCGGCGGCGACACCGGCAGCGGCGACGGCCCCCGTGCGCGGGGCCGCATCGTTGTTGTTCGGTCATAAAGGGCCGCTGGTCTTGCGTCCGGCACCAAGCGAAATCCCGGAAATCATTGCAATCGGTTCATCGACTGGCGGACCTCAGGCCTTGTTCAAGGTCTTGGCGGGATTAAAGCCGGGGCTTCAGCAACCGATTGTGATCACGCAGCATATGCCGGCCACCTTTACGACGATTTTGGCCGAACATATCGAGCGGTCGAGCGGTATTCCTACCGTCGAAGGGGCAGACGGCATGGTCTTGCAAGGGGGTCGGATTTATGTGGCACCCGGTGATTTCCACATGACGATTGAACCGCAAGGCACGCAGCGCGTGATCAAACTCTTGAAGACGCCGCCGGAAAACTACTGTCGGCCTTCGGTTGATCCGATGCTACGCAGTTTGATTAAGATTTGGGGGCGGCGCGTCTTCGTCGTCATCTTGACGGGCATGGGACAAGATGGGTTGCGGGGCGGCGAGGCCGTCATTGCGGCTGGCGGGTCACTCATTGCCCAAGATGAAGCGAGCAGCGTTGTATGGGGGATGCCGGGTGCTGTATCGACCGCGGGATTGTGCAGCGCGATATTGCCGCTGCCCGAGATTGCCCCCTATATTCGCAAGGTTGCGGGGAGGGCAGGATCATGAATGTGGAAGATTTTAATCTGCTCGCCAAATTGATCAAGGATAAGTCGGGGCTGACCCTGACCAAGGATAAAGCCTATCTTCTGGAAAGCCGCCTCTTGCCGGTGGCCCGTAAGTGGAACCTCAAAAATCTCGATGAACTCGTGATGCGTCTGCGCTCGCGCCTTGAACAAGGGTTGGTGCGCGACGTGGTCGAGGCGATGACCACCAATGAAAGTTTCTTCTTTCGCGATATAAAGCCGTTCGACCAGTTCAAGCAGGTGGTTTTACCCTATCTACTGCAAGCGCGCGCTAATACGCGGACGATCAAGATTTGGTCGGCTGCCTGTTCTTCAGGACAAGAGCCTTATACCTTGGCGATGTTGCTGAAAGAAGAAAAGGCGCGCCTTGCCGGCTGGACTGTCGATATTATGGCGACGGACTTGTCGACTGAAATTTTAGCCAAGGCGCAGGCCGGGCTTTATACCCAGTTCGAGGTTCAGCGCGGTCTGCCGATTCAGATGCTGGTTAAATATTTCAAGCAGACGGGCGATCGCTGGCAGATCGATAGTTCGATTCGCGATATGGTGCGGTATCGTCCCTTCAATTTGCTGGATGATATGGTGACCTTAGGTCAGTTCGATGTGATTTTTTGTCGTAACGTGCTGATTTATTTTGATCAGCCGACGAAGCAAGTCGTCTTGGAACGGATGGCGCGCCAGTTGACGGGCGACGGGTTTTTATATCTGGGTGGGGCCGAAACGGTTGTCGGCATTACGGATAAATTTCAACCGATGACGAATAATCGGGGCATTTACAATCACACGAACAGTCTACATGGGGCCAAGGCGGCTTCTTGAGCGGTGTTGAACGGGCGGCGTCATCGCGCTTGGCGGGGTGCCGTCCGGTCTGTCGGGGTCAGGCGTTATCGGGGTCAGGCATTGTGGCGCAGCACACTGCCTGCGAGATAGAGCGAGCCGCAGATAAGAATGCGGCATGGACCTTGGGCAATCCGGGCCGAAAGCTGCGCCAATCCCGCCTCTAAGGAGGGGGCAGGGGTGGCGTCGATCCCGCAGGACAGGGCGGCGGCGGCCACCGCTTCTGCGGTGTGGGAATTCGGTTCGTCCGGGATGGCGATGCCGATGAGGCTTGCAATCTGTGGGGCCATAGGGCGCAGGAAATCCTCGACTGCGCGATTATTAAGCATGCCGCATAGGACATAGAGGGGGCGATCGGACCACCCGGTCAGGTGTTCGGCCAACATCACCCCGGCGCTGGCATTATGGCCACCATCCAGCCAAATTTGTGTGCCGGGCGGCAGACGGTCCGGCAATGGGCCCGATCGAATCTGCTGCAACCGAGCGGGCCAGAACACGTTCTCGAGACCCTGGGCCAAGGCGTCGTCGCTCACTGTGAAGCCGGACAGTAGGTCGATGGCCGTGATCGCACCGGCGGCATTGTCGATCTGGTGGCGTCCCGGCAACCGGGACAGGGGCAGGGTGCGCGTGCGTCCCCGAAACTGATGCTGCCAGGTGCCGGGTCGTTCGGGTGCTGCCCGATAATCCCGATCGAAAATGACGCATGGGGCCCCGATGGCCTCTGCCCGCGCGTCGATCACGCCTTGGGCGATGGGGTCTTGCGGACCGATGACGCCGGGACAGCCCGGTTTTAGAATACCCGCCTTTTCCCCGGCGATACGATCGAGGGTCGATCCCAAATAGGCCATATGATCGAACGATACGGGGGTGATCACCGTGACGGCGGGACGAAGGATGATATTGGTTGCATCCAGTTTGCCGCCTAATCCCGTCTCCAACAGGATGATGTCTGCGGGGGTGCGGTGAAACGCTAAAAAGGCGGCGGCTGTCGTAATTTCGAACAGGGTGATGGGGGTGCCGTCATTGATGCGTTCGATTTCGTCCAAAAGATCGAGCAGGGCTTGATCTTCGATTAGGCGACCGCTCAGGCGGATGCGCTCGTTGAAATGGACGAGATGGGGGGACGTATAGACGTGAACGCGGTAACCAGCGGCTTCGAGGCAAGCCCGCAGGGTGGCGATGGTCGATCCCTTGCCGTTCGTGCCCGCGACATGAATGATCGGCGGCAAGCGATCCTGCGGATTGCCGAGGCGACCCATCAGGTGGCGGATACGATCCAAGGAAAGATCGATCGCGCGCGGATAAAGCCGTGTCAGGTGCTGAAGTCGGGCGTCGAGAAGGCTCATCGTGTACGCACGAGCCCTGGCTAGGCTTGTTCGGCGATGGGGGCAGGGGCCGCCGCCGCCGCACCGCTGATCGAGAGTTCGCCGCTTGCAGGGATCGGTGTCGCCTGGGCTGCATGATCGGTACGGTTCTGGAGGGCCGTGCCGCTCAACATGTTCAAAATCCGCGCCAACGTGTCGTGGAGATCGTGGCGGCGCACGACGAGGTCAACCATGCCATGTTCCAAGAGATATTCTGCCCGTTGGAAACCTTCGGGTAATTTTTCTCGGATGGTTTCCTCAATGACCCGTGCCCCGGCAAAGCCGATGAGGGCGTCGGGTTCCGCGATGGTGAGATCGCCCAACATGGCAAAAGAAGCGGAAACCCCACCCGTGGTCGGATCGGTCAGAATGACGATATAGGGCAAGCCCGCTTCTTTGACCTCTTCGACGGCGATAGTCGTGCGCGGCATTTGCATGAGCGAGAGAATCCCCTCCTGCATGCGGGCCCCGCCGGATGCCGGTACCAGGATCAGGGCTGCCTTATGCTGTACCGCATGGCGGGCGGCGGTGACGATGGAATCGCCGACGGTCATGCCCATGGAGCCGCCCATGAAACCGAACTCAAAGCAGGCGACCACGGCCTCGCGACCACCGATCTTGCCATGGCCCAGAATGATCGCATCGCTGTTGGGGCCATGGGCCGCATGGGCTTCTTTTAGGCGATCGACATAGCGTTTGCGATCGCGGAACTTCAACGGATCGACCAGCGGTTTCGGCAAGTCGATCCGTTGATAGTCCCCCTGATCGAACATCAGATGAAGCCGGGCCTTGCCGTCGATTCGCAAATGATGACCGCAGGCATGGCAAACTTCCAAGTTTTTTTCCAATTCGCGCCGAAACAGCATTTGGCTGCATTTCGGGCATTTGGTCCAGAGATTGTCTGGGACCTCGCGCTTGGTTGTGACGACGGCGCGAATCTTGGGCAGAACGATTGTGGTAAGCCAGCTCATGATCGGATGCTCTCAAGGTCGGGTGCTGCGTTTATGCGCGGGCGGTGCGCACACCCTCGGACAGGCGGCGGATTTGGGTATGCAGGAGATCGACAAGATCAGGCCGTGCCCGACCGTCCGTGTCAAGATGATCCGCGATGATTTGGACCAAGGCCGAACCCACGACCGCGGCATCGGCGACGCGGGCGATGCGGGCGGCTTGTTCCGGTGTGCGAATCCCGAAGCCGACGGCAACCGGCAGATCGGTTTTGGCTTTGATCGCAGCGACGGCGGTCCCGACATCTGCGGCCTCGGCACTATGGGTGCCCGTGACCCCGGCAATGGCGACGTGATAGATGAAGCCGCTGGCCCCATCCAGCACGGTGGGCAATCGGGCGGCATCGGTGGTCGGCGTGGTCAGGCGAATGAGATCGAGCCCGTCCCGGCGCATGAAGGGGGTGACGGCATCGGATTCTTCGGGGGGCAAATCGACGATGATCACCCCATCGACACCGGCGTCGACGGCGGCCCGAGAAAACCGTTCCGCACCGAAGCGGAAGATCGGATTGTAATAGCCCATCAAGATGATCGGCGTCCGGGCGTCCCGGCTGCGAAAACGGGCGACCATGGCCAAGATCTCGGCCAATTTGATGCCGCCTTTGAGGGCGCGCAGGCCAGCGGCCTGAATCGCCGGGCCATCGGCCATCGGGTCGGAAAAGGGCACACCGATTTCAATGAGGTCGACACCGGCAGCCGGTAACCCTGCGAGGATCGTCTCGAACGTGGCGGCATCGGGGTCGCCTGCGGTCAAGAAGGTGACGAGACCCGCGCGACCCGCCGCTTTCAGGGCGGCAAAACGTGTGGCGATCCGGCTCATGACAATTTCACCCCGAAATGTTCCGCCACGGCGAAAATATCCTTATCGCCGCGCCCGCACATATTCATGATCACCAAGGATTCGGGCGGCAGCGTCGGCGCAATGGTCAAAAGATGGGCAAGAGCATGGGACGGCTCAAGGGCCGGGATGATCCCTTCGAGGCTGGCGCAAAGCTTGAACGCTAGAAGGGCCTCCCGATCGGTGACGGCGGCGTAGTCGACGCGCCCGATATCGTGCAGCCAGGCATGTTCGGGACCGATCCCCGGATAATCGAGGCCGGCGGAAATCGAATGGGCGTCGAGAATTTGCCCGTCATCATCCTGGAGAAGATAGGTCATATTGCCATGAAGCACGCCGGGTTCGCCCCCGGAAAGAGAGGCTGCATGCTCTGATGTGTCAAGCCCGTGACCCGCCGCTTCGACCCCGATCATGCGCACGCTCGAATCGTCGAGGAAGGGGTGAAACAAACCCATCGCGTTCGAGCCGCCGCCGATCGCGGCCACAAGCAAATCGGGCAATCGGCCTTCAGCCTCAAGACATTGCTGACGCGCCTCGGTGCCGATGACCGACTGAAAGTCGCGGACCATGGCCGGGTACGGGTGGGGGCCGGCGACGGTGCCGATGATATAAAACGTATCGTCGACATGGGCGACCCAATCGCGCATCGCCTCGTTCATCGCGTCTTTCAACGTGCCCGTACCGGACGTAACCCCCCGCACCTCGGCCCCTAAAAGACGCATGCGAAACACGTTCGGCGCTTGGCGGCGCATATCGGTTTCGCCCATATAGATTACGCAAGGCAGTCCGAAGAGTGCGCAGACCGTTGCGGTGGCGACCCCATGTTGTCCGGCCCCGGTCTCGGCGATGATTCGGGTCTTGCCCATCCGACGCGCAAGTAGGATCTGTCCCATGCAATTATTTATTTTATGCGCACCGGTATGATTGAGCTCGTCGCGCTTGAAATAAACGGTGGGGGCCCCGTTGGGGCAATGGGCGGCCAAATAGGCACCGAGCCGGTCTGCACGATAGAGGGGGCTTGGCCGACCAACGTAATGTTTCAAATAATAATCGAGGGTTTCTTGGAAGGTCGGGTCCGCCTTTGCTGCCGTATAGGCCGCTTCAACTGCGAGGATGAGCGGCATCAGCGTTTCCGAGACGTAGCGTCCGCCATAGGCACCGAAATGGCCCGTCTGATCCGGTCCCTGGCGCAAAGAGTTCAAATGAGAGGTCGACATGCCGAATAAGCTTCCCAAGAAGAGCGTCAGCCCTGATCACCGGAAGACCCAAAGGGTCACAAGCCCTGGAGAACGCGTGTAAAGAGGGCCCAGATTTGGCACCCTATCCCGTGTCGTGTTTCCAAGGGGCGACGGTACAGGCTCGTTCATGCCGCAATCTTGGCGCGCTGCCAAGCGTCTTTCGCGCGACGCAGACCCCGGTCGCGTAGTCGTTTTGCGTTTTGTTTCGATCGGAACCCGACCGTCTGTACCAAAAAGACCATGCGAGGGGGGGGGCCAACCCGCCGGTCGGTGGTTTTTGGGGAGGAGCAGGCACCAAAACCACCTGTTCAGGCTTTTGTGCCACCGTCTCGTTCTGGGTAATCCGTCACTGTCGGCAAATCGGGGGCTGGGCTTTAACCGATCGTCTCGGCATTGAGTTGATCCGCCTCGGCCCCATCGCGCGTCGGTTTGCCGTCGCTTAAAAATTGGGCGACGGTGGCATTCTCGTCATCCTGATCCGGTGCGCCGGTGGGGGTTGCCGTCCCACGTGGCAGCCAGATGATGAATTCGGCATAGTCATTTTGTTGGCTTTCAGCATGGAGCCTGCCCTGATGCCCCTTGACGATGATGTCGTAGCTGAGGCTGAGGCCGAGGCCGGTCCCCTCGCCGATCGGTTTCGTCGTGAAGAAAGGCGTGAACAGCCGTTCCATCACCTGTGGCGAAATGCCGATCCCGTTGTCGCGAATACGGATTTCAATGCCGTCATCGATCAGACGGGTGGCGATGCGGATCCGGCTGCGATAGTGAGGATCTCCTCCCTCGCGCCGCCGTTTCGAGACGGAATAAACGGCATTGGTGACGAGGTTGACGATGACCCGCGAGATATCCTGTGGGACGAGATATGCCGAGCCCAAATTGCGATCGATGTCGCGTTCGATAACCAGATTGAGCCCCGGATCTTGGGCGCGCACGCCGTGATAAGCCAGATCCACCGATTCGTTGACGAGGCTATTGACCTCTGTCGCCCGTCGTTCGCCGACGCCGGTGCGCGAATGCTGTAACATACTGCGCACGATGCGATCGGCACGCCTGCCATGGTCGCGGATCTTGCTCAGATTTTCGGCAAGGAGATCGAAGGAATCGTCAAACTCGCGCCGGGTCTCGTCGCCGAGATAGGCGCGAGCGGGTTCGATCAATTCGCGAATATCCCGCACGAGATCAACGGAAAGCGTCGAAAAATTACTGATGAAATTCAATGGATTCTTGATTTCATGGGCGATACCGGCGGTCAATTGACCCAAGGACGCCAATTTTTCTTTGACGACCAATTGATCTTGAGTTTGGCGCAGACGATGGAGCGAATCTTCGAGGACGAGCTTTTGACTTTCAAGTTCCGTCGTGCGCAGGGCCACTTCGCGTTCGATCTGATTGTAGCGTTCGCGTTCCTTGTCGCGCTCGCGTTCCAGCATGCGGATACGGGTAATATTGGCGGCCATGAACCCGGCAATAGCCCCCAAGGTCGAGACGTCGCCGTGATCGAGACGCGGCGAAAAGGGTTTTTGGTCCCGATTGCGTCCGGTCACGAGGATGGCTTCGGCCTGACCTTCGACGATGATCGGGACCGCAACGTAAAACGGGATGCCCAACTGTACCAGCGTGTCGTCGTCGCGGGCCGGTTCCGATTTCGTGACCACGATCGCCTTGCGATCGGTCGTGAGCAGGGGCGAGGGGATAAGGCGCAACCCGTCGAGTTTGGCGATTTCGGCAGGGCTGTAACCATGCCACGCGACGAGTTTGAAATGTGCCGGACCGGCCTCATCCCGCGCCAAAATGACCGCGCGATCCATGGCCAGCGTCGTGGCAACCCGGCTTGCCACGGTTTTGGTCAAGGCCGAGAGTGCCATATTGGTCTCAAGGGCCATGATCAACTGCGAGAGCAGCGATGAGCCCCGGCGTTTTTGTTCGAGTTCGTGGCGCAGACGCGTCGCGGTCGTATCGGCTTCGACGAGGCGACCGGCCAACTGATCGGCCAGTTTGCGCGTATAGCGAACGGCGCGGCGCAACTCTTCGACATCGGTGACTGACTCGACATCGGTTTTGCCGCCGCCGACCGTGCGCATCGTCCCCTCTTGGGGATTGGCAAAACCGTTTTTGTCGGTCATAGCCCGCACCGATCGCAAGCGTTGGTCAGGCAATGGAGCCCCATCAGAGAGACCAGAGACATAACACCCCCGTCCAGTCCATATATTCAGGACCGCGCGCTGTTGGACCGATCTCGGACCCGCCGTAAATCCCAAACATCGGGATACGATTGCCGATCACCTGTTGGATCTCGACCACATCCTCGCGGTCATTGCCGGAATAGGCCGCCGCCCGACCGGCACAGTTGATGTAGAAGGCAAAAAGCGGTTTACGCGTACCGATGCTTTTGAACAGAGCCTCGACCCGACCCTGAATCTTATCAAATTCGATCAACCGGTGCATCAGTTGAATTTGACAACCTTCTTGCAGTTCTGGGCCGCACATCACGATGCCGCCCCGCTTCGTGTCCGCCTTGAGGCAGAGACGATTGACGTAGTGATCTGGATTATAGTCCGCCCACCGATCCCCGACATTCATGCCGAGGGTGATGTTGAAGCTTAAATCATCAGGCTCAAGACCGGGGCCGACGATTTCGCAGACGACATCGGTCGCCGGGCGATTGTCGATTTCAAGAATGGTCGAGCCCTCGGATTTCGTAATCAGATGATAATCGCTGGCCGGCACACAGCCATGAAACAAGAGATGGTCGACCTTAAGACCGCCGCCGGAAAAGGCCAGGACGAAGGCTGCCCTGTCGATCACGGCCGTGCCGCGCCATTGGGATGTGGGCTGCCCGCGCATGTCCCCCATGAGCCCGGCCCCATAGAGGGTCGCGGGCAGGCCGCCCAAACTATCGCCCAATCCCTTGAGAATTGGGGTCCCCATGTTCACGATCGTGCGCCCCGTGGACCGGTCGAACGCGTCGTAAAAAAGAAAGAGGATCGGGGGTTCGGTAAAATTGGCCGCCTTGATCTGTTCGCCCAGTTCGTAACCGACCGCCTCGACGCGCCCCGGATGCAGGTCGCCGACGCTGAAAATTTCCGCCCTGGTTTCACCGGGCGAAAAAATGATCAGGCCGGTTTGCGGACCGCCGTAACCAAGGTTCGTATTGTCGAAGCAGCCGACGCTGAGCCCGCCGATCAGGCTGGCCTCGGTGCCGAGAATGCTGATGATCCCATCGCGCAGGGCCAAGGGATCGTGAAACGATGTCGAGAACAGCAGAATGATGTCGTCGGCAGAGACGGTGCCGCAGCCAAGCGCGCGCTGCGCCGCTTCCACGCCCGCCTCGAAAGACTCTTCGCGCTCACTCCAGCCGATCCGGATGCTTTGCACCCCTGCCTCTCTGTCTTCCCCGGCGTGGCACGCAAGCCGGTCTTGGTGGCGTTCATGCTGATCAAAGAATGCGCGCAAAGCCGGTGCCGGACTGAAGGGGGTCCGACAACCCGCGTGCGGCCTTCCGTGGCCGATCCTCACGCTTGGCGCCTTCATCGTTCGGTGGACGAGACCGCACGGAAAGACACCACAACGCTAGCCGATCAAATCGCGATCAAGCGGATTTGAAGACTAACCTAATCTCATGTGCAACGCATCATTTTCGTCGCTTTTTTAGTGTCTCAAATCGAAAATGATACAACTACTATCAAGGGAACAGTCTTAAAAGTTGTAAATCCTTAAAGATATATATGGTCTCCAAGCTGACGACACTGCACTTTTGTCGCGTGAATCCTCGACTTCTTCAGCCGGAATAGCGTTATTTGAGGGGGGACGCCAGTGAAATTATTGTGAGAAATACTCTTAATTTTATCCGGAAAGAGCGTATTGAATGCAATAGTCTTGCGTACATCAGAAGACTATCGCGCGATTTCAAGCGCTTACCGTCTGACGTGACGCATGTCATGTTTTGCAGCAGAAATAGATAAAATTACAACTAATGCGTGACTATTTTCAACCAAGGGCGCGGGCTGCCGCGATGAAGGATCGAATGGCCGCCTCATCCTTGATACCGGGCGATCGTTCGACGCCTGAGGAGACATCGACGGCACGTGCGCCGCTGGTGTGGACCGCCGGGGCCAAGTTTGCCGCCGTCAGTCCTCCCGATAGCATCCAAGGATGGGCAAAATCCCGCCCCGCCATGAGGTGCCAGTCGAAGGGAACCCCATTGCCACCCGGCAAAGGGGCCTGGGCTGCCGGTTTTGCATCGAACAAATAATAATCGATATGGCCCTGATAGGTTGCCGCGCGCAGGAAATCCTGTTGCGTTGCGATGCCGAGGGCTTTCATGACGGGCTTTTGGAACCGCGATCGAATGGCGGTACAGCGTTCGGGAGTTTCCGTTCCATGCAGTTGCAGGCGATCGACTGGAATCTGGTCCAGCACGCGGGCAATCAACCTATCGTCGGGATCGACCAACAGGGCGACGATCTCGGTCGGGCGCTCTATGCGGCGGGCAAGACGGGCGGCCTGATCCAAGGTTACGGCGCGCGGGCTTTTGGGAAAAAAAACGAAGCCGACGAGATCGGCCCCGGCGGCAACGGCGGTCTCCACGCTCTCATCGGTGCTGAGACCGCAGATTTTGACGGCGATGCTCATATGGGGCACGAGACCAAGGGGGGGGTAAGGCTGGCCACGATGGCCCGTGCGGCGGCGCGCGGATCAGGCGCCTGGGTGATCGGGCGGCCGATCACGAGGTGGCTGGCCCCGGCGGCCATGGCTTCACTTGGGGTCATGGTGCGTTTTTGATCGCCGCTTGCAACGCCTTCGGGGCGAATGCCTGGGACGACCAGCAGGAAATCCGGTCCGCATTGGCGACGCAACCGTTCCACCTCGTGGGAGGAGCAGACGATGCCATCAAGACCGCTTTCCTGGGCGAGATTGGCCAGAAGGGCGACCTGATCGCCGACTGGGCCCCACTGGCCGATTGCCGTGAGGTCGGTTGAATCGAGACTGGTCAGCACGGTGACGCCCAAGAGCTTCATCGGGGGACCGTCGATGGCGCTTGCATCGGCGGCATCCTTGGCAGCCCGCATCATGGCGCTGCCCCCCGCCGCATGGAGGGTGAGTAAGGCCGGTTTCAACGGGGCGACGGACCGGACGGCGGCAGCAACCGTGTTCGGGATGTCGTGCAGTTTCAGGTCGAGAAAAAACGGTTGTCCCTGTGCCACGGTGGCGATGCCGGACGGGCCCTGGGCCAGAAAAAACTCCAATCCCAGTTTGATGCCGCCGACCATGCCCGAAAGAGCGGCGCTCAAGGTCTGGGCGGTGGCCAAGGCCGGTGTGTCGAGGGCGGCGAAGATTGGATTCGGACTCATTCATACGCTCCTGCGGCCCAAACGGATATGTCGCCGGGATTGCCGGTGTCGAGGGCACCTGCCACGGCGGATCCCAGCAAGGGACCGAATTTAAAGCCGTGACCGGAACAGGGGCTCATGACCCACCCGGCAAGACCCAAGGGTTCGACGATGAGGCGTTCCTGCGCCTCGACCGTGTAAAAACAGGATTTTGTAGCGGAGACGCGATAATCCGGCCACCGCGCGAAACGCCGCGCGCAGCGTGCAGTCACGGTTTCGAGTTCCGATAGAAGGGCGGATCGATCGCTGTCGGGATTGCCGGTCAGGCTGAAACGATGGTCGCCGACCTTGAGGCCCGTGCCGGGGATCGGCGGAATGGCATAAAACCCATCGGCAGGGTCGATGTCGAGGATCATGGGCATGGTTTGCCACAAGGCCAACAGATCGGCGGGTGGGTCAAGGTACATCAAGACCTGACGCGATGGGGTGACGCGCGGCTTTAGGTCAGGCACCAACCGGCCGATCCAAGGTCCTGCCGCCACGACCAGGGCATCGGCCCCGATCGATACGTTATCGGCGAGCGTGACGGTGGCGCTGTCGGGATCGAGATCCACGACCCGAGTCATAGGGCGCAGATCGACGCCTCGATTGCGCAGACGCGCCGCAAGAGCCTTCAAGATCTCTTGTGCGCGCAAGACGCCGCCATCGTCGAGCAAAAGGACGGCATCGAGACCAGCAGGATTGAGCAGGGGGAACCGGTCCTGGATCGTCGCCGGATCGAGCCAGGCGAGAGGGCGATCATCGGCCGCGAAGGCCGCAGCCGTATCGCCGAGCCAGCCCTCGTCGCGTGTGCCGAGGCATAGGGTTCCGGTCGGTACTAAATAGGACCGACCGAGATCCGCCCAAAGACGATCCCAGAGCGCATAAGCATCGCCCACCATCCGCATATAGCCAACGGCCTTGCCATAGGCGGACCGGATCAGGCGATGCTGGTCGACCGAAGAGGCGTTGGGGTTCGGGATGGGGCCTTGATCGAAGAGCGTCACATGATGACCGAGTCGTTCCAGTGCCCAGGCGGTCGAAAGCCCCATGATTCCCGCGCCGACAATGTTGATTTTCATGCCTTTTCCACGCGAAAAAAGTGACGGGTCGTCAGGCCCGCAGCAAATCCATCAAGAGGACCGCCGCCGCCAAATCTTCAAGCGCCGTGCCGACGGATTTGAATAAGGTGATCTGATCGTAATAACGTCGCCCAGCTTTGAGGCCACGGGTCAATTCGTAAAGGTCGGCGGCGATATCATCAAGCTGCAAACGACCATTGGCAAGGGGTTGCGTGATATCGCCCGCCTCCCGGCAGGCCCCGGCCCGCGTATCGACGAAGACGCGGGCACGGGCGATACAATCATCGTCGGCCTCGCGCATGGCGGGGGTGAAGCCGCCGACCAAATCGAGATGCACGCCCGTTGGCAGCCATTCGCCCTTGATGAGCGGCGTGTCGGCCAAGGTCGCGCAACTGATGATGTGCGCGCCGGCGACGGCACCGGCGAGATCGGTCGTGGCCGCCACTTTCAGGCGTGGACGATCGAGCCGATGCGCCAATTTTTCGGCTTTCGCCGGGTTGCGTCCCCAGATCAGCACGGAACAAATCGGTCGCACGGCGACATGCGCCTCGATCAGATGGGCCGCAAGTGCGCCGGTGCCGACGACGAGCAGACGTTCGCAATCGGCGCGGGAAAGATACTGAGACGCAAGGGCGGAGGCCGCTGCGGTTCGGCGCAGGGTTAGCGCCTGACCATCGATGACGGCGCGGACATTGCCGGTTGCCCCGTCCAAAAGGAGATAGGCCCCCATGACCGAGGGGAGTCCTCTGTCGCCGTTCGTCGGGAAAACCGTGACGGTTTTGATCCCGATATGCTTGCCCGCCTGCCAAGCGGGCATTACCAACAAGGTTGCCTCGGGGCTGCCGCTTTCGGGATCGATCGGGATCTGGTGATGATGGCGGTGCGGGACGGCGATCTCGGCGCGAAAAGCCGCGCGTAACGCCTCGATCAAGGGGGCATAGGCCAAGGTGCCGTGAACTTCCGACGGGCCAATGAGACGCAGGCCTCCCATGATCGGCGGTCTGCCGCGCAGGCTGTCGCTCATGGGCGGCGTTCTCGGATCAAGGGGGTGGCCCCTTACGCTGCCGTTGAAACGCGATGGACGCTGAGAGACTGGCCCACCGGTCGGATTTCTTTTGCCTTGGCGGCACGGGCATCGGCCAATTCGGCCTCACAGGCGGCAAGGGCCTTGGCCAAGCGGCGGCGTTCCCGTCGGCTTTTTGCAGCGGCAAGCCAGCCGAGTGCCCAACCAAACAGCAGCCCAACCCCCAATGCGGACAAGGTTACGAGGTAAATCGGTGCCGAAATCGCCACGGGAAACGGCCAAAAGCCAAGTTCGACCGGGGTGCGGTTGGAAACGGCGAACAAGGCGGCGGCGATGGAAATAATCAGCAGGAAAAGCCAGAAGACAAGGCGCATCATCAAGAAACCTTTGGCAAGCGTGAGCACGCGCACAAGCACGACCCGCCCCCCTGGTTACGCCGATCTTGCCTCTACATCAATCGCCGGTCAAACAGGCGGGGTATGTAACGGTTACAAAGGGGGCCTCACAGAGACGCCCCAAAAGCATGGGATGGGTCAGGCGGACGGTGCGATCGCTCGCCCCATCCCGTGTTCGCCAGAGCCCGTGGATCAGGCGGCGTCATCATCCTCATGATCGTCATCGACGCCATTGAGACGATCGCGCAATTGCTTGCCTGTCTTGAAAAAGGGTATGAATTTCTCTTCGACGGCGACGCTGTCGCCGGTTCGCGGATTCCTGCCGACCCGGGCATCGCGTTTCTTGACGGAGAACGCGCCGAAGCCCCGCAATTCTACCCGGTCGCCACGGGCAAGGGCCGACGAAATCTCGTCGAAGACGGTCGTGACGATCCGTTCCACATCCCGTTGGTACAGGTGGGGATTCGCCTCGGCGAGTCGTAAAATAAGTTCGGACTTGGTCATTAAACCTGCCCTCTTTACGGCACGCACATGGGCGAGCCTGATCATCCATGGAAAAACCCTGCCAAACCAAGGGGCGATGGTCAAGCTGATGGATAATAATCTGACAATTTTCCTGCAAAAACGGCACAATCTGCGGGAAAACTGCCACGAAAGCAATCGGGCGACGGTTATTTTGGAACCGCCGCCCGATCACAGTCTTCGATTGTAGCGCAGGATCGGGGTGCCGAATGGTCCCGATCCCGCGATAGGGTCCGTTAGGCCGGATCCTTGTCACCCTTGGCGCGCATGGCGGCACCGAGGATGTCGCCCAGGCTTGCGCCCGAGTCGGAAGAACCGTAATCGGCCATGGCCTTCTTTTCTTCTTCCACTTCGCGGGCCTTGACCGAGAGTGCGATCTTACGGGTGGCCCGATCGACGGATGTCACCTTGGCATCGATCTTATCGCCGACCGCAAACCGTTCCGGCCGTTGTTCGGCCCGATCGCGCGAGAGTTCGGCCTTGCGGATGAAGCCGGGGATCCCGTCGGGTGCCACGACTTCGAGGCCGTTCTCGGTGACCTGGGTCACGGTGCAGGTGACGACTTCGCCCTTCTTGATCCGGGCCATGCCTTCTTCGTACGGATCGTCGGTCAATTGCTTGATGCCGAGAGAGATCCGTTCTTTTTCGACATCGACGTCGAGCACCTTGACCCGGACAGTATCGCCCTTCTTATATTCTTGGACGACTTCTTCGCCCGGGCGGCCCCAGTCGAGATCGGAGAGATGCACCATCCCGTCGATATCGCCCGGCAGACCCACGAACAGACCGAATTCGGTGATGTTCTTGACTTCGCCTTCGAGTTCGCTGCCCTGCGGGAATTGTTCGGTGAAGCTTTCCCACGGGTTGGCCAAGGTTTGCTTCAGGCCGAGCGAGATGCGGCGCTTCTGCGGATCGACGTCGAGAACCATGACTTCGACTTCTTGCGAGGTCGAGACGATCTTGCCCGGATGGACGTTCTTCTTCGTCCAGGACATTTCGGAGACATGGACGAGACCTTCCACGCCGGGTTCCAGTTCGACGAACGCACCGTAGTCGGTAATGTTCGTGACGCGACCCTTGAAGCGGGCATGGGCGGGATATTTCAGATCGACACCTTCCCACGGATCGGCCTCAAGCTGCTTCATGCCGAGCGAGATGCGCTGCGTCTCGGAATTGAAGCGGATAACCTGAACCTTGACCGACTGACCGATATGGAGGGCTTCGGACGGATGATTGATCCGGCGCCAAGCAATGTCGGTGACGTGCAGCAAGCCGTCCACACCGCCCAGATCGACGAACGCGCCGTAATCGGTGATGTTCTTGACGACGCCGTTGAGGATTTGGCCTTCCTTGAGGTTGGCGACCAATTCCGAACGGGCTTCGGCCCGGCTTTCTTCCAAGACGGCCCGACGCGAGACGACGATATTGCCGCGCGAGCGGTCCATTTTCAGGATCTGGAAGGGCTGCGGCGTGCCGATGAGCGGCGTGATGTCGCGCACGGGGCGGATATCCACCTGACTGCCCGGCAGGAAGGCGACGGCCCCGTTCAGATCGACGGTAAACCCGCCCTTGACGCGCCCGTAAATGACGCCATTGACCCGTTCGTTGGCCTGGAAGCTCTTTTCGAGCAAGGTCCAGGCTTCTTCGCGGCGGGCCTTTTCACGGCTCAGTTGGGCTTCGCCGTTTTTGTCTTCCATCCGTTCCAGAAAGACTTCGACGATATCACCCGTCTTGATCTCATGGGGCTTGCCCGGTGTCGTGAATTCCTTCAGGGGAACACGACCTTCGGATTTCAGGCCGACATCGATCAGGACCATGTCGTTTTCGACGGCAATGACGATACCCTTGACGACGGTGCCTTCGAGGCTGGAGGATGTGCCGAGCGACTCGTCGAGGAGGGCAGCGAAGCTTTCTTTCTCAAATGCTTCGGCGAAATTTGTAGAAGCCATAGGCTCTCCCACGATCCAGAACGATTGCAATCGGACCGCCGAGGATCAAGGCGAAACCGATGGCCGCCGACAGGAATCGGGTGCGGCGGCAGAGACCCGTCACGTACGGACGAAACCAGCGCTCCCGACCCCCTGAAACAGGGTCGGAGGGCGCTGCGACGCCGACGGCCCTCCCAGGCGCAAACACCTGGGAAAGGGAAACCCCATATACGCGCCCTTGACCGAGACTGCAACCGCTTAGCGGTCCAGATCTGCCATCCTGTGCAGGCAGGGCTCCGTCTTGCGGGCGGTTTTGCAAAAAAGGCGCCCCATTCCAGGGTCTAGGGCGCGCGTTTTGTTGCAATATGGGCCATGGCCGCAGCGATGGCGGTTTCGGCGTCGATATGGGTCGTGTCGATGAGATGGGCATCCGGGGCAAGACGGGTGGGGGCGGTGCTGCGGCCGCTGTCCCGTTCGTCGCGAATCCGCAACTCTTCGCGCACGGCGTCGAGGCCGATCGCTTCGCCCCGATTCGTCGCGTCGTGATGGCGACGGGCGGCCCTGGCGTCGAGGCTTGCGGTAATGAAAAATTTCACCGGCGCATCGGGACAGATCACGGTGCCGATATCCCGTCCGTCGAGGACGGCACCCGGGGGCCTGCGGGCAAAGTCCCGTTGGAACGCGACGAGGGCCGCGCGCACCGCCGGATGGGCGGCGACGACCGAGGCAAAGCGGCCGATTTCCTCGGCGCGCAGATCGGGATCGTCGAACCGGGCGGGGTCGAGTTGGGCCGCGTGCCGGGCGGCAACGGCCGGATCGTGGGGGTCGTCGCCCGCCCGCAACACGTCGCGGGCGACCGCCCGGTAGAGGAGGCCCGTGTCGAGATGGTTCAGACCCAACAAGGCGGCGATTTTGCGGCCGATGGTCCCCTTGCCGGAGGCGGCGGGACCGTCGATCGCGATGACGAGGGGGGAAGAGGACATGATGATCAAAGGGCCGTTTTAAGAATGCTGGTCGAGATTGAGGGCGGGTTCGATTGTGGCACCGAGACCGGTCATCAGGCCCACGAAATCGGGAAAACTGGTGTCGATCGTACTGCCGTCATCGATCGTGACCGGATTGCGGGCGACGAGGCCCATGACCAGAAAGGCCATGGCGATGCGATGATCGAGGCGGGCGGCAATGGTGCCGCCGCCGGGCGGGGGGCCGCCGCCGCCGTGCACGGTAAGGCGGTGGCCGTCGATGGTGCAGGAAACGCCGCAGGCCGTAAGGCCGTTCGCAATGGCCGTAAGGCGATCGCTTTCCTTGACGGTCAATTCTTCGAGCCCGTCCATCACCGTGTCCCCGGTGGCGCAGGCGGCGGCGATGGCCAGTATCGGGTATTCGTCGATCATGCTGGCCGCGCGCGCCGCCGGAACGTGGACGCCGGTCAGGTGCGATGCCGTCACGACGAGGTCGCCGACCGGTTCATCACCGATCGATCGTTCGTTTTCGATCGTAATCGCGGCCCCCATCGCCTTTAAGGTGACGATGAGCCCCGTGCGTAACGGGTTCAGGCCCACCGCCTCAAGGGTGACGCGGGAGCCCGGCAGCAAGAGGGCGGCCACGAGCGGAAAAGCGGCGGAGGAGGGATCGGCCGGTAGGTCGAGGGCGGCGGGTCGCAAGGTGGGTTCGCCGTCCAGATGGATGGTGCGCGAACCGTCGGCGGCTTCGTCAACGGCGATATGGGCACCGAAATGGCGCAGCATGCGTTCGGTATGATCGCGCGTCGCCACGGGTTCGATCACCGTCGTGCGGCCGCGCGTATTGAGCCCAGCCAGCAGAATCGCCGATTTGACCTGGGCGGAGGCGACGGGCAGGCGATAGGTGATGGGCATCGCGGTCCCGGTCCCGAT
>DAISJD010000043.1:0-21250 GCA_036821645.1 Aliidongia sp.
AGATGTTTAAAAGAGCCAGCCCCCGATGGGACATCGATCGCCACGATCGGCAACCCCGCCGCGCGACACTGCACCAAAGCACGGCGCATCATCGGATCGAGCGGTCGGTTCAGCCCGGCTCCGACAAGCGCATCGATCACGAGGCCGATACCGCCAATATCCAGTTCCGTATCAAGGGCGACGACGGGGCCGGTCCACCGGGCGACCGATGGTCGATCCTCCCGCGCAAGATCGACCGATCGGGGTGCCGCAACCCTGACCGACCAGCCCATCTTTTGCAGGGACAGGGCCGCGACCACCCCGTCGCCGCCATTATGACCGGGTCCGCACAACACCAAGACGGTTTTTGCCACACAGGACGGATAACGATCCCGCACCGCACCGGCCACGGCATCGCCCGCCCGCTGCATCAAACTGTCGAGAGACGTTCCTGCCGCCATGGCCGCCCGATCCGCCGCAGAAAGCGCACCGACGGTCAAGATCGCAGCCGTATCACCCCCGTCACCGCTCATGACGGCGGAACCCCGCCACATCCGCCTGCATCGCCTGACGCAATAGACTGACATCGGATCCTGGCATCAAAAACCGATAACCGCGCGCTTCGAGGCGGGCAAGCGTGTGACCGGCAAACGGCAGGCATCCCAAAATCTTGCCATGCTCGCGAGCCGCCGCCTCGATCCGATCGAGGGCTTTGATGAAAATCGGATCGTCGAACGCGCCGGGAATCCCAAGATCGCCCGAGAGGTCGTAAGGGCCGATGAAGAGGCAATCGTAACCCGGCACCGCCGCGATCGCCTCGACCGCCGCCACCCCCGCCGCCGTTTCGATCTGCAAGGCCAAAAAGAGGGCCGCCCCGCCGCCCACTTCGCTCACATAGTCGGCGAGATTGATCCCAAAGGCCGAAGCGCGCAGCAGGCCCGCCGCAAAGCCGCGCCGTCCGTGCGGCGGATAGAGACAGGCCGCCACGGCATCGCGTGCCGCTTCGGCACTGTCGATCGCCGGGATCATCACCCCTTCGACGCCGAGATCGAGGGCGCGCTTCAATAAAACCGGATCATTGGCCGCCACCCGCATCAAGACAGTGGCCTCGGTCGCCATCGCCGCCTGGATCATGGCACGATGGTCGCTCTGATCGCCCGGCCCATGTTCGCCGTCGATGAGAACGGCATCGTAGCCGACCCGACCCGCGAGTTCCGCCACCAAGGGCGAAGCCAAATTCAACCATGTCCCGTAAACGGCATGGCCGTCCGCCAGCTTTTTCTTCAGGCTGTTGTGACGAATCATCCAAGTAAGGCTCCCAAAGCGCGTTCCGACCCGAAAGATACCCGGCACGGGTTGGATAAGGCGCGTTCCAAGGTGGACAGCGTACGCCGAGTTCTCCTTGCAGACCAGGGGTTAAACGGTCAAGAATGGCGCGATGGACCAGATCCTTACCGCCACGCATTATCTGACCGAGGATGCCCTCGCCTTCGAACGGGAACGTCTTTTTTCCCGAACATGGCATTGTCTTGGCTGGCGGGACGATCCGTGGCCCAGTCTCGCACCGCCCGACGATCGCACGGGCGCAGGCGAGCCTTTGATCGAGGCGTGCGGCAACCTCCTCTTCGCCACCGGCAACCCCGCCCCGGTCCCGCTTGCCGATTGGCTCGGTCCTTATGGGCCCTGGCTTGAAACCATTAGCGCCAAGGCAACGCGCCCCGACGATACGGTCGGTCAAACAGTCGATTGCAACTGGAAATTCTTGATCGAAAACACGCTTGACGATTGTCACAGCGCCACCGTTCACAGTAAAACCCTTCAAGGTTCCTTCGCGGCATTTCGCTCGGCAACCACGCGCCATCACGGGCCGCACAGCGATATTTGCTATCGTTTGGCAGCAGAAGACGAAGCCTTCTGGCAGAAGGCAACCCGGCGTTTCGGCCTCATCCCGTTCGGCGGCGAACCGATCTATCGCCACGTCTTTCTTTTTCCCAACCTTTATGTCGCCACTTTTTGCGACACGATGGTTCTGATCCATCGAATCGATCCGATCACCCCAGAACGCAGCCTGTTCCGCTGGACCCTGACCGTGCCCAGGGTGGGCGGGACACCCACGCAAGCGCGCCAACATCAGGCCCTCGTCCAGGATTTGGCCCGCAAGGCAAGCCAGATCATCGCAGAAGACAGGGTGATTTGCGTCAAGGCGCAACAAGGTATCCGGTTCGCCGTCCATCCCATCCTGTTCGGTGCGCGCGAACAGCGTCTGGTACGCTTTCACCAAACGATGACGGCAATGGCCCCATGGCCGGATCAAGCCTGATCCGCACCGGATGAGGGCACGGCCCGTGCCACCCCATCCAAATCGCGCCAATCTTGAAAGCGCAGGCGAAATCGATCCCAATCGGCGCGCAGCATCTCAAACAGATGCACATCGTGCAGCACGCCGTTTTTCAGACAATGGGCGCGCATCACCCCGACCTCGCGATAGCCGTTATGGATCTGGGCCCGCACGAGTCGGGCATTGGCCGCCATGATCTGATTGCTGATCTTGTTCAGACCCAAGACATAGAAGGCATGGTTCAGCATGTGGATGAAATTAAGTCCCGCCGCCCCGGCCCGCGCACGCTTGTCGACGAGATAGACCCCGACCGTCCCAACCCGGGCCAACGGGTCGAGGGTTCGGATCGAACAATAGCCGACCGGCACCTGATCGAGACAGATGATCCGATGCAGGAACGACGGATCGTCGCCGATGCGGCGCAGCCAGGCTTCTTGTTTGGCGAGATCGGGCTCGATATCGGTAAAAAGATAGCGCGTAATCTCCGGCAGGGTACGCCAAGCAAGCAGCATGGCCGCATCGTCGACTGCGGGCACTCGATAGGTTACTGTCGTTCCCGTCATCCCGTTTGCCTATCCTAAAATCGCCCCGAATGCCGCGCGCAGCCGATCCGGTGCTGCCTCCCAAGACCGAGAATGCGGGTGATAGAGCCCTGCTGCAAGGGCCAACGCATCCCCCTTGACGATGCTGCGCCGCCACAAGACCCAATCGCCCATCCGGTCGATCGCGAAACCCGGCGGCACGAGGGGGCTCGCGGGCGGGCATACGACCAAGCGTCCCTCCCGGCGCACACAGTCGCGATCGTAAAGGGTCGGCAAGGGGGGACCCGGCACGGCGGGCAGCACCGCTGCCGCATCGGGATGGACGAAGAGGAAAGTCCCCCGTTGCCACAATCCCGCCGGGCGCAGGGCCAAGGCCGTGCGCCCGGCCTCGTCCAACCCATAAAGCCATTCGTTATCGGGAATTCCGCGAGGAACCCCGGCGGCGTCATAACTCCATCCATGATAAGGACAGCGCAAAACCCCGTGGCCCCGGCGCGCATCGCCCGTCCCGCCATCGCGCATTTGGATCGCGCGATGCGAACAGACGTTCCAAAATGCCTTTAGAACCCCCCGAAAATTCTGCGCCGTGATAGAGCATGCCGCAAGATCGAGGGTTACGTGATCGCCGTCATCGGCTAGGGCTTCGGCAAGGTCTAAAAAGACCCACCCCCCGTCATGAACCTCATCTGCCTTATCTTGAGACACTCTGCGCCATCACGACCCGGTTGCGACCGGCCAATTTTGCCTCATAGAGGGCTTCATCCGCAAGATTGAGTGCCACATCGATCGTCTCGTCCGATGGCCCCACGAGGGCATAGCCGATCGATGTGGTGATCGCGACCACCCGACCATCGGCAAGCGGCACGGTCGTGGCCTCGACGGCCGCCCGCACCCGTTCGGCCACCACACCGGCCGCAGGCCCAAAGGTATCGGGCAGCAGGATCGCAAATTCTTCCCCACCAAAACGCCCCAGCAAATCAGCCGGTCGCAAGACGGCGGACGCTGCGGCGGCGACCGCCCGCAACACGGCATCGCCCGCACTATGTCCGTATGTATCGTTCACGCGTTTGAAAAAATCGAGATCGAACAGCAAAACCGACAATGGCCGCCCGGTTCGCCGGGCGGTCGCCATTTCGCGGGTCGCCCGATCATAGAAAAAGCGCCGATTGGCCACCTCGGTCAACGGGTCGATCATGGCTAACCGTTCGAGATCCGCCGTGCGTTCCGCCACCCGCTGTTCCAGATTGAGCAAGATCTTGCTCAAGGTGTGATTGGCCCCGGCCAATTGTTCCGCCCGATAGACGGAGGTGAGACAAGCCGCCGCCTTGGCAATGAAAACTTTCAACAACCCAGAGGCAACCGGTCCGAGCGGCGTCTGAAATTCGATGACCAGCACGAAGCGATAAGCCGCCTCCAACGAGATCGGCATGAAGGCCACCAAAGGATCGATCCGATTGTCCAACCCACTGAGGGCGGTGCGGCAATGCGCTTTCCAAACGGGGTCGAGCGGCAGAAAATCGATCGACACTGCCTCGCAATCGGCGAACCGCCCGGTGCCCGCATAGGCGGTGGGCGGCTCGTCGTTCGTCTGGTGCACGATCAAGACATCGCCGACCGCCGGGAATAAAATCGACAAATGGCTCAAAATGGATGAGACCGCCGGGGTCATGGCATCCAATGACAGGACGGAGGCACTCCACCCGGCGATCATCTCCAAGCCCTGACGGTGGTGGTGCAGGGATTCTAGCGCCCCATAGGCGCGCAACCCGGCTATCACCGTCGTAAACAGCCGCTGGGCGGTCATTTCCGACTTCGCCTGATAGCCATCTATATCGTAATCGACGATGATCTGATTTTCCGGCGCACGCCCCGGCTGACCCGTGCGCAGGATGATGCGCACCGTATGATTTTGCAGATCTTCTCGGATGTAACGGGCCAATTCCAAACCCGCCCCGTCATTTTCCATGACGACATCGAGCAGGACGAGGGCAATATCCTCTTCCTGTTCTAAAATCAAGCGCGCCTCGGCGGCACTATAAGCATCGGTACAGTGAATCGGTCGCCCGTGAAATTCGTGCCAGCGCAGGATCAATTTAGTGACGGCGTGGATTTCCTCGTCGTCATCGACGATGAGGATATGCCAGGGCTTTTCAGCCGCTTGCGACAATAATCTATGGTCATCGACCACATCATCATCGGCAAACAACGCATCACCGGGCTCTATCACCGCCCCTTCCCCTTCCGCCAACGCCGAGCTTGCTCCACCATAAGCTGTTCCTGTGGCAAAACCATGACATTTATCGCCGATGCGGCCGCATAGCACATGGTAGAATATGTATTATCTTTTTCATTCATAAAATAGAACCATGAAAAACCACTCTGTGTGCTCTGCATGCTAGACCCCCGGCATTCATCACTATTACAACAATCTTCATAGCTGCATTGCAATAGTGCCGGAGATTTTATCCCGGTTTGTTCCCACGCGCGTTCGACCGAGCAAATACACCAAAAAACTGAAAATCTTATACAAAATACATACTTTCCTTCTGACGACCCGCCTTATCCCCAGACGGCACCCACACGAGACCGCGCGTCAAAGCGGCATCACCCCAGACAAACCCTTCAGATCTATTCAACTTTATAGAAAAGATAATACAAAATTATACCAATGTTTTGGATAAATGAAAAAAGCTACACCCATTTCAGCGCCGATCCAGCGGCCACCGCATCCCCGAACCAAAGAGAGAAACCATGACCCTCACAGCAACGGCAACCCCCGGAAAAAGCCTCCTCAAGCCTCATGATCATACCCTGATCATGATCGACTTTCAGTCTCAGATGGCTTTTGCGACGAAATCGATCGATCCGACGCTCTTGCGCAACAATGCGGCCCTGGTCGCCGAGAGTGCGGCCGGGTTCGGGGTTTCGACCATTTTGACCACGGTTGCCGAAAAAAGCTTTTCCGGTCCGATGTTCAGCGAGATCACGGCTGCCTTTCCCGGCCAGACGATGCTGGATCGTACCTCGATGAATACCTGGGAAGACCAAGGCGTCATTGCCGAGGTCAACCGGATCGGCAAGGAACGGATCGTGTTTGCCGGTTTATGGACATCGGTCTGCATCGTCGGCCCGGTCGCATCGGCCATCGATCAGGGCTTCGACGTTTACGTCATCACCGATGCCTGCGGCGATATTTCGCGCGAAGCCCATGAACGGGCCGTGGACCGGATGATCCAATTAGGGGCGAAACCCATGACTTCCCTGCAATATCTGCTGGAATTGCAGCGGGACTGGGCGCGCGGGGAAACCTATGATCTCACCACCGGCATCGCACGCCGCTGGGGTGGGGCCTATGGCCTCGGCATCACCTATGCCAAAACGATGTTCGGTGCCTCTGAAGGCAACCATGCCTAAACAGACCGAGCACCACAACCGGCATGGGGGGCCGCAGGGTCGGGGGCCAAGTCTCTCTCGACCCACCGACGCGGACCCCATCCCCCCATCAAAGAGGTCGATCATGACACAGCGCGATATCCTGATCTTCAACGCCAAAATCACCACGCTTGATCGCGAAAACCCTGTGGCCGATGCCGTCTTAATCCGGGACGGTCACTTCCGGGTCGTTGGGGCCGTGGAAGATGCAATCGCCGCCGCACGGCCCAACGCGCTCAAGATCGATGCCCATGGTCGCCGCATGATCCCCGGCTTGATCGACAGCCATATTCACCTCATTCGGGGCGGTTTGAATTATAACCTGGAACTGCGCTGGGAAGGGGTGCCGTCCTTGGCCGATGCCATGGCGATGCTGAAGCGCCAAGCGCAAATCACCCCCCCACCCCATTGGGTTCGGGTCGTCGGCGGCTTTAGCGAACATCAATTTGCCGAAAAACGCCTGCCGACTTTGGCGGAAATCAATGCCGCCGCCCCCGATACGCCCGTCTTCATTCTGCATCTTTATGATCGCGCCTTGTTGAACGCCGCCGCGCTGCGCGCCGTCGGTTACACCAAAGACACGCCCAATCCCCCCGGCGGCGAGATTGTCCGCGATGGAGCAGGCAATCCGACTGGTCTGCTTTTGGCTCAACCGAACGCCAGCATTCTCTATGCGACATTGGCCAAGGGGCCAAAACTACCGCCCGAGCATCAATTGAACGCCACGCAGCATTTCATGCGGGAACTCAATCGTTTGGGTGTCACCTCGGTCATCGATGCGGGGGGGCGGTTTTCAACAATATCCCGACGATTATCGCATCATCGAGACGCTGCACCGGGACGGCGCCCTTACGCTGCGCATCGCCTACAATCTCTTTACCCAAAAACCGAAAGAAGAGTTGCAGGATTTCGCATCCTGGTCGACCAAGATCAAACCCGGCGACGGCGACGATACGTACCGCCATAACGGGGCGGGGGAAATGCTGGTTTATGCCGCCGCCGATTTTGAAGATTTCCGCGTCCCCAGACCGGACCTGCCCGCCAGCCTCGAAAACGATCTCGAACCCGTGATCCGGCTTTTGGCCGAACGGCGCTGGCCGTGGCGGCTGCACGCGACCTATGACGAGACGATCGGCCGCGCCCTTGACGTCTTTGAAAAGGTCGATCGGGACATCCCGCTCCAGGGACTCAATTGGTTCTTCGATCATGCCGAAACCATCAGTGCCCGCAATATCGACCGGATCGCGGCCCTTGGCGGCGGCATCGCCATCCAGCACCGCATGGCGTTTCAGGGCGAATATTTCGTCGATCGCTACGGCAAGGCTGCCGCCGAGACGACGCCGCCGATCAAGCGGATGCTACAAGCGGGCCTTCCCGTCGGGGCCGGTACCGATGCGACACGGGTCGCAAGCTATAATCCTTGGGTCTGCCTGTCATGGCTCGTCACATCGAAAACCGTGGGGGGCTTGCGGCTTTATCCGCCGGAAAACCGCCTTGACCGGGAAACGGCTTTACGGCTCTGGACCGAAGCCAACACGTGGTTTTCCAATGAAACCGGCAAGAAAGGGCAAATAAAGGTTGGGCAACTCGCCGACCTTGCCCTACTCGGTGCCGATTATTTTACCGTACCGGACAGCGACATTCCCCATCTTGCCGCCGTCCTCACCATTCTCGGCGGCAAGATCGTCTATGCCGACGATCCGTACGGGCCGCTCTCACCCCCCCTGCCGAAACCGATGCCGGAATGGTCGCCGGTTGCGACAACCGGCGGGGTCGATCGGCGCGGGCAATCGCGTAAAGCCGAAACCGCCAAAAAACTCGCCGCGGCCTGTGGCTGCGCCCGAGGGTGCACCGTACATGGTCACGATCACCAAGCCGCCTTCGGGGCCCCCGTCCCAGCGCACGATGTCCAGAGTTTCTGGGGCCTCTTCGGGTGTGGGTGTTGGGCGGTTTGATCCGGTTCCAACGATTTCACACTTGTCTCGCTCCGATCGCAAAGGTTGCCCCATGCCATTCGCAATTTCTGAGACACGCCGCCTCCACGGCCTGCTGTTAGTCTTATCCATGACGACCGGCCTCATCGATGCCGCAAGCGTTCTCGGCCTCGACAAGGTTTTTACCGCCAATATGACT
The DNA here is from genome assembly GCA_036821645.1 of Aliidongia sp. Classification (GTDB taxonomy): domain Bacteria; phylum Pseudomonadota; class Alphaproteobacteria; order ATCC43930; family CGMCC-115725; genus DAISJD01. The sequence continues at coordinate 8,425 of DAISJD010000043.1, forward strand.
GGGAACATCGTTTTTTTGGGGTTTGCGGCGGCGGGAACCGCCGGATTCGACAGTATTCCATCCCTGACGGCCCTTGTCGCCTTCACCGGCGGTGCCTTAATCGCCGGTCATGTCGGGGGGCGCCTCGCAACGGGGCCACTCGGCCGATGGTTGATCACCGCCGCCTTGATCGAGACGGGCCTGATCGAGGCGGCGGCCCTCATCGCCTTCGGCCTCGACCCCCGGCATGGACCGGTGCAAGGGGCGATCATCGCACTCACCGCCACGGCCATGGGGTTCCGCAACGGCACGATCCGTCACTTGAAAGTCCCGGACCTCACCACCACGGTCTTAACCTTGACCATCGCCGGGCTTGCGGCAGATTCGGGGCTTATAGGCGGGCAGAACCCCAATTGGGGACGACGGCTCGGCAGTATCGGGGCGATCTTCATCGGGGCCGTCCTTGGGGCTGCCCTGATCGCCCGCTGCGGGTTGGCGGTGCCGCTTGCGCTTGCCGGTTTCATCATCCTCGCCAGCACGCTTGCCGTTGCCGCCGGAGAACGAGAAGGTCGGTGACGATTAAATATCGCTCAACCCCTCTTCCCCAGAATCTGTGGCCCCAAGGGCGACGAATTGGTCGAGCAACCAAGTAGCCGCCGGTCCGGGCGGCGTGTCCCGCCGCCAGATACCGGCGAAGCGATAGATCCCACCGCGATGATCGGGCATGTCGAGCCGGACCAAAGTTCCAGCAGCGAGATCCAGAGCGATTAGGGGTAACGGCATATTGCCCCAGCCGATGCCTTCGCGCAGCAAGGCATGTTTGGCCCCAAGATCGGCAAGCCGCCACGTACGCGGGCTCATCACCGAAAAATCTTGCCCCTCGGTCACGCGGGATCGATCGGTCAAAACCAATTGGACGTGATCGCGCCCGGCCCCGGGTGGGATCCGCTCCATCAGGCTGAGCGGATGATGCGGGGCCGCCACGGGCACCATCGACACAGCGCCAGCACTCTGAGAATCGAGCCCCTCAACCCCCGAGGCAAGTGGTCCCGAAATGCCGATCACGGCCTGACGATCCAGCACCAGAGCCGTGATGGAGCCCAACGCCTCGACATGAAGCTTCAAGGCAACCGTGGGATATGCGGCCGCAAAGTCGCGCAAGATCCGGCCCAACCGTTCCGCCGGGACCATCACATCGACGGCGAGATCGACCTCGGCCTCAAGCCCGTCCAACAATCCCTTGACCTTCGCCCGCAGCCCGTCAAGCCCCCGCGACACCAGCCGCGCCTCGGCCAGAACGGCACGCCCCGCCATGGTCAATTTCGGCCGCCTCGTCCCTTCGCGGTCGAAGAGTTCAAGGCCCAACTGCGCTTCGAGATTGCCGACACCATAGCTGATGACCGAAACGGCCCGGTTCAACTGACGGGCGGCGGCGGCGAAACTGCCCGTATCGACCACAGTCAGAAAGATGCGCAATTGGTCGAAGGAAGGGGTGCCGGGATTGCTCACTTTTCTAATCCATAGAATAAAACAAACCAGATTATCCATCTTTTCCGTTAAGCGAGCAAGCCTTACCGTAAGCCCATGAGAGACCACTCCCCAAGCAACCACACCAAGAGACCACACACGAGGATCGGATCATGATCGAATTACGCGCCTTCAACACCCTGGGCGGGGCCCATCACGGTTGGCTCGACGCCAGGCATCATTTTTCTTTCGCCGACTATCACGATGAGGCCCGGATGCACTGGGGCAATCTGCGGGTTTGGAACGACGATACGATCGAACCGAAAACCGGCTTTCCGCCTCATCCCCATCGGGATATGGAAATCATCACTTATGTGCGCGAAGGGGCCATCACCCATCAAGACAGTCTCGGCAACAAGGGGCGCACCGTGGCGGGCGACGTCCAGGTCATGTCGGCCGGCACCGGCATTCGCCATTCGGAATATAACCTCGAAGAGACCGCGACCCGCATATTCCAGATCTGGATTCTGCCGACCCGGTCCGGCGAACAACCGGCCTGGGGTACCAAACCCTTTCCCAAACAAGATCGCAGCGGTCGGTTCGTGACCTTGGCCTCAGGCTATGCCGACGATGTCGATGCCCTGCCGATCCGCACCGATGCCCGGGTCTTGGGGGCGACATTGAAGGCGGGCGAAACCACGACTTATCCTCTTGGCCGCGACCGCAAGGCCTATCTCGTCCCCGCAACCGGCCGCATCGCGATCGATGGAATCACGGCCGAGGCCCGCGACGGAGTTGCGATTGCCGATCTGGAAACCGTGACGATCACCGCCCTTGAAGACAGCGAAATCGTGATGGTCGATGCCGCCTGATCGACGGGGTATGTCTATCCCCTGATCAAGGGGATCGGCTTATCCTCGGATCAATTCATCGAGCGTGATCGGGCTCGTCCCGATCTTGCCGACGACGATCCCGGCGGCCCGGTTGGCAAGGCGGGCCGCCTCAACGAAATCGGCCCCGACGCACAGGGCCGCCGCCAGGGTCGCAATCACCGTATCTCCTGCACCGGACACATCATAGACATCCCGCGCCACGGTGGGCAGGCGGATATGGTCCCCCCCTAAAAACAGGCTCATCCCCTCTTCCGAGCGCGTGACGAGCAGGGCATCCAGCACCAGATCGTCCCGCAAGCGAAAGGCCTTCTGCGCGAACTCCGCCTCGGTCGACCAACGCCCGACCACCTGGGCCAATTCGCTGCGATTGGGGGTGATGACACTCGCCCCATGATAGGGGGTGTAATCGGCCCCCTTCGGATCGATCAAGATCCGTTTACCCTGCACTTTGACCAAATCCATCATCTGGCGCAGATGGGTAAGCCCGCCCTTACCATAATCGGAAAAGATCACCGCATCGGCAGCAGGCAGTTTTTCTGCGAACAGCGCCACGATCGACAGCAGGATTTCCCGGTCGGGCGTTTCTTCGAAATCGGCCCGCACCACCTGTTGATTGCGGGCGACGATGCGCAATTTCATCGTGGTTTGATGGTGCGGATCACGCAGGAAACCGACATCAACCCCAGCAGCGGCGACGAGGGCCGCCAATTCATCCCCCGGCCCATCGGCACCGATGATCGACACGAGGGCGGTCTTGGCCCCGAGATTGGCGACATTGGTCGCCACATTGGCGGCACCGCCCGCCGCAGCCTTGGTCTCGCGCACCAGGACCACGGGGACCGGGGCTTCGGGCGAAATGCGGGTGCAATCGCCGATCCAATAGCGATCCAGAACCACATCCCCCGCAACCAATATCGATGCCGCCGAAAAATCCAGCATGACGCCCCTCTTGGAAACCCACTCATTGGAAAACCGCTAAGGCGACTTAAACCATGCTTCGAGATAGTCGGCAACATCGCCCATGAGCAACCCCTCTGCCCTGGGCGTAATACCAAGCCGTTCACGCGGTGCCGCCGCACGATTGACCCAGAATGTGTGAAAACCGAACCAGGTCGCCGCCGCCGCGTCCCAACCATTGGACGAGACGAACAGAATCTCACCGGCACAGCAACCAAGCGCGTCGGGGGCCAATTGATAAGCGGGTCCGGCGGTCTTATATCGGCGCACCGTATCCACCGACAGAATAACATCGAACATCCAATCGAACCCCGCCGCCGCCACAGCCTGATCCACCATGGCGCGCGTCCCATTCGTCAAAATGCCGAGCGGTAAGCCCAAGGTCTTGATCCGCGCCAAGGCTTGGCGGTTTTCGGCAAAGGGTGGCAATACGGCATAGGCCGCCATCAAGGCATCGCGTTCAGATACCGACAGGCTAACGGCAAACCGATCGCAGCAATAATCCAGCGCATCCCCGGTTACGGTCAAAAAATCGGCATAGCGATCGGATAAGGTGCGCAGACGCGTGTAGTCGATCTGCTTTTCCCGCCAGAGCGCTGCAAACCGATCCCCGGCATCGGGCACGAACCGTTCGACCAAGGGGGCCATGGCCGCAACGTCGAACAAGGTGCCGTAGGCATCGAAGATCACGGCTTTAATCGGCTGGTTCATCTGTGTAACCCTTCACGACCTCAGAAAAAATCATGAGGGCACGGTATGGCCTACAACAAGCCCAATTCCAGCAAAGCCGCCTCGCTCATCATGCTTTTTTCCCAGGGCGGCGTCCAGACGAGGCGCACGGTGGCGTCGGTGACGCCGGGCACGGCCCGGATCGTGGCCGCGATCTCGCCGGGCAGACTGCCGGCCACCGGGCAATTCGGGGCCGTCAGGGTCATATCGACGAAAACGCGCCCGTCACGCCCGACGGCAAGGTCGTAGATCAGACCCAATTCCACGATATTGACCGGCAATTCCGGGTCGAACACCGTGCGCATCGCAGCCAAGACCAAATCCGTCAGGGCCGGATCGGTCTCGTCCGGTTTTGGCGGGTCGAACGGATCGGCGACGGCGGGTCGGGCCTCGCCCGCACCGGGCATGAAATCGAACAGGCTTTTGCCATCATCGATGAGGGGCATCGTCCTACTCCGTCTTGACGGGGTCCGCCGCCCCGCCCTTGATCGCCGCCTCGAACGCGTGCCAAGACAGGGTGGCACATTTCACCCGCGCCGGATATTCCTTCACCCCGGCAAGCGGGGCCAGGCGGTCGAAATCATCTTCCAAAGCCGCCGGGATGGCGTCAGGCTCGCCGCCCGTCACCATGGCATGGAATGCGGCAAACAAGAGATGGGCCTCGGCCAGGGTCTTGTCCTTCAGGATTTCCGACATGATCGAACAGGACGCCGTGGAAATGGCGCAGCCATTGCCCTGAAACGCCACATCGCGGATCCGGTCGCCGTCGAGGGTCAAGAAGATCGTTACCCGATCGCCGCAGAGGGGATTATGTCCCTTGGCACTGTGGGTCGCCGGATCGATCACGCGGAAATTGCGCGGATTCTTGCCGTGGTCGAGGATAATATCCTGATAAAGATCGCGCAGATCCATCATCGCCGGAACAACTCCTGGGCCGCCTTGATCGCCAGGACCAGGGCATCCACATCTTTTTCGTCATTATAAAGCCCGAACGAGGCACGCGCCGTGGCACTGACGCCCAGGCGATCCATCAAGGGTTGGGCGCAATGATGGCCCGCCCGCACCGCCACCCGATGCCGGTCGAGGATGGTCGCAAGATCGTGCGGATGCACGCCATCCACCGTGAAGGAGAGCACGCCGAGCCGCCGATTGCCGGCCCCCAAGAGCCGCACCCCCTCCAAGCCTGCAAGGGCCCGTTCGCCATATTCGGTCAAATGGTCTTCATGGGCTTGGATGGCATCAAGACCGATCGCCTGCATGTAATCGAGGGCGACGGCCAAACCGTGGGTGCCGGTGATGTCGGGGGTGCCCGCTTCGAACTTATGGGGCGTTTCCTGATATGTGGTGCGTTCGAAGGTCACTTCTTGGATCATATCGCCGCCGCCTTGCCAGGGTGGCATCGCATCGAGCAGGGCCTTCTTACCCCACAAGACCCCGATGCCCGTGGGGCCATAGGTCTTATGACCGGAAAACACATAAAAATCACACCCCAGCGCCTGGACATCGACCGGCATACGCGGTGCCGCTTGACAGCCATCGACCAAAACCAAGGCCCCCCGTTCATGGGCAAGCCCGACGATCGCCTCGATCGGCAGGACGGCACCCAGCGCATTCGACAGATGCGTCACCGCGACCAATCGGGTGCGATCGTTAAGGAGAGAGGCGAAATGATCGAGATCAAGCCCCCCGGTCGCATCCATGCGGGCGACCGCTACGTCGATGCCGATCGCATCGCGCAGCATCTGCCACGGTACGATGTTGGAATGATGTTCGAACTCGGTCAGGATGACCCGGTCGCCTGCGGTAAGATATGTGCGACCCCAGGTCTGAGCGACGAGATTGATCCCTTCGGTCGCCCCGCGCACGAAAATGATTTCCCGTTCGTCCGGGGCCTTGATGAACCGTCGCACCGTACCGCGCGCCCGTTCGAAATGGTCGGTCGCCCGTTGGCTCAAGCCGTAGACGCCACGATGCACATTGGCGTAATCATGGGCGTAGAAATGGCTGACCGCATCGATCACGGCGCGGGGCTTTTGGGCGCTTGCAGCCGTATCCAGGAACACGAGACCCGGATTATGGTCGAAAATCGGAAAATCACGGCGCAGGGTGCGCGGATCAAGCGCCATGACGCGCGCCCCCGTTCCCACCGACGTTTGCGCCCCCATTCCCACCGACACCACCCTCGCGCCGGGCGAGCCAGCCTTCGATCGCCTCTACCAGGCATGTACGGAACGCCGGTTCCGCCACTTCTTCCACCACATCCAAAACGAAGGCTTCGATCAACAGATTGCGCGCCGTCTCAAGATCGATCCCGCGCGAGCGCAGATAGAACAGGGCCGTCTGATCGAGATCGCCGACCGTGGCACCATGGCTGCACTTCACGTCGTCTGCATAGATTTCAAGTTCCGGCTTTGCATCCATCACTGCCCGATCCGACAGAAGCAACGCCTTCGTCAATTGAAACGCATCGGTTTTCTGGGCCACCGGATGGACATGGATCTTGCCCTGAAACACCCCATGCGCCCGGTCGGCCAAGGCCGTCTTAAACACTTCGCGGGTACGGGTATGGGGGGCCGCATGATTGATCACACTTGCAATCGCCGTCTCGCCGCGCCCGGACAACAAGCTTGCCCCGGAAAACCCGCAATAACCGCCATCGCCCGCAATGGTCGCCCAAAAATCCTGACGGTTGAACCCATTACCGAGCGACAGGGTAAAACCCTCGTACCGCGCGGCCTTGCCAATCAGGGTCTGGGTGTAACTGGTCTGAAAGGCATCCGCCCCTTCGGCCAGATGCTTGACATGCTGCAACCGGGCCCCGTCGCCCACCATCACGAGATGGGTCACGTTCGACCAGTGCAGCCCCGGCCCGCCATAGGTTTCCATCACGGCGGCGGTGGCACCGGGGGCCAGACGATAGGTCAAATGAACCTGGGCCGTGACCGGATCGGCCGCTTCGACCCAATGCAGAACCTGGATCGGGCGGGGCATCGCCACCCCGTCCGGCACGACCAGGACCAAGCCGCCCTGGCGATAGACCTGATTGAGGCGCGCAAAGGCGTAATCTGGGCCCGGCCAATTGATTTCCGGCGTCGGCTCCAGGGCGGGCTCCCCGAGAACGACCCCGTCCGGCAAGGGCCCTACGACCGAATGATCGGCTGAAAGGCGGCCATTCACCAGGACCAAGAGATCGGCATCAGGCACGGCCCGGCGCAGATCGGAAATCGCGGCGGCAAGGCCCGGCGTCGTATCGTCCGGGGCGGCCGGCCGAAACGCGGTCGCCACCAGACGGCGCGGATCGCTGAACCGCCAAGCCTCCGTCCGCCGGTCGGGAAACCCTGAACGGGTCACTTCCGCCAAAACCGGCAGCAGATCGGCAGGCGGGGCCGGAAACTGGGATAAAATCGCCGGTCCTGCGGCACCGGGATGGAGCATCGCCGCACTCATGCCGCATCCCCGAGCATGGCATAGCCAGTGCGTTCCAGTTCGGCAGCCAGACTTTTGTCGCCGGACATGACGATCTTGCCCCGCGCCAGCACATGGATCACGTCCGGTTCGATATAATCCAGCAACCGTTGATAATGGGTGATGAGCACGATGCCGCGATCGGGCGAGCGCAGCTTGTTCACCCCGTCGGACACTTGGCGCAACGCATCGATATCGAGACCGGAATCGGTTTCATCCAAAATGGCCAGCCGCGGATTGAGCAGCGCCATCTGGAAAATCTCGTTCCGCTTCTTTTCACCACCGGAAAAACCGACATTGACCGCCCGGTTCAGCAAATCTTCGCGCAAATCCAACAGTTTCAAGGTCTGACGCACGATTTTCAGAAACTGGCCCGCGTCCAATTCGGGTTCGCCGCGATGCTTGCGCCCGGCATTCACGGCGGCGCGCAGGAAATACATATTGTTCACGCCCGGAATTTCGACCGGATATTGAAAGGCTAAGAACACCCCCTCGCGGGCGCGTTCGTCGGCGGCCATCGCCAACAGATCCTTGCCGAAATAATCGACGCTGCCTTCGGTAATCTCATAGCCGTCGCGCCCGGCCAGCACGCTTGCCAAGGTCGATTTACCCGAACCGTTCGGCCCCATGATGGCATGGACCTCGCCCGGCTTCACGCTGAGCGAGATGCCGCGCAGGATTTCCTTCTGATCGACGCGGGCATGCAGGTTGGTAATCTCGAGCATCGTCTCTTCTTTCTAAAAACAGGGGACCCGTCCCAGATCGACGCGCGATCGCGGCGGACGATGTCCCATCAACTCTCTACACTGTGTCGGCACGAACGCCGGATCAGCCGACGCTGCCCTCAAGACTGACGGCCAGAAGCTTTTGCGCTTCAACGGCGAATTCCATCGGCAATTCCTTCAAGACTTCCTTGGCGAACCCGTTGACGATGAGCGACAAGGCATCTTCGGGGCTGAGGCCGCGTTGTTGGCAATAGAACATCTGATCTTCGCTCACCTTCGAGGTGGTGGCTTCATGTTCGAGGCGTGCGGTGCGGTTATAGGCGTTGATATAGGGCACCGTATGGGCCCCGCATCGATCGCCGATCAGCAAACTGTCGCATTGGGTAAAATTGCGGGCCTCATCGGCCTTGGGCATGATCTTTACCTGACCGCGATAGGTATTCTGTCCCCGTCCTGCCGAAATCCCCTTGGAAATGATGGTCGAACGGGTATTGCGCCCGATATGGATCATCTTGGTTCCGGTATCGGCCTGTTGGCAATGATTGGTCAGGGCGACCGAATAAAATTCCCCGATCGCCCCGTCCCCGATCAAGACGCAGCTCGGGTATTTCCAGGTGATGGCGGAACCGGTTTCGACCTGGGTCCAGGAAATCTTGGACCGGGCGCCCCGGCATTCGCCCCGTTTGGTGACGAAATTATAGATCCCGCCCTTGCCTTCGGCATCGCCCGGATACCAATTTTGCACCGTCGAATATTTGATCGTGGCATCGTCGAGCGCCACCAGTTCGACCACGGCGGCATGCAGTTGATTCTCGTCCCGCTGCGGGGCCGTGCATCCTTCTAAATAGGAGACGTGGCTACCCTTGTCGGCGATGATGAGGGTGCGCTCGAACTGGCCGGAATTTACCGCATTGATGCGGAAATAGGTTGACAGTTCCATCGGACAGCGCACGCCCGGCGGGATATAGACAAACGACCCGTCGCTATAGACGGCGGCGTTCAGGGCTGCGAAATAATTATCGGACGGCCCTACCACGGAACCGAGATATTGGCGCACGAGGTCTTCATGTTCACGGATCGCCTCGCCCATGGAACAGAAGATGATACCGAGCTCGGCAAGCTTGCCCTTGAAGGTGGTCGCGACCGACACACTGTCGAAGACGGCATCGACGGCCACCCCCGCCAAGGCCGCATGTTCCTTCAATGGAATGCCCAGTTTTTCATAGGTCTTGATCAGTTCGGGATCGACCTCGTCCATCGATTGATATTTCGGCTGGGTCTTCGGGGCCGAATAATAGGTCGAGGCTTGGTAATCGATCGGGTCGATCTTCAATTTCGCCCAATCGGGCGGGGTCATCTTCTGCCACGCCCGAAACGATGCCAGCCGCCAGTCCAACAACCAATCCGGTTCGTTCTTTTTGGCGGAAATGAACCGGACCGTCTCTTCATTGAGGCCGATGGGAGCCGTTTCCGTCTCGATATCGGTGACGAAGCCATATTGATATTGGCGGTCCGTGACGGCGCGGACAGTGTCGAGGGCGGTGGCGCTCATGATGCAATCGTCTCTAAGCTGGAGGGATCGGCCGGGCAAAGACCGGGGACGGTCGGTGCTGCGGTCGATACCGTCGAAAAGGAGGGCACGGTCGCGATCATCTCGTTCAAGGTGACATGGGACAGGGCCTGGGCCACGGCTTGGTTGATCCGGTGCCAATGGGGGCGGGTCGGACAAAAATGCAGCCGATCGCACGGTCCCGCCGTTCCGGTGCATTGGGTCATGCCGAAATCGCCGTCGATCGCGGCGACCAATTCGGCGATAGTAATCTGATGCGCCGCACGCGCCAGAAGATAGCCGCCAGCGGCCCCGCGCGCCGCCGCCACCAAGCCCGCCTTCGCCAAGAGTTTCAAAACCTTGGCAACGGTCGTCTGGGGCAGACGCGTATCGGCGGCGATCTGGGCCGCATTCAACCGATCCATCGGTCGAGCCGCCAAATGCGTCGCAACGATCACGCCGTAATCGGCCAGTTTACTGAGGATGATCATGATCCCGACCTCGCTTCAATCTGTACTGATTTAGTCCTGTTTGACCCCAAGAGCAAGCCCTGGTTTTCCGATCTCCCCGCACGCCATGCAAAATCGCCCCGTAACCATTGCAAGGCTTCCCGCCCCTGCGACGAAACAACTAGGCACCGAATAACCGGAAAAGCTGTGATCTCTGGAGGCGATACGCTATTGTTTTTCAGGTTTCGCCTGGGTCATGCTGGGGCGAGGCCGGACCAACCTGCCCGAGGCCATTCATGGTACAGATCGTTTCTCGCCGTTCGTTGCTGCCCTTGTTATCGTTCGTCGGGCTCTGCCTTGCGGCGGCCCAAACCGCCCACGCCGCCGATCGCAGCTTCAGCCTTGCCGGAAGCAAGCTTATCCTCGACGAGGCTTGCGTGCGGATGCTGCGCATCGAACCCGACGCCAGCCTTGCGGATAAAGTCGACGTCCTGGCCAGTGCCGAACGGGCGAGCGATCTCGACACGTTGAAACTCGAACAAGGCACTGTGGCCACGATCGGCCGTGATGGGCTCTGTCCTTATGACAATCGAATCGATTCGACCCTAAAGCTGTTCATCAAGGTGCCACCGGGCTTCAGCACCAACATGACCCTGAACGGCAGGGTCGAGGCAAGCTACGGCGCGGTCGGGGGGGTGTTGATCGGCACGATGAACGGTCGGATCGCCCTCACCGCCGAAACCGTGAAGAGTCTCGATCTGACGGTCAACGGCACGTTCAGCGGCACGGTCGATGCGATCGACGGATCGGCCACGATCAACGGGGCCGGGCTTACCAATCTGCAGATCAAGACCGGCACGATCGACCGTCTTGCGGTCAATGTCGCCGGGGCCGGCAAAACGGAAATCCTGGCGACGGTCCGCGATGCGACCCTGCTCTCGGCGGGGGCGGGCTCGATCCGGGTGCGGGAAGTGACCGGCAAACTGGACCAAAAAACCGCCGGGGTCGGCTCCATTAAGGTCGGCTTTTAAGAATTTCGTGGAAAACCTCTACCAAAAGGCGTGTCGAACAGTGTTCGGTACGCCTTTTTCGTCTGAGACGGCATTCTTCTGAAGCCGCATACCCCACCACTCAGACCAATCCCGCCTCTTCCCCGGTCTTGAAGATCAACTGAACGCGATCGCTGACGAATCGCGTGATATTCACCGAAATCGGTCGCCCGTCGAGATCGGCGTCCAAGGCTTGGGCGACCAGCACCGGCTTCGTCGCGGCTTGGGCCAGCAACCCCGCCTCTGCCCCCGACGGCAGGCGGGCCGACACGCGCGTTTCGAGCCGAACGTAATCGACGACGCCATAATGGGCAAGCGCCGCCGTCACCGACCCCGAAGCGGCCAGAATCCCATCGAACCCGGCAAAACGCGGAACCGGGCGATAATGGGTTGAAAGCGACACAGGCACGCCGCCCACACTCGCCAATTGTTCGCTGACCAGACACGAATCCCCCTGTTGCAGGCCGAGCCATGTGGCGATTTCCACCGGCGGCACCTGCGTATCTGCGCGCAAGACCTGACGCAGGACGGGTTTCTGCTGGGACTGGACATTCTCGGTAAAGCGGGTGCGCCGGGAAATCCGGTAATCGATCACCTCTTCTCGCACGAACATACCGCGCCCCTGTTCTACCCGGACGAGGCCGCGCTGGATCAGGGCCTGAACAGCCCGACGGATCGTATGACGATTGACGGCAAACCGGGACGCCAAGGCCTGTTCCGTCGGCAATTGCTGCCCCGGACGCCAGGCCCCGGCTTCGATTTCTGCACCAAGGGCCGCGTCGATCTGACGCCACAGGGCAACCCCCGCCCCGCGCAGGATTTCGTCCCGATCGTCCGCCGTCATCGGGACCATCGCGAAAATGTCATAAAATTTCCCTTTACGCCGCACCGGATCGACGGCATGCTTGCCACAGATAGATACGGATGTCTAGACAAATTATGCAGTCATCTCCCCTCACCGACCCATCGCCCCCATCCGATACGCCCGCAACGGACCCGGCTATTCTGCGGCGCCAAGCCTGGACCCGGCTTCTGGTCCATGCCACCGATCGGGAATTGGCCGACGCCCGCGCCGCATGCCCGGATCTGCCGCCCCATCACCTGCTACGCGGTCCTGAAATCGGGCTTGCCCTGGTGCGCGGGCGGATCAACGGCACGGGCGGTCCGTTCAATCTCGGCGAAATGACCATGACCCGCTGTACCGTGCGTCTCGCGTTTCAGGACGCTGTCGGCACGCTTTTAGGATTTGCCCATCTGGCCGGCCGCCGTCCGGACGCGGCCGTGTCCGTGGCCCTCTTCGATGGGCTCTTGCAACACCCTACTTGGCATGACCAGATTTGGGCGATATTGCTCCATCCCGTGGCGGCGCGGATTGCCCAGGAAGAAGGCCAGCGGGCCGCAGAAACGGCGGCCACCAAGGTCGATTTTCTGACCATGGTCCGGGGGGAATGATGGCCAAACCGTCCCTGGCCGCCGGTTTTGCCGATCCGGTTCACGAGGCCCAGTATAATTTTCGCCAGTGCCTCACCGCCATGGCCGAACCGGGAACCGCTGTCCGCCTTGC
>DAISJD010000044.1:0-21255 GCA_036821645.1 Aliidongia sp.
GGGTAAATCAATCATGATTTCCGCCTGAAAATCCCGCCCCGCCGGCAAGTGAACCTGCCCCCCCATCGCGAAGACAAACTTTGCGGCGAGATGCAGCAAATTGAATCCGCGCATGCCCGGATCCCATCCCCCTTCGTCGAAAAGCGGCCGGTCACGCTTGAAACAAGTCAGCAGGGTCTCTTTCTGGATCGGCGTGAAGGTGGCATGCCGACCGATCAATCGCAGGCGTCCACCCCCCAAATGCCCCGGCAAGGGTCCGACTTCCAGGCGCATACCCTCCGTCGGGCAGACCATCGCAAAGCCGGTCATCAATGCCAGCAGCGCCACGCGCAGACAGCCGCGATCGAGACGGGCGCTGGCCGGTAACTCCGGCGCATAATCGATCGTGATCGCGACCTCGCGCAAGGGGGCGCGGCTGCGCGCTTCTGCCAGAATGTCTTCCAACATGGGCTTGATCGCGCACGGGGTCGGATTGATGTGCAAAACCCCGGTTTCAATCCCGGCAAACGCGATCACTCCATTCATCAGGCACACAAAACTGCCCGCAGCGACGGCGAGATGGGCAAATGCGTCTTCTGTTTCTTGTCCGGCCTGGGCCTGAGCGATGACCCGCTGGATCGCTTCCAAGGGGGCCTGCATTTCCTCGCTGATGAGATGGAGCAAGGCCGCCTTCTGGGCCTCGGCCCTCTCTGCCGCCTGTTGGGCAGCGGAGAGCGCGGCCGCAGATTGCTTGATCGCCGTGATATCGGTACGCACGCTCAAGACGCCGCCCGCAGGGGTCCGAAAATCGCGGGCCAGCAACCAGCGCCCATCGCCAAGGTCGATTTCACGCAAACTTCCGTCGGCGCGCCGATGCTCCTCCATCCGGGCGGTTATGAAGGCGTGCTTTTCGGCGCTAACCGTCTCGCCCGGCAGCACCATATACTCCCACAAGATGTCGCGATAGGTCCGCCCCGGCACCATCACGATCGGACGCCCACCCATCCCCTGCATGGTGGCACGGTTGTACATCACGAGACGATCTTGTTCGTCATAAAGGGTGAACCCGTCGCTCATCGCCTCCAAGGCATCGATCAAACGGGCCTGCAGACGGGCCCCATCGCGTTCGGCGGCAGTGCGTTCCGTTACATCGAGCGCCCCAGAGACGAGCAACTGTCGCGTTTCACCGGCAAGCTTGCGCGTCGTGGTCAAAACTCGTCGCCCACCGCCCTGTGCCGATAAATAGGTTAACTCAGCACTCGCATCTTGCCCGTGCGCCAGAACCTGACGATCGCCATCAATGATCGCAGCACCGGCCTCGGCACCGTAAATGTCGCATGGGGTGCGCCCCAACACCTCTTCGACAGTCCGTCCCACCATGCGGGCCGCCTGATCATTGGCATAAACGATTCGGTGATCGGCATCCCGCACCATGATATCAAGCGGCAAGGCATCGAGAATTTTGGGTGCCAAGGCAGGATCGAGCCTAGCGCAGGGAACGTCGCAGCGGCTTTCGCTGACCGGCGGCACGGTCCAGATCAAGAGGCGACCGCCACCGAACCGCACGACCCGCAAATGCACGAAACCGCCGACCCGGTCATTATGCACGCGGCACGAAGTGCCCGTCTCAATCGCCGTAAGCAGAAGATCGTGATCGCGATAATCACCCGAAGCCGTAATGGCAGCGATTACATCGTCATATGAAATGGGAACCTGCGGGACCACGACCGCCTCGTGAGCGACGGACAAACCTGCCTTTGGGTGCAATCTAATCCAGGCTGCGTTCACAGCCCGCACGCGATCCACGTCATCCAGATAGAGGAAACCGTCCGGCATGTGCCCCAAAAGCGCCAATGCCATTTCACCCGACAAGAGTTCCATCTTCATCTATCGTCTCACGATCGATTGCGGCACGACCAGTCGCCTCGATTCCACTGCCCCCCGAAAAGGTCGGCACCCCGCCCGATCCCACCCGGATGGGGCGGGTGACGGGGTTGCGCGAAACTCTAGCGGCGCAGTTGCAATCGTCACAACTCAACCTAAAGTTACTTCATTTTGGCATCTTCCGCAATCATCTGTGCACGGGCTTCGGCATGGGCGCTGCGAAATGCCGCATCGATCTCCTGTTGTGTGACCGTTTTGCCCGCCATGGCAAGATCATGCGTGACTTTCTGCATCAAGGCGGTTTCGCGATGCGGTTCGACCAAAATCACCAGCGTATGGGCATAATGTTCGGCCTGATCCGCGGCATAGCCAAGTTGCGCCGCAACCCACAGACCGAAAATCTTGTCCCGACGAGCGTGCAGGCGAAACGCCACGTCTTGGTCGTTGCTGTATTTCGCCTCGAAGGCCCGTTCGCGTTCTTCAAACATCTGTTGATCCTCCACACTCACACATTTTTTAACCTCAGTCGCGATCTGCGGCCCAAAGACCGCCATCGCCATCGACCGAACGGGGATGATGGCATTATCCGATAGAAAATTCAGCCCAACCTTGATCTTTGTCAATCAGGCCAATTTTTGCGGTGCCCCAAATGTCGGACCCGCTTTTTTTACCATTGCATAAAGGGATCGCAGGGTCTATCGGCAGGGACGAACCCTCTGCTACGCCCCGTGACGGTCCACCCGAAGAGGATGAATGCAATGGCATGGCTTTCCACAATGCCCGTCAAGGAACGCGCGGCCCTTGCATCCACCGTTGCAAGCGGGCTCATGACCCTTGCCAAACTGATCGTGGGACTGTCGACGGGCAGCATCGGCATTCTGTCGGAAGCGGCACATAGCGGTCTCGATCTCGGGGCCACCTTGATCACGTTCTTTGCCGTCCGGGTCAGCGACAAGCCCGCCGACGATCATCATCCCTACGGTCACGGCAAAATCGAAAGCATTGCCGCCCTCTCGGAAACCGGGCTGTTGCTCGTGACCAGTTTCTGGATCGTGTGGGAAGCCGTACACCGTCTCACCGGCACGGCACCGCCACTTGAAACCGGATGGTGGTCGATCGGCGTGATCGTCGGATCGATCGTGATCGACATCACGCGGGCAACCGCCCTAAAGAGAATCGCCAAAGAGACGCGCAGCGAGGCTTTGGCGGCCGATGCACTGCATTTCTCGTCGGATATCCTCAGTTCTTCGGCCGTGCTCGTCGGCCTTGGCTTCGTTGCCTTGGGCTATTACGAAGCCGATGCTCTGGCGGCCATCGCCGTGGCCTTATTCGTCTGTTATGCCGGGTGGGAGATGGGGCGCCGCACGATCGATACCTTGATCGACCGGGCCCCCGACGGTATCGCCAGCCAAGTCGCCGCCATCCTGGGTCGCCTGCCGGGCGTCGTGGAACTGGGCCGGGTGCGTGCCCGCCCCGGCGGCAGCATCCTCCATATCGACGCGGAATTCGGCGTCAGCCGCACGCTTTCCCTCGACCGCGTCAATGAACTGCGCGGCCTTGCCGTCGATCACATCCAAGCCGCCATCCCCGAAGCCGAGGTCAATATCGCAACCTATGCCTTGGCCCTCGATAACGAGACCATTCGAGAACGGGTCATGATGGTGGCAGCCTATCATGGTTTTGCCATCCACCACGTCACCGTCCAAACCTTGGACGGGTTTTTGTCGATCAGCCTCGACATCGAAGTCGACGGTCACCTCCCCCTCGCGCGGGCCCATGAAATCGCAAGCTCCCTCGAAGACGCGCTCAAAGCGGAATTCGGGGATGCAACCGAAATCGAAACCCATATCGAGCCCTTGCTGCCCAATGCGGTGCACGGCCAGGATGGTGCCGCCCCACTCATCGATGCGGTCACGCGGACCCTGCACACGCTGAAAGCCGACTTACCGACCCTTCGCAATATCCACAATGTCAGGGTCCGTCAGGGCAAAATGGGCCTTTTCGTTAGCTTCCACTGCTGTTTCAGCCCGGAACTCAGCGTCGATCATGTCCATACCACCGTCAGCCAACTGGAAACCCGGCTGCGCGCCCATTTTCCCGAAGCCAAGCGCATCGTCAGCCATGCAGAACCAATCAATGCCGATGCAGAGCGCTGACACAATACGTCCGTAGGCAGTCGCCGCAGTTTTAAAAAAAACTTCACCCTGCGGGCGGCGGTCGAGCCATGGCGTTCAAATTGGTAAAATTATTTTAAATTTTTAAAAAGCCTTTTTATTTCAATGCTAAGAAATGCCGTACCGACTCCGATCTCGATCGCGCCGGAACCGAAAAGACCACCTCATATTCTAAGACACATCAAAGCTTAAACAACATCTCACAATTGTATTTACAGAGAAGACAACTCATCTTTATAATGAAGAATGTGCGAAAATTTATGCACGCCCGACCCGGACCCGAAGGTACGGCCATGACTCAAATTCTGATCATCGATGATGACACGTTCATGTGCTCCTACACGGCTAGCCTTCTCACTCGTCTTGGTTTGACCGCC
This sequence comes from Aliidongia sp., assembly GCA_036821645.1. Lineage (GTDB taxonomy): Bacteria > Pseudomonadota > Alphaproteobacteria > ATCC43930 > CGMCC-115725 > DAISJD01. Next base: position 4,415 of record DAISJD010000044.1, read on the forward strand.
ATCATTGCGCTTGATGGTCGTGCGGGCGTTACGCGTTTTTCCGAAGGCGACATCGATCTCGTCATGACCGACATCTTGATGCCGGAACAAGAAGGGCTTGAAACGATTCTGGCGCTGCGTCGGATTGATCCTCGGATTAAAATCTTGGCCATGACCGGCGCCCAAGAGGGCGAAGCGCTCGACTATTTACCGGCTGCGAAGAAGCTTGGGGCCGATTCAGCCTTGCGCAAACCCTTTACCTTCGCCGAACTCAGCCGCGAAATCCTGCGGTTGCTGCCCAATCCGCCGCAATGACGGCGCGCGCGATCCTGGTGGCTCTACCATCTGCCAAGCCGTCATCCATCCTACCCGCTCTTGATCAACGAGATAAAAAGACTTCCGACCGGCACCCGTGTCGTTGAGGTGCCGGGTGCCGACCGGAACGGGGCAGATTGACGGGGTTCAGCCTTTGCTGGCGATATTCACCCCGGTTTTGCCCGGCGGAATGACCATGCAGGGACCTGTCTTGTTCTTGAGGGCGGCACAGGCACTGCGCGCCTCCGCCTCGGTCGTGAACCCGGTGAGACGGGCGCGATAGACGCGACCCGACTTTGCGGGCGGCATCGGCTGAACGCTGCGCCCATGACGACCGGATAATTGTGCTGCCGCCTGGGTCGCCTGCTGTGCCTGAAGCGCCTTGCTGAAGGCACCGATTTGCACGGTCCAACGTGCCGCGCGCAAGGATGTGACGATCGGCGGATTGAGACCGCCCTTGCGCGCACTGGGCCGCACGGGGGCATCATCTTCGTCCTCATCGTCCTCATCGTCATCGACCGGACGCGCGCGGACCGCGGCTTTCGCCTTCGATGGTGTCGGGGTCAGTCTCAAGGTTGCAGCCGTGATCTCGCTATGGCCGTGGGACTGGGCAAAGAGTTTGGTCGCCTGCCTACGGCTCTGACCGGCGGCCATCGCGACCAGGATCGGGTCAGTATCGCGGTGATTGAAGGCATTATCCAACAATGTCGCCATGACATTGTCGCGGGCGGTGGCCGATTGCCCGCCCATCACGACGCCGAACAAGCGATGATTGTCGCGCGACGCCGAGGTTGCGATATTGAATCCCGACGCATTGGTAAAGCCGGTTTTCAGGCCGTCCATACCATTATAACGATACATCAATCGGTTATGACCATGGATCGTACGCCCTTCAAAGGTAAATTCCCGAACGGAAAAATAGTGATAATCTTTGGGGAAATTCTCGTAAAGGGCACGGGCCAATGTCGCCATATCCCGCGCAGTGGTCACTTGTTCCTCATCGGGCAGGCCGGATGCGTTGCGGAAGATCGTGCTGTTCATCCCCAATTCGCGCGCCTTGGCCGTCATCATCCGCGCGAAATTCGCCTCAGTCCCCCCCAGGGCTTCGCCCACAACCGTGGCGGCGTCGTTGGCCGAGAGCGTGATCATCCCCAAAATACAGTCACGGACCGAAATCGTATCGCCCGCCTCAAGACCGAGCTTGGTCGGGCTTTTGCCTTCGGCCCACTCGGAAATCGGCAGCGCTTGATCCCAGCGCAGTTTCCCCTGTGCTATGGCTTCCAAGGCCATATAAATCGTCATCATCTTGGTCAGAGAGGCCGGGTGATTGAGCTGATCGGCATTGACCTGATTGAGGACCTGCCCGGTTTCTTCGTCGATCACGATCGATGCATAACCGGCAAAAGCCGTCTCGGCAGTACCTCCAAGAACAACGCCCAAAAAGAGCGCGCGTGCCACGGCAAAAGACACAGCCCGTCGCCAACACGATATCCGAAGATCACTCACTGCGCGCTCCTCACATGAAATCTGATCGTCAAGGCATGATTATGGGGTTAAGCCTAAGAAAAGACCGAAAAAATGTCTATCTCTTTTTACCAAGCCCCCGCAAGGTTATTCACAAAGTTTCATATATGTTCCAGAAAATGCCAGCTTGTTTGAGGGGATTACTATCGCTATTGGCGCAAGCGCGCAGCCGTGATTTATCAAAAAAACACGCGCGATGGTGGGGCGTGCCCCGGAGGCCACCGGATGGAACGTTCCGCTGCGGATGCCAGTACCCGCTGGAAAAACGGGCGGCCGCCGACACCGCACCTGCAAACAAAAATTTATCGACAATCAGTTAATAAGTTAAAATCCTTTATTTTCAGCCATTTTTTGAGTGAAGATTTTTTTGTGCATCGCACAATATCACTTGACGAACCATCTTTGTGGGCGTAAAACGAAACCCATGATGCAGTGCGGTGGAACAGGCTGGATCACGGGGGTTCAAATCCCCACCCGGTTCGTGTGTCGAGGATCCGCCGCTTGACTTGATCGAACAAACGCAGCGACGAGGTCAGGATGACAATGTCTGAGAAAAAAACCGGCCAAGCCGGGGGGACCGGGGCACGTCCCCCGTCAGCCAGGCAGCGCCGCACCGTCACCCAAACCGCCGAACGGTCGTCGGTCGCAGGGTCGGTCCCTGACGTCGCCTCTGCCGCTGGTCCGATCGCCCCCGTCGATGCTGCGGCCGCCCCGCCGTCGGCGCCGACGATACCGCAAGCCCCGGTCGATACGGCTTCCGCCTTAAAGACCGACTCCGATAGCGGGTTTCATCCCGCCCCGGTTGACGATTCTCCCGTTTCCCTCTCATCCCCCTCTTTTCCCAAGGTGACTGAAATGACTGCTACCGCCTCTTTCAAAGGTTACGAAGACGTTGCCGCCTTCAACAAGGCGAACCTCGATGCCATCATCCAAGCGAACACCGTGTTCGCCAAGGGTTTTGAAGAATTGTCGAAGGAAGTGATCAGCCTGACCCAGACCTCGCTCGAAAACGCCGCGACCGCCACCAAGGCGATCTTTGCCGCCAAGAGCCTGAAGGATGTGGTCGAACTGAACGCCGATTTCACCAAGTCCAACTATGAAAAGCTGTTGGCCAACAGCACCAAGATCAGCGAACTGAGCGTGAAGCTCGCCACCGCGACCCTGGCCCCGATTACCGCCCGCGCCACCGCCGCTGTGGAAAAAGTGTCGAAGCCGGCGGCCGAAGTCGTTGAAAAAATGACCAAGTTCACGACCGATGCGGTTGAGAAGGCCACCAAGACGGCCGCGTAACCAAACAAATCCCCATCAGGGATTGCGCTGAAAAAAACCTGCCCGGCGGCCAATGCCGGGCAGGTTTTTTATTGTGTTTTAATCTATCCCCGATAGAGTAACAAGGTCAGAAACATGGGGAGACACATTAATTTTCAACATTAAAAATAATAATTAATTTAATTCTCAAAAAAAATATAATAAATGTCATTATATGATATATTTTTTTGAATTGGTATTAATATATTTTGATGTTTTATTGAAAATTTAATTCATCAATATTTTATAATACTCATAAATTAACCCTTGAACGATAAATTTTTGGGCTGGATCGGTATACGCCCCTTGGGAAATCTGGATTGTGCCCTATATCTTGATGAGGCGGTCATAGATTGGGGCGAAACGCCTTATAAAATGCCTTGATCAAGCAAAGACGAGATGGGTTATGATCGCAATCAGCATCCCATGACCCCGCCCCGATCCGGGCCGTTTCGACCGAGAGAGCAATGAGCGATCGCGATAAGCATGATGATGACGAGCAAAATTCCGGTATCGCCGTCAAGACGAAGCCGAAAACCCGCAAGCCGTCACTGTACCGCGTGTTGATGCTGAACGACGATTACACCCCGATGGAATTCGTCGTTCATGTTCTGGAACGTTTTTTCGGCAAAAGCAGAGAAGAGGCGAACCGAATCATGCTGCAGGTTCACAAGCGCGGCGTCGGGGTTTGCGGCGTGTTTACGTATGAGGTCGCCGAAACCAAAGTAACCCAAGTGATGGATTTCGCCCGCCAGCACCAGCACCCCTTGCAGTGCACGTTAGAGAAGGAATGATGGCCCATGCTGTCGCGCAATCTTGAAAAGACTCTGCATCGTGCTCTGGCCTACGCCAACGAGCGCCGTCACGAATACGCCACGCTGGAACATCTGCTGCTCTCTCTCACAGAAGATCAGGATGCCGTTGCCGTTCTGCGTGCCTGTACGGTCGATGTCGATAAACTGCGTCGGGATTTGTTGAACTATATCGATCACGATCTCGCCACCCTCGTCTCCAGTCACGTAGACGATGCAAAGCCGACCGCCAGTTTCCAGCGCGTCCTGCAACGGGCCGCCATTCACGTGCAATCGTCCGGCCGTGAAGAGGTGACGGGGGCCAACGTCCTGGTCGCTATGTTCGCCGAACGGGAAAGCCACGCGGTCTATTACCTCCAAGAACAGGAAATGACCCGGTTCGACGCCGTGAATTTCATCTCGCACGGCATCGCCAAGGCACCGGGACGGTCCGAAACGCGGAGGCCCGCCGGTGCCGAAGAAGAGGCAACCCCGGAAAAAGCCAACGCCAAGCGCGGCCACGACGCTCTCGATTCCTATTGCATCAACCTCAACAAAAAGGCGAAATCCGGCAAGATCGATCCCTTGGTCGGTCGCGAGGCCGAGGTCGATCGCACGATCCAGATCCTATGCCGCCGGTCCAAGAACAACCCGCTCTATGTCGGCGATCCGGGGGTCGGCAAGACCGCCATCGCCGAGGGGTTGGCACGGCGCATCGTCAATATGGAAGTGCCGGAAGTTCTCCAGAACGCCGTGATCTATTCCCTCGATATGGGATCGCTCCTGGCCGGAACGCGTTATCGCGGCGATTTTGAAGAACGCCTGAAATCGGTCCTGGCCGAACTCGAAGCCCAACCCCATGCCGTGCTGTTTATCGACGAGATCCATACGGTGATCGGGGCCGGTGCGACGAGCGGTGGGGCCATGGATGCCTCCAACCTCTTGAAGCCCGCCCTTGCCAATGGGGCTGTGCGCTGCATCGGATCGACCACCTACAAGGAATATCGCAACCATTTCGAAAAGGACCGCGCCCTCGTCCGCCGGTTTCAGAAAATCGACGTGGCCGAACCCTCGATCGAGGATGCGGTCAAGATCCTGCGCGGCCTCAAACCCTATTACGAAAAATTCCACAAGGTCCGCTATACAGCCGATGCGATTCGGTCCGCCGTGGAATTGAGCGCGCGCTACATCAACGACCGCAAATTGCCCGACAAGGCGATCGATGTCATCGACGAGGTCGGGGCCTCTCAAATGCTGCTGCCCGAGGCGAAACGGCGCAAGACGATCACCACCAAGGAAATCGAGGCCGTGATCGCAACCATGGCCCGCATCCCGCCGAAAAGCGTGTCGCGCGACGACAAAGAAGTCTTGCAGAATCTCGACCGCGACCTCAGGACCATGGTCTATGGTCAAGATCAAGCGATCGATGCCCTGGCCTCCGCCATCAAATTGGCGCGCGCCGGACTGCGCGACCCGGAAAAACCGATCGGCTCCTATCTGTTCTCCGGCCCGACCGGCGTCGGCAAGACCGAGGTGGCGCGCCAGCTCTCCAAGATCCTGGGCATTCCGCTAACCCGGTTCGATATGTCCGAATATATGGAGCGCCACACCATTTCCCGCCTGATCGGGGCCCCGCCCGGCTATGTCGGGTTCGATCAGGGCGGTTTATTGACCGATGCGGTCGATCAGTCCCCGCATTCAGTCCTCTTGCTCGATGAAATCGAAAAAGCGCACCCGGATCTCTACAATATCCTGTTGCAGGTGATGGATTACGGCAAGCTCACCGATCATAACGGCAAGATCGTCGATTTCCGCAACGTCATCCTGATCATGACGACCAATGCCGGGGCCAGCGACATGGCAAAGGCCGCCGTCGGTTTCGGCAGCGGCATCCGCGAAGGGGACGATCAAGAGGCGATCAACCGTCTATTCACACCGGAATTCCGCAACCGCCTGGACAGTGTCATCTCGTTTGCCGCCCTTGGGCCCGATACGATTCATCGGGTAGTGGATAAGTTCGTCCTGCAACTCGAAGTGCAATTGGCCGATCGCGGCGTGACGATCGAGCTGGACGATGCCGCCCGATCATGGCTTGGAGAACATGGGTATGACCCGCTCTATGGGGCCCGGCCGTTGGCGCGCGTCATTCAGGAAAATATTAAAAAACCGCTGGCCGAAGAATTGTTGTTCGGCAAATTGGCCAAGGGCGGGGTCGTGATGATTACGGTCGCGGACGGCAAACTCGCCTTCAACATCGCCGCCCGTTCCGGCCCCGAACGGGTCGAAGCGACCGATTCGGATGGATCGGAAACCGAACCCGCCTTCGTCGAATAGGGACCTGCGCCCGTCGTATCGACAAAAGCCCGTAAGGTTCTTGCCGTACGGGCTTTCGTCTATCTTGGAATAAGACGAACGACAGCACCGTTCTGGTCCCAGAATGACGATCCATGGGGGAACCATGCAGGAAAAAACCACCCAAGGATCGCGCCTTTTTGTGATTGCAACACTCGTCTTCTTCGCCCATGGTGCGCTTTTCGCCGTTCTTCTTATCCCGCTCGCCAACCAACACCGGAACCGTGCACCGGCACGACCGCTTGAGATTACGCGGTTATTTCTGCCGACACCCGTCTCTAAGGTTATTCTGCCCCGTGAGACGAATACCACGCAAGAGACAGAGAAATCGGCACCACCCTTGCGTCCAATCCCGAAAACGCCATTGCCGAGACCCATACTCATACCCCGCATACCGCCTCGAAATTCCCCCCCTCTCGCAACTCTTAGTCCCGCACCGGCCCAGACCGACCCCTGCGCCCCGATCAAGACCGGTCAAGAACCACGTGCTGCACCCTGTCCCGACACAGCACGGCGCCTGATCTTGCCCGGCGGGCTTGGACTTGACGATCAAGGACGGATCACCGGGCCCGGCATCATGGCAAACCCCACAACCCCGGAAGGACTTGCGGAAGAAAAACGTCTCGCGGCACGGACCCTCGACAAACTGTCGTCTCTTTATGGTAATCCTGTCTTCGAAACCCCGCAGCGCTACGAGAGTGACCGCATTGCGATCCAAGGCACCACGCCGTTTCAGACATTGCGCGGTCGGATCGATCGGCTATTCTCGCCGCCGGTTCAAAAGACGCCATAAGAGTGCCGATGATGCAGACAACGCCCCGCCCAACCAGTTCTCTCGCCTCGCTCTCATCGATCGGGGCGATTCTCGTTACCCTGACCCTCGTCTCCATCCTGTGGCTGGACCGACCGATCGCGACGGAGAGCCATGCCTTGCTGCGCGATTATGTCGCCAGCATCCGACCGTTCGATCAATTGGCCGATTTTTTCGTCTGGACCGCCGTGCTGATTTTGCTCGGGGCCGCCCCGGCAACGGCGGCCGGATGGCGGCCGGGGCCACGCGCCCGGCTTTTCATCGTTGCCGCCGCCACAACGCTCATCGCCTTGGCACTCAAGGAACAATTGAAATTCGCTTTCGGGCGGACGTGGCCCGAAACCTGGGTCGATAATAATCCGTCCTGGATAAAAGACGGGATCGAACAATTTCAACCGTTCCATGGCGGGCGGGGCTGGGCTTCGTTTCCGTCCGGGCATACCACGGCGGTGGCGGCCCCGATGCTGGTCATCTGGCGCATGATGCCTGCTTGGCGCTGGCTTGCGGGCCTGGTTATCGCCGCGATGATCGCGATCCTTCTTGCCGCCAATTTCCACTATTTGGGTGATTGCCTGGGCGGTCTTACCGTTGCACTTGCCAGTGCCTCGGGCATGCTGGCCCTCGCCCGCCCGGATCGGGACTGGGCGAACGGGACCTAAGAGGCTTTTCACCGGGTGATGGGCACGCATAAGATCCGGTCAAGAGGTGCCAAACCCAAGACTTCTTGGCCGGTTCCGTTACCCCAACAGAGTTTGGGGGGCAAACCGATGCAGGACCGGCGCCATACCGGGATCGGCGCGCAGAAGATGCCCGTTCGGCACGCTGTTCCATTGATGATGGTGATCTTGGTCCAACGGTTCGGAGACGATCACCATAGAGCCGCCATCCCGGCACCAATAAAGCGACGGGGGGTGATCGTCGCAGGCAAACCGCACGGCCCAGATGGTTTTCCCATCGGTCAAACTGGCGGTCAATCGAAACGGTTCCGTAACGGCGGCGGCCCGCATCGCCGCCAAAATCTCCGCCGCCGTGCGTTCCAAGGCCCGCATCGGATCGTCGGCTAGCCCATAGCGAAACAGCAGCATGAAGATCAGTTCGCTATCGGTACTGCCTTCGCGGCTATTGTAGAGATCGTCGGGGATCAACAAATCCAAACGGCGTCGCACCTGATCATAACCGCCGATCTGACCGTTATGCATAAAGAGCCAAGATCCCAGACTGAACGGATGACAATTGGCCCGCGCCGTCGCCGTGCCGGTCGAGGCGCGCACATGGGCGAAGAAGAGCGGTGCTTCGACTTGATGGGCCAAACTTTTCAGATTGCGATCGTTCCAGGCCGGCAGAATCTCGCGATAGACGCCGGGCACCGTGCGCTTGCCATACCAGCCGACGCCAAACCCATCCCCGTTGGTCGCAACTTTGGCCTTGCGCGCATGCAGGCTCTGCTGAATGAGGGAGTTTTCCGGCTCGAACAGCAATTTTTCCAAATAGATCGGGGGGCCTGAATAGGCCAGCCAACGGCACATTCAACGAGGCTCCTGAACGAACGCAGGCCAGATAGTTTCTTCCCCAATCCCACGGGATGAATTTGACAATTTTATGTCAGACGATCTGCATCACTCGTGATCCGTGTCAAATGACCCGCCATCGCCGGGCGATCAGATCTGATCGCCCAACATCCATTCGATTGGGATGGGCGCAATGGGGGCCTGCCCCTTCTGAGAGGCCCGTGCCGCCATGCGCGCCCGCAGGCGCATGACCGTATCGCTTGCCGTGGTCTTGAACAAGAACGGCAAGACGGCATGGACGAGACAGGCAGCCCCCGCCATCACCATCGCGGCCCCAAACCCGCCAGCCGTCGCCGCATGTTCGAGATAGGTTTCACCGACGGCATGGGGGTGACGGGTAAAAAGATCCAACATGCGATGGCCTCGCGATCGGGGGTTAGACGACAAAGACAGTGTGACATGGGCGTTCGAGAAAATCTTTACCTGATTTCTGCAGATATCCGGCTATAAAGAGAATTATTTTCTCTGATAGGACCAGTTTTATGAAAGAAAATCTCGATCCAACCGATCTCAAACTGCTGCGCATTCTCCAGGACGACGTCACCGTACCGATTGCCGATCTCGCCGAACAGGTTGGCTTGTCCCAGACGCCCTGCTGGAAACGGGTAAAGCGGCTGGCCGATGCCGGGATCATCGAACGGAAAGTCGCCATCCTGAACCGCGAGGCCCTCGATCTCGGTCTCGTCGTGTTCGTCGCCGTGCGGACCAGTCGCCATGACGAGGCGTGGCTGGAAAAATTCGCACACGGGGCCTCGGCCCTGCCCGAAGTGGTCGAATTTTATCGGCTGAGCGGCGAGACGGATTATCTGTTGAAAGTCGTGGTGCGCGATATAGCCGAATATGACCGATTCTATAAAAAACTGATCGAAACCGCTCCCTTGAGCGATGTCAGTTCCTCATTCGCCATGGAACAGATCAAATATACCACCGCCCTTCCGCTCTAGGGGGTGTCTGCATTTTTAAGTGAGACAGACACGATGCGGTCCCCGCGTGCCTGATCTGCACTGCACACAGGAATATTCGCCACCCGCCTCTTGACGCAGCGATCCTTCGCGCCCATTTTATGAATGCACATTAGAAGCATTTAAAATTTAGCGAAAGGATCCCCCCTATCATGTTGACGATCGGCGATCGGTTTCCCGCCTTCACTCTCACCGGCGTCACGGCCGGCGATCATACCAACGCCTTTCACACGATCGATAATGCCACATACCAAGGCAAGTGGTTGGTCGTGTTTTTCTGGCCCAAGGATTTTACCTTCGTCTGTCCGACCGAAATTATCGGCTTCGGCAAAGCCGAGGGTGAATTCAGCGATCGCGACGCCCAAGTGCTGGGCGCATCCATCGACAGCGAGTTCGTCCACCTCGCCTGGCGTCAGAGCAACCCGGACCTTGCCGCCGTGAGCTTTCCGTGGCTATCGGACATTAAGCGCGAATTGTCATCCGCCCTCGGCATTCTGGACAAGGCCGCAGGCGTGCCGTTGCGCGCCACCTTCATCGTCGATCCCGACGGGATCATCCGGTGGGTCAGCGTCAACGATCTGTCGGTCGGTCGGTCCGTCGCCGAAACCGTCCGGGTCTTGGATGCGCTGCAAACCGACGAACTCTGTCCCTGCAACCGCAGTGTCGGCGGTGACACGTTGAAAGTCTAACCGCCAGGCCCATCGGCGGATCCGGGTCTGCCGCTCCGCCGATACCCCCCTCTTGCCGCAACCCCATTCATAAAAGGATGCCGAATGTCGATCGAAACACTGAAAGCGGCCCTGCCCGACTATGCCAAGGATCTGAGACTCAATCTCGGGATCGTGCTGGGCCAACCGATCCTTACGCCCCAACAGATCTGGGGTACCGCCGTCGCCAGTGCGATCGCAAGCCGCAATGGGGTCGTCAAAAATGCCGTTCTGGCCGATGCGCGGCAACACCTGTCGCCCGATGCCTTGGACGCCGCCATGACCGCAGCCGCCGTCATGACGATGAACAATATCTACTATCGCTTCGTCCATTTGGTCGGCGTCGCCGATTACGGCACGATGCCCGCGCGCCTCAGGATGAACGGTCTTGCCAATCCGCCCGTCGATCGGTGCGATTTCGAACTCTGGGCGATTGCCGTTTCGGCGATCAACGGCTGCGGCAAGTGCCTCGAATCCCATGAGCACGAGGTGATCGCCAAAGGGGCCACCCGCGAGATGGTACAGGCCGTCGTCAAGATTGCCGCCGTCGTCACGGCTGTTGCCACCGTGTTGGACGATATGGATAAGACGGCCTAGGCCCGAGCAGCATCTCATGTGACCGCAAGACACCGGCACCACGTTGCTTGCCAAGTCGGATGTGCTGGAGGCAGGTCGGCTTTGTCCTTTGGTACGGTTATCTTTGGCAAGAAGCTACGCTATTGTGGGGCTGAAAACTGCGCAAACTAGCCGGACCAAAGCCATGTCGTTTCTTGCCAGCCGCCTCGATCGCATCCAACCATCACCGACGATCGCCGTCACCACGCTTGCCCAAGAGTTGAAAGCCGCCGGGCGCGACGTGATCGGGCTTGGTGCCGGGGAACCCGATTTCGACACGCCCGCCAATATCCGGGCGGCCGGCATCAAGGCCATCGACGGGGGCGAAACGCGCTATACGGCCGTCGACGGCACGCCGGCCCTGAAAAAGGCGATCGTCGCGAAATTCGCCCGCGAAAACGGGCTGGATTATGCGGTTTCAGAAATTACCGTCGCCTCGGGCGGCAAACAGATCATCTATAACGCCATGGTCGCGACCCTCGATCCCGGCGATGAAGTGATCATCCCGGCCCCTTATTGGGTGTCGTATCCCGACATCGTCAATTTGGCCGATGGCGTGCCGGTCTTTGTCGCCTGTTCGGAAAACAACCATTTCAAACTGACGCCGCAATCCCTGGCCGCTGCGATCACGCCCAAGACCAAGTGGTTGATTTTAAATTCCCCCTCGAACCCGACAGGGGCCGCCTATTCCGCCGATGAACTGGCGGGGCTCGCCGCCGTGTTGATGCAGCACCCCCATGTGTGGGTGCTGACCGACGATATGTACGAGCATCTTTTGTATGATGGCCGCCAATTTGCGACGATCGCCGCCGTAGCACCGCAGATGAAGGCGCGCACCTTGACCATGAATGGGGTCAGCAAGGCCTATTGCATGACCGGTTGGCGCATCGGTTACGCCGCCGGGCCTGTCGCCTTGATCAAGGCGATGGCAAAGGTGCAATCGCAATCGACCTCGAACCCTTGTTCAATCAGTCAAGCCGCCGCCGTCGAAGCCCTGAACGGTCCGCAGGATTTCATCCCCCGTCACAATGAAAGCTTTGTGGCGCGCCGCGATCGGGTGGTGGCCTTGCTGAACGAGGCCGAGGGCATTCGGTGTCTGACGCCCGATGGGGCTTTTTACGTTTACCCATCCTGCGCCGGTCTCATCGGCAAACGCACACCCGCCGGCAAAGTGATCGAAACCGACGGCGACTTTGTCAGCTACCTCTTGGAATCCGAAGGGGTTGCCGTGGTTCAGGGGACCGCCTTCGGGCTTGCCCCCTATTTTCGGATTTCTTATGCGACGTCAATGGAAAATCTCGAAGAAGCCTGTCTTCGGATCAAGCGGGCCTGCAGCGCACTCTCATCCTAGGCCGCGAAAACGCGGGTTCGCCGTCACGCGGGGGCGTCCTCACACCCCCGCGACATACCGCCACAGACCCGTCAAGCCATCGAAGGAATGGGACCGTCCCATGATAAATCATGGGTTGAATTTAGACTCGTTTTAAAAAAGATATTTTAAATTCAATGCCTAAAGCAAAACCTCTCGCATAGGCGAAAAGACTTCAATAATTAATTTTGTACGATTTAATCGAAAAACACCAACAGGTGAGTTGCAGATCTCGCCAGATCAATTATCTTGTCAGCTCATTGGTTGTTTCAGATCCAGAGGTCCTCGATGTTGATCAAACGCCTGCGTGGCTGGGAAATGCCGGAACGCGATGCGACGCCGGAATCGGTTTATCTCAATCGTCGTCATTTCATGACCTCGGCAGCAGCAGGCAGCATTCTGGCAGCAACGACGATCCCGCGCGCCTTTGCCGCCGATGCCGCACCGTTGCCCGAAGGCTATCCGGCCAAACGCAATGAGACCTATAGTTTGGACCGACCGCTTACCGAAGAAAAATTCGCGACCAACTACAATAATTTTTATGAGTTCGGCACGAGTAAAGATATCGCCCCCGATGCTCAGGCGCTGAAACTATCACCATGGCAGGTTAAGATCGACGGGTTGGTCGAGAATGAATTGACCCTTGATTTTGACGATCTCATCAAAAAAATGCCGCTTGAAGAACGGCTTTACCGCCATCGCTGCGTCGAAACCTGGGCGATGGCCGTACCTTGGACCGGATTTGCCTTGAAATCCTTGGTCGCTTTGGCAAAACCACTATCCAGTGCCAAATATTTGAAGATGCAAACCTTCAAAGATCCTTCGGTTGCGCCGGAACAAAAACAATTTTGGTATCCATGGCCCTACACGGAAGGCTTGACTCTGGCTGAGGCGAACCATGACCTCGCCTTCATCGCGACCGGACTATACGGCAAACCCCTGCCGAAGCAGAACGGGGCCCCCTTGCGTCTGGCCGTGCCGTGGAAATACGGCTTCAAATCGATCAAATCGATCGTTCGGTTCAGTTTCGTCGAAGAACGCCCGAAAACATTTTGGGAAGGGCTGCAAGGCAGCGAATACGGCTTCTGGGCGAATGTAAATCCCGAGGTCAATCACCCCCGATGGAGTCAGGCAAGCGAACGTTTGTTGGGCGTTCGTGAACGGCGTGCGACGCTTCTGTTCAATGGATATGGAGAATTCGTCGCCGATCTTTACAAAGATCTCAAAAATGAGAAATTGTACATTTAAGTAATCCTTACAAGTAAACATCAGACAACAGCGGCACCGGGCGCTTCGGTGCCGCTGTTGTCTTTTATAAGGTCGATATATGAGGTGTCAGAAATTAGAATTTTTTATATCTTGGCATTGAAGTTTAGCAAAAGATCACGGCATCTTAATCTCGGTTCGATTTAATAGGAACCAAAGATCGCTTCATTCTCCGCATCAAAATGAATGGTTGGCTGTAAACTATCATGAGTATAAGTCGCAATTCAATTTACCGGATGTTTTCGTTCTGTTTATTGAGCGTCATGGTCGGTGTCTTTGCAGTCCTTCAAGCTGCTGAAGCCGAACCAAAACAGCGCCTTATTGCAGATAACCATGATCTTCGCGTTGGGGTGCTGACCAATTTTGACGTGCTCAATCCGATCTTCCAACGACAGGTCAATCAGTCATTCGTCATCGGCTTCATGCTGCGCGGATTAAGCGCGCCGGATCGCGATTGGGTCATGCAGTGTGTTCTTTGCACTTCGCTGCCAACCAAAGAAAATAATCAGGTGAAAACCGTCAATCTTCAGAATAAAAAAATAGGACTTGATGTCACTTTCAAGATAAAAGATGATATATTTTGGGGCGACGGTGTCCAAGTGACATCTGATGATTTTATTTTTACCTATAAAGTAGAAAAAGAATTGAAAGAATTGGGCGTTCTTTTCGATGACGATCTGGTCAATGCGCTCAGCGTGACAAAAATCGACAAATTGACCTTTACCATCCGATATCCGCAAGTCGTCTATAACTTTGATAATGTCCAAAGCATCCCTTTACCGGCTCATCTCGAAGAACCGATTTTCAATAGCCTCCCCGACAAACGCCTCTATCCGCAGAAAACGCTTTATGCGCAAAAACCGGCAACGCCGGGCCTTTGGTTCGGCCCCTACCTGCTTTCCTTCATCACGGAAACCCGCGATCTCGTCCTGAAGAAAAATCCTTATTGGCACGGCGAGAAACCATCCATCGAACAAATCCGCTTAACCAGCTACAAAACAAACAAAGAATTGCTGGACGGACTCATGAAGTCGGAAGTGGATACCGGTGCCATCAATTACCGCAATGTGCGCAGCCTGATTGCCGAAAGCCGGACGCGTTTTGAATTTGCGATTCGGACCAGCATCGCCATGTCGCGCCTTCAACTGAATGTCGAGGTTCCGTTTCTGTCGGATCGCCGTATCCGTCAGGCCATGATGCTGGCGCTCGACCGACAAGCCTTGGGACGGCTTTACGATGGTGAGTTATCGACGATTGCGGATTCTTTTCTGCATCCCGACGATCATGCCTTTGATCCCAACATCCAACGCTGGAAACCCAATCTTGCCCGTGCGGGTCAATTGTTGGAGCAAGCGGGGTTCAATCTCGGACCGGACGGCATGCGACAAAATGCTGAGGGTAAAAGGCTGCATTTCGTTTTTTCCTCGTCAAATGAAGATGGCCCTGCAACCCGGGAGATTATCGATACCATTGTCCAATCTTGGCATATGATTGGTATCGATGTCGAAATCCGGCGCACCCCGGAAGCCAGTTTCGAGACGGAAATAGTCTTTCCCCGAAAATTCGATATTTTTCTCAATACGTTCGTCACAAGCCCCGAAGACGTCCCCTTCTTTACCAAGGAAGATATCCCGACCGCCCAGAATAATTATTCCGGCTGGAATATTTCCGGGTTTTATACGGACGAGACGGAACGGGTCATTGCCCAACTGAAATCTGAACTCGATCCGGTCGCACGTTTGCCGCTTTGGCGGCGTCTTCAGGCGATCTACGCCGAAGAATTACCGGAAATACCGCTGTTCTTTTCCCCGGATATGATGCTCATCCCCCGTTGGTTGGAAGGAATCTCTTTAACCGGACACACGATCCCAGCCAGTTGGCAGGCGGAACATTGGAAAATCCGCTAGAAACCGTCGCTGCTCTGGATCGTATGAGCACTTATGGCGGGCCCCTCTGAAAAACCGACAGTTTTTTGTTTTTTCCCGCACGGTTTTAGCCGCGTCATAAGAATATATTAACCGCGTCTGGCTAGGCTCGTGCATCGAACGCCGCTTTACCCAGATAAGGACCACAGCCCGATGGATACAAGTGTGCCGGTGTTGGTCGTCGATGACTATAGCACCATGCGCCGGATTATTAAGAACCTGCTCAATCAGATCGGGTTCACCAACATCGAAGAAGCGGATAATGGTTCTTCGGCTTATGAGAAGATGCGTGGTCGGAAGTTCGGCTTGGTCATCTCGGATTGGAACATGGAACCCATGACCGGGCTTGAATTGCTCAAGCTTGTTCGGGCCGACGCCGCGCTGAAGTCAACCCCCTTCATTATGGTGACGGCCGAATCCAAGACGGAAAACGTCGTGGCCGCCAAGGCCGCCGGTGTCAGCAACTATATCGTCAAGCCCTTCAATGCCGAAACGCTGAAGACAAAAATAGCGTCGGTCTTGTAATTGACGGGGTCTGGAGTGCATGTGATGGCAGGTCTGAAGGCCCCGAAGGACCTCACGGGCGAGCAATATATCGCCATCGAAGATTCGCTTCTATCGTCGGAGGCTGGACGCGCCTTCCTGCGGATGCGCGATCGTCGGGCGTCGGTCGTCGGGATGGACGAGTATCACGCGGGGCTGCGCTCCATCCGTCAATGGATCGAGAAATCGAATCAACGCTCGTCGGAAGAGGTACATCTTGAAGTGCTCCGCAAGGAGTTGATTGAGATGGCATCCTCCATCCGCAAGGCCAAGACCGAAATCTGGGCGATGCAGCCCACGGATGATGGGGGCCCTAATTCCAATCGTCGCATCAACCTTGCGACCGAGGAATTGGATGCCATCGTGCATGCGACGGAACGGGCGACGACCGATATTTTGAATGGTGCCGAACATATCATGGAGGTTGTTGCCCGCGTGCGTCAGGGCGGACTTTCCATGGAAGCGGACGTCATCGATAACGAGGCCACCAATATTTTGATGGCCTGCGGTTTTCAGGATATTACCGGGCAGCGCATCTCTAAAGTCGTCTCGACCCTGCGTTATCTTGAAGAACGGGTCGATGCGATGATCCGCATCTGGGGCACAGACGACGATAAACCCTCTGATATGCCCGTGAGTTCCGTGGTTGATACGCGCCCGGATGCCCATTTGTTGAACGGCCCCGCCCTGCATGGCGGCGTCGATCAATCGATGGTCGACCAGCTCTTGAACGGTTCGTTCGATGCCGAGCCTGCAAAGCCGGACGCAAAGGTAGAAGAAGACGATTGGGGCCTTCCCCCTTCCCC
>DAISJD010000045.1:0-21029 GCA_036821645.1 Aliidongia sp.
GCTCATAAGGGCTTTGCCCCACGACCCGCCCCCGAAATCGCGACCATGGATCTCGCCCCGCTCTGCCTCGATCTCGCCTGCTGGGGCGTGCGCGCGGCGGACGGCCTGCGCCTCCTCGACCCACCCGACCCAGCAGCCTTCGCGGTCGCCAACCGGCTTTTGACCAGGCTCCAGGCCCTCGATCCCGCCGGCAGCGTAACGCAACGCGGCAAGGCCATGGCGGCCCTCGGCATCGATCCGCGTCTGGCCGCCCTCGTCCTTTCGGCAAAAGACGGTGCCGATGGCTGGCTTGCCTGCCTGATTGCCGCCTTTTTGGGCGAAGGCGGCAGCCGGGGGGAGGTCGATCTCTGCACGATGCTCGCCCGGTTGGAACGGCCGCAAGATCACGCCGCACGACGTACCCTCGACCTCGCCCGGCGCATCGCCCGGCAACTCGCGATCACCCCCAGCCCGATCAGTCCAAGCCGGGCCGGTTCCTTGCTCGCCCCGGCCTTCTTCGATCGGATTGCCCAACGCCGTGCCGAGATGGGACGGTTTCGCCTGTCGGGGGGGCAAGGGGCCATCCTCTCGGACCAAGACCCGCTTGCCGCCGAGGCATTTTTGGTCGTGGCCGATCTCGACGGTGCCATACCCGAAAGCCGGATCTGGCTTGCCGCCCCGATCACCGGCGCCGAAATCGCCCGGATCTTCGCCGACGATCTGACGATCGATGACGAAATCAGATTCGATGCCGCCACCGGCAGTATCCAGGCCAAACGCAAAAAACGCCTGGGTGCCCTGGTCCTCGAAGAACAGGCCGTGCAAGATCCGCCCGCAGCGGCGATCCGCGCCGGCCTTCTCGGCGCAATCAAACGGTCCGGCCTCGGTCTCTTGACCTGGACCGAGGCTGCCCGGTCGCTCCAGGCGCGCATCGGCTTCATGGCTCGGTTGACCGGGACTGACGACTGGCCCGCCGTCGGCGATGAGGATCTCTTGGCCGATCTCGATGGATGGTTGGGCGAGGCAATGACAGGCAAATCCCGCATCGCCGATTTGGCCGGCCTCGATCTTGCGTCCTTGCTGCGCAACCGGCTCGACTGGCCGCAGCAACAGGCCCTCGATCGCGACGCCCCGATCAGTCTGACGGTCCCGTCCGGTTCCAAAATCCCGATCGACTATACCAGCGGCGATCAGCCGATCCTGGCGGTAAAATTACAAGAAATGTTCGGCCTTGCCACCCATCCGACCATCGCGGGCGGGCGGGTTCGCCTCGTCCTTCACCTCTTGTCGCCAGCCCGCCGTCCGATCCAGGTGACAAGCGATCTGCCGGGATTTTGGGCGGGCTCTTATAAGGCGGTGCGGGCCGATCTGCGCGGACGCTATCCCCGTCATCCCTGGCCGGAAGACCCCTTGGCAGCCCCGCCAACGGCACGGGCAAAGCCCCGGGGGACGTGATCGGGGCGCATCATCGGGTATTTGGGGAAATATTTAGGGGCTTTTGGGCCGATCCATCGTGCCGCCATCCCAGGCGAACCGCCATGTCCCGTCCTTCTGCCGCGCCCACACAGTCAGATATGTCCCAGTCGACGTGATGTCGTCGCCCGTCTTTGCGGTCACATGCTGCATATAGGAACCGCTGCTGACGGCATAATCGCCGAAGACCCGCACGAAACCGGGCTCCCAATCGAGTCTGAAACCGGGTTTGGCATAGATCCCGGCAAAAAACGCCTGCACCGCCGCCTTGCCATGGGCACCGGCGGCACTCGCATCGTCGGCGGCAAAATCGCCCCAGGCTTTTTCCTTATCGGTGATCGAAGCCGCGTGGAACGCCCTGTCCGTTGCCAAAACCGCCTGCTCGTCCGCCGCCCCGACCGCAGCCCCGTCAAGGGGGGTCGCTTGTGCCGCCATCACAGATCCCATGACGATCGCCGCCATGACGGGCACCCTAGCCCATCGTCCCTTCACCCACACCATCGCCCGCTCCATCGCCCGCTCCATCGCCCTGTCTGCGGCCAACACTCACAGATATTGCGCGCGAATATTGACACTGGAACGCAAGCCCAGGGCCTCGTAATTCTCGTCAAGCCAACGTCCGGCATAATCGCGGCCGATATCGCGCAAATGTTGCAGAAAGCCCCAATCGGCATTCAGTTTGGAATTGACGCCCAGTTTGATCATGACATCGTCGGCGGAAATCGAATGGATCAACATCTGACGCATCTCATTGCGGTCGAGTTTGCCGTCTTCGATCAATTTCGTCACGAAAGCAATCGCCCGCATTTCCCGCATCAAGGAAGAATTGAACCCGATTTCATTGATCCGGTTCATAATATCCCGCGCCGTCACCGGCACGTCGGGTCGTTCCAACGGATTGATATGAACGATGACGATATCACTGCTCTTGCAATTGTAGATCAAAGGAAACAGGGCGGGATTGCCCATATAGCCGCCATCCCAATAATG
Organism: Aliidongia sp.; assembly: GCA_036821645.1. Lineage (GTDB taxonomy): Bacteria > Pseudomonadota > Alphaproteobacteria > ATCC43930 > CGMCC-115725 > DAISJD01. The sequence continues at coordinate 2,443 of DAISJD010000045.1, forward strand.
TTCCCCGTTCAACTCGACCGCCTGAAACATATACGGCAGACAAGCCGAGGCCAACACCGCCTGGGCGCATAACTCGCTGCGTTCGAACAATTTGATCTTGCCCGTGCGCACATTGGTCGCGGAAATAAAGAGCTTCACCTTGCCCGGATCTTCGCGCAACACCTTGAAATCGACGCAGGATTCCAAAATTTTTTTCAAGGGATTGACATTGGCCGGATTGAACTCGTAGGGCGATAAAAGCCGCGACATCAAATCCATCATCACAAAGGATGGCGAATAATCGAGGGCGAAATTATCGACCCATCGGTCGAGAAAACTGGGCTGCAACGGGCCGATCGCGGCCGCATCGCTGACCCGTTTCCAAAAGGTTTCAAGCGCCCGCTTCGCCCCTTGGCGTCCGCCCGTGACAAGGCCATAGGCCATAACCACGGAATTCATGGCACCGGCCGAGGTTGCACTGATGCCTTCGATCTCGATCCGCTCGTCATCCATGAGACGGTCGAGAACGCCCCAGGTAAAGGCACCATGGGCACCGCCGCCTTGCAGCGCAAGATTGACAACCCGCGTCGCGCCCGACGCCTGACCGGCACCCGTTTTAGTCACCGTGAACTCCGGCTGTGACGACTTAGACATTGGCATGCTTTCTCGCAATCATCTGCCTATCCCATGGCATAAAGGGTGGAGCGACACTCGAACCCGCGCGCCCGGTCCGGAACCAAGATGCCCACGGACCATAAAAACGTATTGCACACAAGACCCGAGACAGATTCCATCTCGCCCGCGTCCGACCCATCGATAACCCGTCATGGTTTGCATCATAATCACACTCCAGGCCATTCAACAGAGAAGGATTCGTGTGTCTTAAGAAATATCATGCGGTTTACGCCCGCTTTGCGCTTAATGCGCGCCCAGCTGCGGTCGTCAGGGCGTGGTAACACGGGTAAAATTTACGAATCGTTGAAAAGGAGGGCACTTTGCCGAAACGTACGCTCAGCCTTGGATAAAACCAAAGCCGTTCGGGCAAAACCCGGCGGCCATTACCGTTTTGTTTGAAATAATTTGTTACGCTCGTGCCGTGTCCGCGTCATCATGATGTTATGATGTTGGCCCTATGGTCATGGTGCGGCCATAGCCCGCGATGGAATGGGTGTCTGCCCCCGGTCTCGGTCACTTCTTCGATGGTGGTATCTTTCATGCGTTTTGGTTGGTTCGTCCTCATAGTCGCCGTGACAGCGGGTGGTACCGGTTACTTTTATCGCGACGATCTCGCGCGCCTTGCCGCCTTTTCGCCCGGATTGCCCAAAACGGCCGCAGCACTGAACGCAGCACCGAACCAAGGTACTCCAGCCGCGACAGCCGGACGGGGCAGCGGCGGACGCGGCGGCCCGCAACGTCCCGATCTGCCGGTGCCGGTCACACTCGCAACAGTACGCTTGCAGGATGTCCCCCTCTATCTGACCGGGATCGGCACGGTTGCCGCCAACAACACGGTTCAGGTTCGTCCCAGAGTCGACGGTCAATTGATGGATGTCCGCTTCAAGGAAGGCCAAGACGTCAAGGCGGGCGACGTCTTGGCACTCATCGATCCGCGTCAATATCAGGCCAGTCTGAAACAGGCCCAAGCCGCCCTGCAAAAGGATCAGGCGAATCTCGCCAACGTGAAACGCGACCTCGAACGGTTCGATCAACTATCCGGCAACGGCTATGCCACCCGTCAATCGGTCGATACGCAAAAAGCCCTCGTCGCCCAGTTGGAGGCCCAGGCAATCGCCGATCAGGCCCAAATCGATATCGCCAAGACTCAGTTGGACTACACGACGATCACGGCCCCGATCGATGGCCGCACGGGTCTGCGTCAAGTCGATGTCGGCAATATCCTACGCGCCCTCGACACGGTTCAGATCGTCACCATTACGCAAATACAGCCGATCGGGGTGCTCTTTACGCTTCCCGCCGATAATCTCGGCAAAATCAATCGCGCCCTGGCGGATCACCCGCTCCCCGTCGAAGCCTATGCCAAGGACAATGCCACCAAATTGGCCGACGGCTCCTTGCTGCTCGTCGACAATCAGATCGATCAGCAAACCGGCACGATCAAATTGAAGGCGGTTTTCCCCAACACCGATCGCGCCCTGTGGCCCGGTCAGTTCGTCAATGCCCATCTCTTGATCGAAACCCGCCGCAATGCCGTCACCCTGCCGACGGCGGCGATCCAACGCGGACCGAACGGACCCTATGTTTGGCTCGTCAACCCCGACAAAACCGTCGCCATGCGCGAAATCGGTCTTGGGGTTGCCCAGGACGGCATGACCCTGGTCGATCGCGGCCTCGTCGGCGGGGAAACCTATGTCCTCGAAGGGCAATATCGCCTCCAACCCGGCACCAAGATCGAAGAAATCGCCCCCGATCGGGATCGCCCGGCGACAGAGGCCGAGACACCGACGGCAAAACCGCCGGGCAGCCTGAAATCGGCCGAGGATCAAGGCGGCATGCGCCCGCACAAACGCCGCACGGACGGTGCACCGGCGGATCGCTCATGAAATCCAATCTCTCGGCCCTGTTTATCCTGCGGCCCATTGCCACCACGCTTTTAATGGTCGGCCTGATGCTGCTTGGCATCATCGGCTATCGCGCTCTGCCGATTGCGGCCCTGCCGGATGTGGATTTCCCGACGATCGAGGTGACGGCCCAATATCCGGGCACGGGCCCCGAGATCATGGCGGCCACTGTCACGACCCCGCTCGAACATCAATTCGGCCAGATTGCCGGTCTCACCCTGATGACGTCGACCAGTTCGTTCGGCACCAGCCAGATCACCCTGCAATTCAACCTCGACCGGGATATCGACGCCGCCGCACAGGACGTGCAATCCGCCATCAACGCGGCCTCGGGGCTTTTGCCGCGCAACTTGCCCAACCCACCGACCTACAGCAAGGTCAATCCCGCCGACACGCCAATTTTGATTTTGGCGCTGACATCGACGGAACTTTCCCTGCGGGCGGTCAATGATTATGCCGATACTGTCATCGCGCAAAAATTGAGCCAAGTATCAGGCGTCGGCCTCGTCACGATCGAAGGCGGTCAAAAGCAGGCCGTCCGCCTGCAACTCAATCCGACAGCCCTGACCGGCCTCGGTCTTTCCTTGGAAGATGTGCGCAGCGCCATTGCCGCTGCCACGGTCAATCTGCCGAAAGGGGCGCTGGACGGTCAGCGTCAGGCGTTTCAGATCGGGGCCAATGACCAATTATTCACCGGCGACGCCTATCGCGATCTGGTGATCGCCTATCGCAACAATGCCCCGGTTCGCCTGAAAGACGTGGCCGAGGTGGTGGACGGCGTCGAAAATGACAGATTGGCCGGGTGGTACGACGGCAAGCCCGCCGTAATCATCGACGTGCAGCGACAACCGGGTGCCAATATCATCGAGGTGGTAAAAGCCATCAAGAACCTGATCCCGCGCTTGAAATCCGCCATCCCGCCGACCATTGCCCTATCGGTTTTGACCGATCGGACCGAAACGATCAAAGCCTCGATCGAAGACGTTCAATTCACCCTGATCTTGACCATCGGTCTCGTGATCATGGTGATCTTCGTCTTCTTGCGCAAAATTTGGGCGACGATCATTCCGAGCGTGACCTTGCCCGTCTCGATCATCGCCACGTTCGGCGTCATGGCGCTTGCCGGGTTCAGTCTCGACAATCTTTCGCTGATGGCACTCACCGTCGCCTCGGGCTTCGTCGTCGATGACGCGATCGTCATGATCGAAAATATCGTACGCTATATCGAGGCGGGCGACGATCCCTTGAAGGCGGCCCTCAAGGGTTCGCGCCAGATCGGCTTTACGGTCATCTCGCTCACCGTGTCGCTGATCGCCGTCTTCATCCCGTTACTGCTGATGGGCGGGGTGATCGGTCGGTTATTCCGCGAATTCGCCATCACGCTCTCGGTTGCCGTCGCGATTTCCGCCGTCGTCTCTCTCACTCTGACGCCGATGATGTGCGCCAAGCTGCTGCGCGCCGATCGGCCGGATCACAAGCCCGGTTTCCTCGTCCGGTGGAGCGAATATGGCTTTGACGGGTTGCGGGATTTCTATGCCTTGGGCTTGCGCCTCGTGCTGCGCCATCAGATCATGACGCTGGGCTTTACCGTTTTGACCCTGTTTGCCACACTCTATCTTTATGTCATCGTGCCGAAGGGCTTTCTGCCGCAGCAAGATACCGGTCTCCTGGTCGGCATCACCGACACGGCCCCCGATATTTCCTTTTCAGCCATGTCGCGTCGGCAATTGGCCTTGGCGGAGATCATCAGGCGCGATCCCGATGTCGTCTCGGTCAGTTCGTTCGTCGGCACCGGCACCGTCAATGCGACCGGCAATGCCGGGCGGCTCTTCATCAATCTAAAACCCCGCACGGCGCGCACGGCCAGCGCCGAGACGATCATGCAGCGGATCAAACAAGCCACAAGCGCCTTGGGCACGATCGATCTCTACCTGCAATCGGTGCAAGACATTCAAATCGAAGGCAAATTATCCCGCACGCAATATCAATACACCTTGCAGGATTCAAACCCGCTCGAACTCAGTTTTTGGGTCCCGCGTCTCGTCGCAGCCCTCAAGGCGGCCCCGGAACTGGCCGATGTGGCAAGCGATCAGCAAGAAGGCGGCTTACAGGCGATGTTGCGGATCGACCGGGATGCCGCATCCCGCCTCGGCGTGTCGATCCAGGCAATCGACGACACGCTCTACGATGCGTTCGGTCAACGCCAAATCGCGACCATCTTCACCCAAACCAATCAATATCACGTCATTCTCGAAATCGACCCGGCACTTAAAACCAGCCCGTCGGCTTTTCACAGCCTCTTCGTCAAATCCCAAACCGGCCAGATGGTCGCCCTCGATTCCGTCGCCAGCATGGAACAACGGACATCGGCCCTTGCGATTACCCATCAGGGTTTGTTCCCAGCCGCAACCTTGTCGTTCAACGTACCGCAAGGAACCTCGCTTGGGGCCGCCCTCGACGCGATCGCCAGGGCCGAAGACCGGATCGGCCTGCCCGAGACGATCGCCACCAATTTCAGCGGCGGGGCGGCAGAATTTCGCCGTTCGCTCGACAGCGAGGGTCTGTTGATTCTGGCCGCCATCGTCACGGTCTATATCGTGCTGGGCGTCCTTTATGAAAGTTTCATCCACCCGATCACCATCCTATCGACCCTGCCGTCGGCCGGGGTGGGCGCACTCGTGGCCTTGATGGCGGCCGGGGCGGATCTCGGGATCATTTCTCTCATCGGCATCATTCTGCTGATCGGGATCGTCAAAAAGAACGCGATCATGATGATCGATTTCGCCTTGGAGGCCGAACGCCATCACGGCAAATCACCCCGTGAAGCGATTTACGAGGCCTCGTTGCTGCGCTTTCGCCCGATCATGATGACCACGATGGCGGCTCTCCTTGGGGCGCTGCCCCTTGCCCTCGGCACCGGCACCGGCTCGGAATTGCGCCAACCCTTGGGCATCGCCATCGTCGGCGGTCTCATCGCCAGTCAGATTCTGACCCTTTACACCACCCCCGTCGTCTATCTGGCTTTCGACCGGCTGCAACGGCGTCTGGCGTCGTTGTTGGGCGTCGAGGCAACACCGCCCGACGGTGCGCGGCACCACGCGCCGTCCTTGCCCCGGGCGGCGGAATAGGGATCGGCATCATGGGGTTTTCCGATCCTTTCATTCGCCGTCCGGTCGCAACGATCCTCTTGACCATCGGTCTCGTGTTGCTGGGCCTCGTCGCCTATCGCAACCTCGCCGTGGCGTCTCTGCCGTCGGTCGATCTGCCCATCATCCGGGTGTCGTCCAGTCTGCCCGGCGCCTCGCCCGAAACGATGGCAGGGTCGGTCGCAACGCCGCTCGAACGGCAATTCGGGACGATTGCCGGTCTCGAAGAGATGACGTCGATCAATCTGGTCGGCAATACCACCATCATCCTGCAATTCGCCCTGTCGAAGGATGTGGATGCCGCCGCACGGGAGGTCCAGGCGGCCATCAATGCGGCCGCCCCCAATTTGCCGAAGGATCTGCCGCGCCCGCCCTCTTATTTCAAGGCGAACCCCTCGGCCCAACCGATCCTGCAAATCGCGATGACCAGTACGAGTTTGCAGCCAAGCCTGCTCTATGATTATGCCGACACGCTCGTCTCGCAAAAAATCTCGCAATTGAAGGGGGTCGCCGACGTTCAATTGAGCGGGGCGGAAAAAAGTGCGGTGCGCATCGCCGTCAATCCGGGCGCCTTGGCGGCCCTCGGCCTGTCGATGGAACAGGTGCGCACGGCCGTGGCGGCTTCCTCGGTCGCCCTGCCCAAAGGCAGTCTCGACGGCGAGCGCCAATCCTGGTCGGTGGCCGCCGACGATCAATTGTTTTCCGCCGACGATTTCCGCCGTCTGATCATCGCCCAACAAAACGGGGCCGCCGTTCGGCTGGGCGATGTCGCGACGGTCACGGATTCGGTCGCCAATACCAAACTGGCCGGTTGGTGGAACGATCAGCGCGGCGTGATCATCTATATCCGCAAGCAGCCCAACGCCAACACGGTCGAAACCGTCGACCGCATCCGCGCCATCCTGCCCCAGATCCAGGCTTGGCTGCCGCCATCGGTCCAACTGCACGTGACCTCCGATCGAACCCTCAGCATCCGGGCGGCGATCAGCGATGTGCAATTCACCATGCTGATCACGACCGCCCTCGTCATCATGGTGATCGGGCTCTTCCTGCGCCGGTTCTGGGCGACCATGATCCCGAGCCTGACGATCCCCGTTTCGCTCATCGCGACCTTCGCGATGATGTATCTGTTGAATTACAGTCTCGACAATCTGTCGCTCATGGCCCTCACCGTCGCGGTGGGCTTCGTCGTCGACGACGCGATCGTCATGATCGAACATATCGTGCGGTTGCAGGAAACCGGCCTCACCCCGCGCCGCGCCGCCGTCAAGGGCGCGCGCCAGATCGGTTTCACCATTCTGTCGATCACCCTGTCGCTCATCGCGGCCCTGTTGCCGATCCTGATGCTGCCCGGCATTCAAGGGCGGTTCTTTCGGGAATTCGGGGCGACATTGGCCGTCGCCATCGCGGTTTCCGCCCTGGTTTCCCTGACCTTGACCCCTATGTTGTGCGGGCGTCTGCCGGCACGGTCCTTCGATCCGGGTGCTGGCGGTTGGTTCGATCGGTTCTTTGCCCGGATCGAACGGCTTTATGGGGCGAGCCTGGTGCGGGTCTTGCGCCATCATTACGCGATGATGGGCCTCACGCTCGCGATCATGGTCGCCACCCTTTATCTTTTCACGCTGGTGCCGAAATCTTTCCTGCCGACCCAAGATACGGGTATCGTGCGCGGCACGACGGAGGCCGGCACCGACATTTCCTTTGCCGCGATGCGCACCCTGCAACGTCAGGTCAGCGACATCATCCTGGCCGATCCCGCCATCGACAGTCTGACCTCGTCGATCGGGGGCGGTGCTTTCAGCAGTTTGAACAACGGCTCGCTCAATCTGACCCTGAAACCGGTCGCAGCGCGCGGCGGCCTCAGCAGCGAACAAGTGATCGACCGCCTGCGCCAAAAACTCGCCCGTTTGCCCGGCATGGCGACATATCTCACCCAGGTGCAAGATTTCGGCTTCGGCGGCCGAGGCTCGAAGGCGCGCTATCAATATACCCTGCTCGGCAGCGATCTGCCCGAACTCCTCACCTGGGTCACGAAGATGCGCGAGGGCCTGCATACGATCCCGGACTTGACCGATATCGGCACGGATCAGGATGCCAATGCCCTGCAAACCAATGTCGTGATCGACCGGGCGAGCGCCATGCGTCTCGGCGTCTCGCCGCTCGCCATCGACAATGCGCTTTATGATTCGTTCGGTCAGCGTCAGATCGTAACCTTGTTCAAGGATCTCGACCAGTTCAAGGTCGTCCTTGAACTGGACCCCAAGGATCAGACCGACCCGACCGCGCTAACGCGGATTTTCGTGCCCGGCCAAAAAGGCCTCGTCCCTCTCGATGCCGTCACCCGTCTGGAGCCGGGCCTCGCTCCGGCCAGTCTCAATCATCAAAGTCAGCAAACCGCCATCACCATCACCTTCAATACCAAGCCGGGTGTCGCGATCGGGGATGCCACGGATAAAATCAAGGCACTTGAAACCCGCCTCAACCTGCCGCCCGACATCACGGCCGCCTTCGGCGGCGACGCGCGCGCCGCCCGGCAATCGAGCGGCGACACGCCGTTCATCTTTCTGACGGCGATTTTGGCGGTCTATCTCGTCCTGGGCGTGCTGTATGAAAGTTTCGTCCACCCGATCACGATCTTGTCCACCATTCCCTCAGCAGGTTTGGGGGCGCTTTTGGCGCTTCTTGCCGTCGGGATGGATTTATCGCTCATCGCCAATATCGGGATCATCCTCCTGATCGGGATCGTCAAGAAAAACGCGATTCTGATGGTAGATTTCGCCCTCGACGCCCAACGCAAACGCGGCCTCACGCCCCGCGATGCGATTGTCGAAGCGGCGGTCAAACGCCTGCGCCCGATCACCATGACCACCCTCGCCGCCGTTCTGGGTGCCTTGCCCATGGCGATCGGCACGGGGGCAGGCTCGGAACTGCGCCAACCCTTGGGCGTCACCATGGTCGGCGGCCTCCTCGTCTCGCAAATCGTGACGATCTATACGACCCCGGTCATCTATATCGGCATGGAATGGTGGCGCACGGTCAGAATTTCCGGGCTGTGGCGGCGGAAGGCTGCCGTGTTAGTCAGCCGCCCAGTAATTGACTAAAAAAGCACTCAAAAAGAACTTTTAGTGAACAAAAAACTATGTTATACAGACCGATATCAAACCCTGAAAATGTGTAAACGCTGCTGATACATAATGAAAGAATAAATAGTCAACGGTACACAATTCGAGAAAGGTTACCTAACCGTGTCTATACCCTATAAACCAAAAATCTACCATATTGTCCATATTAATAATCTAGCATCGATTTCTCAAGATGGCTACCTTTGGTCAGATGCTATAATGCGTCAGCGCCAAAATAGTGCCATAATTGGAATGTCAAATATAAAAGATAGGCGATTAAGCTTACCCGTCTCTTGCAACCAAGGAACTTTCGTTGGTGAATATGTTCCTTTTTATTTTTGCCCACGGTCTATTATGCTATATGTAATTCACTGTAAGAATCATGCTGAATTGGCGTATACAGGCGGTCAAGAACCTATCATCCACATCGAAGCTGATCTCATGACGGTGATCCAAAGTGCACAAGCCACAGGAATGATGTGGGCTTTCTCGCTGTCAAACGCGGCTGCAAAATACACAGAGTTTCGTAATAAAACCGCGCAGTTGAATGAGATTAAGTGGAGTGCCGTATACGCGCAGAATTTCAGGTCAGCAGACGTTAAAGAAGCAAAACAGGCTGAGTTTTTAGTATACGGGTCTTTTCCCTGGAGGCTTGTTGAGCGAATAGGAGTTTATGATACGTCAATTGCTCATCAAGCTTGTGCGGTGATAAAAGGAGTTACCCACAAGCCAAGTGTAGAAATCAAAAAAGAATGGTACTACTGAAGGAAAGTGAGTCATGATCACATACACAACAGGAGACATCGTGCAGGCGGACGCAGAAGCGATCGTCAATACGGTCAACTGCGTCGGTATCATGGGCCGTGGCATCGCTCTTCAATTCAAGAATGCATTTCCGGCAAATTTCTCAGCATATGAAACAGCCTGCAAGGTTGGCGCTGTTCAACCGGGCAAGATGTTTGTCTTTGCAACAAACACTCTCACAAACCCGAAATACATCATTAATTTTCCGACAAAACGGCATTGGCGCGGCAAGAGCCACCTGGACGATATCGATTCCGGGCTCGTCGCCCTCGCTGACGAGATCCGGCGGCGCGGCATTCGGTCGATTGCAATCCCACCGCTGGGGTGCGGTCTCGGCGGCTTGAATTGGACTGACGTGAGCCCACGGATCTCGGCTGCATTAGGTGCAATACCGGATGTGGACATCATCGTTTTCGAACCAAACAGTGCACCGATTACGACTAAATCGCGCGACGTTCCGACAATGAGTGCTGGCCGTGCCGCACTGGTGGTCTTAATCGATCGCTATCTGCGCGGACTGATGGATCCATTTGTCACACTGCTTGAAGTACATAAACTCATGTACTTCATGCAGGCTGCTGGCGAGCCTCTTCGACTTCAGTATGTCAAAGCACCCTATGGTCCTTATGCAGAGAACCTTCGGCATGTGCTTCGCGAAATCGAAGGGCATTTCTTGTCCGGTTATGCCGATGGCGGCGATAGACCGGGAAAGCAGCTTTCTCTTGTCCCCGGCGCTGTACATGATGCAGAGTCGTTCATAGCCGATAAACATGAAACAGCGGCTCGCTTTGAGCGCGTTGCTAAACTTGTTGAGGGGTTCGAAACACCATTTGGTCTGGAACTTCTCGCTACCGTGCACTGGGTCATAACATACGAGAATGCCGTTAGCATCAAGGATGCAATAGCCAAAGTACATGCCTGGAACACACGCAAAAGGCGTTTTTCAGCAGTGCAAATCGAAATCGCCTATCAAACCTTACACAAACAAGGTTGGACCACCGTTGCCTCTTCCTGCTAGTAGCGCCAATCCTGCGATGAAGCGTTTTGCATCATAGATCTATGCGCTCATATGCTTTGATCTATTATCTAATGGTATACATTAGGGGTGAACCCAGTTATGCACGTCACCCCAACAACCCCGCCAATTCCCGTTCCCGGCCCAATCCCGCCATCAGGGGGCCGAGATGGGGCAGGCGGCGCAGTTGGGCCGCATGTTGGCGGCGGACCGCATCGACGAGATGGCCGCCGCGCCCCAAGAGATCGTCGCCATATTCGATCATCTGCAAATTGGGCCAAGCCTTGACGCGGCGGGCCGCGATGAAGCCCATGAGATCCGCCGCCGCCCGGTCCGGGACCGCCTGGGCCATCAATAACAAGGCCGCCGCCGTGGACCGGGAAATGCCCGCATGGCAATGGACCAACAGGCGCTGATCACCCGCGAGGCCCCACGCGCTTGCCCGACCGAAGGCCAGAATATCCGCCACCAGGGCCGGATCGGGACCGGGCTTGCCCGGCGTTTCGACCACCACATCGTGAAACCTGAGATCGAGGCGATGGGGCGGCGCCACCGTCTGCAACGGGTCGGGTGCGGCAAAATCGGGGTCGAGAATGGAAATCAAATGCGTCACCGAAGCATCGCAATGATCGGTCAATTCGTCGATGCCGCAAATCGTGAGATCGAAACCGAGTGTCATGGGGGCCGCTTTTACCAGTTTTACTATCGGCACCATAGCGCACGGGGCCTGAAAAACAAAGCGGCCCGGCTGACGGAGGGTCGGCCGGGCCGCCTTCGCGGCAGGATCAGGAACCGTTCTTAGTGGCTCGTCGCCTGGGACGCCCCAAGGCCGGTATGCATCCGCACCTGTTGGGCGGCGAAGGCCGCCGCTTCTTTTTGGGCACTGGCACTGCGATCCGTCACGGAAAACAGCCACGACCCGAAGAAGGCGAGCGGGATCGAAAACAAGGCCGGGTTGCTATAGGGAAAAATGGCCGCCTTATATTGGATGATATCGACCCACACGGTCTTGCTCAACACCACCATGATGATGGCCGAACCAAGCCCGAGAGCCCCGCCGATCACCGCCCCACGGGTGGTCAACCCTTTCCAGAACATCGACAAAATCAGGATCGGGAAATTGGCGCTGGCCGCGATGGCAAAGGCGAGACCGACCATGAAGGCGATATTCTGCTTTTCGAACACAAGCCCCAACAGGATCGCCAACACGCCGAGCCCGACGGTGGTGATTTTCGAGACCCGGATTTCATCCCGCTCATTCGCCTTGTTCTTGCAAATGACGCAGGCATAGAGATCGTGACTGACCGCGGACGCCCCCGCCAGGGCGAGACCGGACACGACGGCGAGGATGGTCGCAAAGGCCACGGCCGAGATGAAGCCTAAGAAAACGTCCCCGCCCACGGCTTGGGCGAGATAAATCGCCGGCATATTGCCGCCGCCGATCAGGGCGCCCTTGGCATCGAGGAATTGCGGATTGTTCGAGACGAGAACGATGGCGCCAAACCCGATGATGAAGGTCAGGATATAGAAATACCCGATGAAGCCCGTGGCGAAGAACACCGATTGGCGCGCCGCCTTCGCATCCTTCACCGTGAAGAAACGCATGAGAATATGGGGCAGGCCCGCCGTGCCGAACATCAGGGCAATCCCAAGGGACAGGGTCGAAATCGCCGTCGTGGCCGAATCCTGACCCGCCGGTGCCGACAGGCCCGGCCCCATGATGCCAGCCGCCTTCTTATGGATCTTGACGGCGTCGGCGAAGAGGGCTTCGGGGCTGAACCCGTAATGATAGAGCACGGCGAGTGCCATGAACGTGGCACCGGACAGCAGCAGGACCGCCTTGATGATCTGCACCCAGGTCGTCGCCAACATCCCGCCCAAGGTCACGTAGAGCACCATCAAGATGCCGACCAAGACCACCGCGAAACTGTAATCGAGCCCGAACAAAACCTTGATCAGTTGCCCGGCACCGACCATCTGGGCGATGAGATAGAGCAAGACCGTCGTCAAAGACCCAAAAGCCGACAAGGTGCGGATCGGCAATTGTTGCAACCGGTATGATGCCACATCGGCAAAGGTGAATTTCCCGAGATTGCGCAATTGTTCGGCAATCAGGAACAAGATCACCGGCCAACCCACCAGAAAGCCGATGGAATAGATCAGCCCATCATATCCCGTGGTATAGACCAGGGCGGAAATCCCGAGAAAAGACGCCGCAGACATATAGTCGCCAGCAATGGCAAGCCCGTTTTGAAAACCGGTGATCCCGCCGCCTGCCGAATAGAAATCCGAGGCCGTCTTGGTTTTGCGCGACGCCCAGAGCGTAATGCCCAAAGTCATCAGCACGAAGATGCCGAACATGGCGATGGCGAGGTAATTAGTTGCCTGTTGGGTCGTGGCTTCCACGGTTCCGGCGGCAAAGGCCGACCCAGTCATGGCCGCGAAGGCCGCCCCCCCTGCTATAATCCGCCGGATGCTCATGATTTGAACCTCCGCAGGATCTCGTTATTCTGATCGTCGAAGCGTTTATTGGCGATGCGCACATAAATGCCGGTCACGACGAAAGCCATCAGAATGACGCCGATACCGACTGGGATACCGACCGTCGTCACCATGCCCTCACCCAAAGGCTGCGCCAAAATGCCGGGGGCAAAGCCGATCACCAGAATGAATCCGAAATAGACCACCAGAACCACGACCGATAATGCAATGGCGAGTTTCTGGCGCGTTGCCACCATTTCTCGATAATGGGGATCGCGCGCGATCCGCTCCGACAGGGTATCAGGCATGACGTTTCCTCTCTGGCATCGGCGGCATCCTGTTGACGGATGATCGGCAAAAGGCGAACCGCTTGCACGCGCACCTCGGACCGATCCTGGTGCCGCCTTGTTAGACTTCCTGCATAGCGCGATTGTTCCGGCAAAGGAGCCCCGACCTTGGTCGCACCCTGCACTGTGTTTCGGACATAGCATTAATCTTAGCCGTGTTTTCAATAGATTTATAAATCTTTAGATTGATACCCCTACCCCGCCCTCCTCCGTACTGGACAGACGATGCGATCCAGAAAAAATCACATGCGATCGTCTTGTTGAGGTTTTTGTCCAGAAACTTTGCAGTTTGAACAAAATTACGTCAGAATCGATCCTGTTTGATGGTTGATCGCTGCGCGGGGCCCCGGACGCTATGTCCCCTTGGTTCGTCCTTTTCGTTTCCCTCGTTTATCTGGGACTGCTGTTCGCGATTGCTTGGCGCGGCGACCGGCGGGCACCACCCGCCGCCGGAACGCGATACGGCAATCTGCTCTATTGTCTTTCCCTCGGGGTTTTTTGCACGTCTTGGACGTTTTACGGCGCCGTCGGCACTGCTGCCATGGCGGGGTGGGATTTCCTGTCGATCTATACCGGACCCATCCTGCTGTTCACCGTGGGCTCGCCCATCATCACGAAAATCATCCGTATCGCCAAACAACAAAACAGCGTTTCGATCGCCGATTTCATGGCTGCGCGCTACGGCAAAAGCCAATCCGTCGCGGCCACGGTCACGATTGTCGCCGTGCTGGGCCTCACCCCCTATCTTGCCCTGCAACTCAAGGCGATCACGGCAAGCTTCAATATCCTGACGGCCTTCGAGCCCGACACCCCCCTCTTGCCCCTGACCGCGGGGAACAGTACCGATACCGCCCTTTATCTTGCAGGTGCCATGGCCTTATTCGCCATCTTGTTCGGGATGCGCACCATCAATGCCTCGGAACATCATCGCGGCCTGATGCAGGCAATCGCGTTCGAATCCGTGATTAAACTTCTGGCCGCCCTTTCGGTCGGCATCGCCATCACCTTTTTCCTAGGCGATGGCGGCCCGATGCGCTTTTTGCGGGATACTGGCACCGTCCCTGCCGTCTCATCACCGTTCTTGTCCTTCAACCCTGCAACGTTCCTGTCGATCACGTTTCTATCCTTTTTTGGGATCATCTGCCTGCCGCGACAATTCCATGTGACGATCGTGGAAAATACCGACGTGTCGGGCGTGCGTTTGGCCGCCTGGGCCTTTCCGGCCTATCTCGTCGGCATGAATTTATTTGTCGTGCCGATCGCCTTGGCCGGTCTTGCCGAATTCGGCAGTGCCGCCACCGCCGATACGTTCATGGTCACGATCCCTCTTGTCAAAGGGGCTGGTTTTCTGGCCTTGTTTTCCTTTTTGGGCGGTCTTTCCGCCGGCAGCAGCATGATCATCGTCGGATCTTTGGCGCTTTCGACCATGATTTCCAACGATCTGATCGCCCCTATCCTAATCCGCAGACAGACACACCAAACCAATATCGGCAGCCTCGCGCCAAAATTGCTGCGGGTCCGGCGTCTTTCGGTCATCGCCGTGCTGGCGCTTGCCTATGCCTATAATCGGCTGATCGGCCCCGCCTACCCACTGTCGGCGATCGGCACCGTGTCCTTTGCCGCCGTAGCCCAATTCGGCCCCGCCTTGCTCTTGGGATTGTTTTGGCGCACGGGCCATCGCAACGGTGCGCTGGCCGGCATTGGGGCCGGGTTCCTCGTCTGGTTCTATACATTGGTCTTGCCATCCTTCGTCGCCGCCGGATGGGTTTCGCGCGATCTCTTGCAGGATGGCCCCTGGCATCTTGCCTGGTTGCGCCCGGAACATCTGTTCGGGCAAACGGTCCTCGATCCTGTCACCCATGCCAGCCTCTGGTCGCTGGGCATCAATCTCGTTTGCTACGTCATCGTCTCGTTGTTGAGCCATCCGACCCGCAACGATCGACGCCAAGCCAACGCCTTTTTCTTTGCCGCAAGCCCGCGCCTCAACGCCAAAACCATGCCCGCCGACAGCCATGTCACCGTAGGCGATTTGAAACGATTGGCGAGCGCCTTCATCGGGACCGAGCGCGCCGATACGCTTTATGCGCTCTATCTCGGCGAAACCGCCAAAGACCGTCCGACCAAAACCCTCCCCGACGCCTATCTCGAACAGGCAAGCCTCCATTGCCTGCGCTTTACCGAACGCTTGGTCGCCGGTGCCATCGGCACCGCATCGGCCAAGATCATCGTCGCCAGCGCCCTCAACCACAGCACGATCACGAAAGCCGACGCGATCGTCATGTTGGATCAGGCCTCGCGCGCGATCCGGGTCAATCATGCCCTATTGACGGCGACCTTGGAAAATATCAGCCAAGGGATCTGCGTGTTCGATGAAAATCTGCGCCTGCGCGCTTGGAACAGCCGGTTCATCATTCTGAACGACCTGCCGCCGGATCTCGTCCGCGTCGGCACGGCCCTCACCGAAATCGTCCGGTTCAATGCGGCGCGCGGCGAATATGGCAAGGATGCCCGGATCGGCAATATGCTCGACCGCCGGTTCGGTGCGTTCGAACGGACCCTCGATATTTACGAGCGCCATCGCCCCGACGGCACCATTCTCGAAGTTGCGACCAATCCCATGCCCGATGGCGGCTTCGTCGCCACCTTTACCGACGTGACCGAACGGCACAGAGCCGCCGCCGCCTTACGGGCCGCCAACGAAGGGTTGGAACAGCGGGTGCTGGAACGTACCGAAGCCCTGGCCTCGGCCAAGGCCGATGCCGAACGGGCCAATCAATCGAAAACCCGGTTTCTGGCCGCCGCCAGTCATGATCTGCTGCAACCGTTGCACGCCGCCCGGCTTTTCACCTCGGCGCTGGCCGATCGGACCGTCGATCCGCTTGTCGGAAAAATCGATACCTCCTTGCGGTCGGTCGAAACCTTGCTGGGTTCGCTCCTCGATGTCTCAAAACTCGATTCCGGGGCGACACGGGTCGATATCGGCTGTTTTCCTTTGGACGATCTGTTGGATACGCTCTGCGCCGAATTCGAGGCGATCGCAGAAGAGCGCGGTCTCGGCTTTACCCTGGTGCCGACCCGTCTCGCGGTGCAGAGCGACCCGGCCTTATTGCGGCGCATCTTGCAAAATTTCGTCTCAAACGCGATCCGCTATACGCCCGAGGGTCGGGTTCTCGTCGGCTGCCGCCGTCGTGGCGACCGGTTACGCATCGAAATTCATGATACGGGCATCGGCATCCCCGCCGACAAACGCGATGACGTATTCTTAGAATTCAAACGCTTCGCCCCCGAAACGCAAGGCTCGGAAAAAAGCCTGGGCCTGGGTCTTGCCATCGTCGACCGGATCGCCCGTTTGCTGGGTCATCCGATCGATGTCGCATCGACAGAAGGCAAAGGCAGTTGCTTTGCCGTCACAGTCCCGCTCGCCCCGCGTCCGCAAGAGATGCCGCCCGCCGAGCTCTCGAAGCGCGCGCGCGGCCTCAAAGATGCCCGTATCCTCTGTCTCGATAATGAACCGGCGATTCTGGACGGGATGCGGGCCCTTCTCGGCGGTTGGGGATGCGATGTCAGGATCGCGTCCAGTGAGATCGAAGCCGAAGCCCATCTCAATGACGCCATCCCCGACATCTTGATCGTCGACTACCACCTGGATCATGGCGAGACCGGGCTCACGGCGCTCAATGCCTTGGCCTCCATCCTCGGACACCACCCCGTTGCGACCCTCGTCCTGACCGCCGATCATACCGATGAAACAAAGCGCCGGATCAGTGCCGCCGGTCACGAAATTCTGTATAAACCGATCCGGCCCGCCGCCTTGCGCGCCATGTTGGGCCGCATGATGCAGGTCCGTGAAGGGGGCTGACGGCCCCCCCTAGTAACCGTGGGAAAAGGGGGGATCGACGAAAAAAAAGCCGCGGATCCTTCGATCCGCAGCCCCGTGATCCGCGTGCGCAATCACGCCATATCCGATGCGCCTTATTTCCCGATGCGCCTTATTTAGAGACGAGCAAAGAGCGCCCGGCCTCTAAAAACCGCTCGGGATCCTGCGGCGTGCCGTTCACCAACACTTCGTAATGGACATGAGGGCCTGTACTGCGGCCGGTCGATCCCAATTGACCGATTTCTACGCGCCCGGTCAATTTCTGGCCGACATTGACGGAAATACGATTGAGATGGCCGTATTTCGTATGAATGCCATTGCCATGATCCACCTCGACCAATTTGCCATAGGCACCGGCATAACCGGCAAAGACCACGACACCGGGAGACGTGTTGTAGATTGGCGATTTATAGGGGGCCGAAAAATCGAGGCCGGTATGCATCGACTGATGCCCGTTGAACGGATCGGAACGCGCGCCAAACCGGCTTTCCAATTGACCGCCGGACAGCGGCGGGGTCAGGGGCAAGGTCCTCAACACGGCCTGCATCTGGGCATTTTGCCCGCCCTCGACCGCGCGCCCCGGTACCGCCACGAAAGGACCACCGACCGATGGCATCTTCGCACCGCCGAGACCGATTTGAGTCAAGAACCGATCGAGGCTGAAGGCACCGCCCCCATTGGGTGTCGCCCCGACCGCCGCCCCCGCATCGCTGCGCGGCGACATGACCGTGACGGACGGCACGCCTTCGCGTCCCTGGGCGGTCTGTTTGCGGGCAAGCTCGGCCACCTTTTGCTTGATTTTTTCGTTGATCTTATCGCGTTCGGCAATGATCTGCTTCTCGACCTTTTCCCGTTCTTTTTCAGCCGTCGCCTTGTCGGCGGCCAAGGCTTCGATCCGGGTCTGCATCTTTGTCTTGTCGGATTTTAATTTCTTTTGTTCTTGTGCCGATGTCTTCAAATCCGCCACGGCCTGTTCGTAAAGTTGGCGGGCCTGTGCGTTTTGTTCGCTAAGCGCCGCAAGCTCTGCCTCAAGCTGCTTCAAGCGTTCGGCGAGGACGGCCGCATCGGCGGCACTATCGGCACCGGCAGTCTCGGCTGCGACCGAGGCCACAGCATCGCCCGCAGGGGTGCGGGTGGGTGAAGAGGCCACCATGGTATTGGGCGATACGACAGTCGATGATTCTGGGGCCGCCATCGTCACGTCCGGCGTATCGATCCCCCGCTTGCGGCGCCCACC
>DAISJD010000046.1:0-20963 GCA_036821645.1 Aliidongia sp.
GTGCGGGAGCAGGAACCGGTTCGGGGGCCGGTGCCGCAGAGGCGGCCAACCGTCCCTCGGCCAAGGCATTCAGTTCATCAATCAAGTCGGCGTCATTGCCGTCCGGTTCCGCTTCCGTCGCCTCAAGCGTGGCGAGCAGCATCTTAATCCGGTCCAACGACCGCAGGATCAGACTGATCGCCACCGGCGTCACGGGCAATTGACCGTCCCTGATTCGACCCAACACGTTTTCAGACGCATGGGCGACCGCCTCCAGGCGGGGCAGGGACAAGAACCCACAGGTTCCCTTGATCGTGTGTACGATCCGAAAAATATTTCCGAGAAGTCCCGGATCATTCGGGTTCTGTTCAAGCCGGACGAGCTCGACATCGAGTGTCGCCAAACCCTCGGCCGTCTCAGTCAGAAACTCACTCAGCAAGTCATCCATGGGATTGCATCCGCCGTGAAAGTGCCACGCAATCGGCTAAAACCTGGGGGCCGAATGAGAGGCGAAAAGCCATTGAAACCATGATGAACATTCGTTAAGAAGCGGTTAGTTTTACCTCAGCGCCATGAAGATGAAGGTAAAACAACCTAAAACTCAGAGGGCGACATCAACTGCGATCCGCCCGTCCGCCGGATCGTGACGGACCGTCAGGCACCCCGCCATCTGACGGACGAGGGCTCCGGTAAAGGCAGCATGAACCGTCCGGGCCGTCAAATCATCGAGATCGCCCCGACAGTCCAGCAAGGCGGGAACCGGTTCATTGAGGCGAACCCCCTCCCCTTCCGCCATCACCGAAATGGTCCGTGCATCCCCCGCCAAGACGGTGACCGTCCCGCCGCGCGGCAAGGATTCCGCCATCAACAGGACAAGGTTCATCACCAATTTCAATCCGCCCACCGGATAGGCGGGCAGATCGGTCGGCCAAACCAAGCTGACACGGCCTTCGGTGAACAATTCTTGGCAGGCGATCCGTGCCCGATCGTCGGGTATGGCGGCCGTCGCCCCATAGGCCAACCGGAAATATTGCAGCCGACGCGCCGCCTGACGGGCACTCTGGCCGATCAGGCGTCCGGCATCCTGGGCAAATTCCGGTTCTTCTTCAAGGATTTCGATCCCATTCGAAATGGCCCCGATGGCGCTCACCAAATCATGACACAGCTTTGCCGAAAGAAACTCCGTCATCCGCAGCGCGAATAAATCACCGTTCCCTCTGCGGCCATCGGCACCCGACATCGCACCGTCCTGCTCTGCTCTCATGACATAAATATCCTTAAAATCATCATAATACCATCAATAATCAATCAAAGATTGAGACCTTCACAAATAAAGGCCGCCCCTCTCGTCGCGGTAAGACCGATCGCCCTCACCCCACCGGCTTTTTGCCTCACCCGATGCCCCTTTGTTTTTATCCCTTGGCACCACTTTACCCGGCTTATGATTACGAAACCGTTTCTCTCTTGGCAGGCTGCACCATGATAATTTCAAGCCGACCGCATTGAATCGTGTGTCAAAAAACTAATTTTTTCGTTATTTTTCATTTATTCCTGTTTTTATCGCCCCAACACCCCGCGCATAAAATCATCCGGTTTTTTACAGAGAGTTTCGATCATGGCCCATGCCCCGAAATCGCCCCTGGACCAGAACACACTCGTCACCACGCTCGCCACCCACCCGATTCTGAGCGGAATCAAACAGGGCGCACGGGGCAAACTGGTCACGGCACTCGATGCGGTGCGGCTCATCCGGCCGGGCAACGTGGTGGCGACGGGCGGCTTTGTCGGCATCGGGTTTGCCGAAACCATCGCAACCGCCCTTGAATCCCTCTATCTCGCACCCGACGCCGCCATGCCGCCCACGGGCAGGCCACGCGATCTCACCTTGATCTATGCGGCAGGACAAGGCGACGGCAAGGATCGCGGGCTCAATCACTTGGCATATCCGGGCTTGATCAAACGGATCATCGGCGGGCATTGGGGCCTCGTGCCGAAACTTCAACAGATGGCGATCCGGAACGAGATCGAAGCCTATAACCTGCCCCAGGGGGTGATTTCCCATCTGTTCCGCGACATCGCGGCCAAACGGCCCGGCCATCTCTCGGCGGTCGGCCTCGGCACCTTCGTCGATCCGCGCCATGGCGGCGGTAAGGTCAATGCGCGCACGACGGAAGATCTCGTCAGTTTGATGCATATCGGCGGCGAGGAGTTTCTTTTTTATAAGGTACCACCGATCGACGTCGCCATCATCCGTGCCACCTCCGCCGATGCCGAGGGCAACCTCACGATGGAACGCGAAGCCCTGACCCTCGACAGCCTGTCGATCGCCATGGCCGCCCACAATAGCGGCGGCCTCGTCATCGCCCAGGTCGAACGGATCGTCGATAGCGGTACGCTCAACCCGCGTCAGGTCAAGGTTCCGGGCATTCTGGTCGATTGCGTGGTCGTATCGCCGCCCGAACACCATTGGCAAACCTTCGGCACCCCCTACAATCCCGCGTACAGCGCCGAGATCAGGGTGCCCATGGGGGCGACGGCCCCCCTGCCCCTCGGCATCCGCAAGGTGATCGCCCGGCGTGCCGCCCTTGAGTTGAAACCGAATTCGGTCGTCAATCTCGGCATCGGCATGCCGGAAACCGTGGCCGCCATCGCCAACGAGGAAAAAATCCTGGATCTCATCACGCTGACAGCCGAGGCGGGGGTGATCGGGGGCCTACCGGCGGGCGGTCTCGATTTCGGGGCGGCTACCAATACCGCCGCCGTGGTCGATCAACCCTATCAGTTCGATTTCTACGATGGCGGCGGGCTCGACCTTGCCGTCTTGGGGCTTGCCCAGGCCGATCAGGCGGGCAACCTCAATGTCAGCCGGTTCGGCCCCAAACTGGCCGGGGCCGGCGGGTTCATCAATATCAGTCAGAACGCCAAGCGCCTGATCTTTACCGGCACCTTCACGGCAGGCAAACTCACCCTCGATTTCGCCGGGGCCAAGGTCACGATCACCAGCGAAGGCGACGCGCAAAAATTCATAACCCACGTCGAACAAATCACCTTCAGCGGCACTTACGCCGCCAAGCGCGGCAAAAGCGTGCTCTACGTCACCGAACGCTGCGTGTTCGGCCTCACCCAAGACGGGCTCGAACTGTTGGAAATCGCCCCCGGCATCGATCTCGAACGGGATATTCTGGCCCGGATGGGCTTCACACCGATCGTCAAGGCCCCGCGCCTGATGGATGCGCGGCTGTTCCGCGCGGAACCCATGGGGCTGCGCGCCGATCTTCTCGACCTCCCCTTTGCCGATCGGTTCAGTTTCGATCCGGCGCAGGGCCATTTCTTCGTCAATTTCGAAGGTTTTTCCCTCACCCGGCCGGAACAGGTGGACGCGATCGAACGTCAAGTGGCCGAAACCCTGAAAACCGCCCCCGGCAAGGTGTTCGCCATCGTCAATTACGATAATTTCGCCATCATCCCGGAATTGCTCGACCCTTATAGCGCGATGGTCCACCGTCTGGTCGACCGCCATTATTGCGGCGTCACCCGCTATACCACCAGCAGCTTTCTGCGCATGAAACTGGGCCACGCGCTCGCCGACCACAGCGTCGCCCCGCACCTCTACGACAGTGCGGCGGAGGCCCGGGCGAAATTGCGGACCTTGGAGGGGTGACGGGTAGAAACATCCGCAATGCTGTGACGGAAAAATGAATTTTATTCTCAAATAAGTTGTTTTATTGCATCGCAACTTTTTTTCCTGATATGTTTTGCATCGCAATATAAACTTTCGCAAGAAAGCAGGAGCGATCGATGTCAAACAATCGGGTTATCAAAGCACCGGCTCTCAAAGCTTATCAGGTGATGCAAAACGGCAATTCGATCTCCGGCTTATCTTCCGGGGCGTTTATGACCGTGCAACTCCATCTCGCCCATTCCACCAGTTTTATCGGTGCCGGTATCATTGCCGGCGGTCCTTATCGCTGCGCCGAATCTTTTCGCCAAGCTTCTACCATTGCCGTTGATGCCAATGCAATCAATGCCTTAACGATCTGCATGACCCCACTCACAACAGCAACCGCCCCCAGTCCCGAACGTTCGGCGCGCTTGGCGCGGCAAACGGCGGCGGCTGGTCTGATTGATCCAACCGACGCACTCTCTCATCATCGGCTCTATATTTTTACTGGCAGCAAAGACACGGTCGTCGATTCGAAAGTCGTTAAAGCAACCCGTGATTTTTACGAATTACTCGGTGTTAATCACGAAAATATAAAATATATCGATACGGTTCCTGCCGGCCATTCGATCATCACCAATAACATCGAGGATTCGCCCCTCGGTACCAATCAACCGCCTTATATTAACTACAGCGGATCCGACGGACATCGTAAATTCATTCAATCGCATGATATTCTGAATCACATCTATTCAGATCATGCACTCAATCCGCCCACCAAAAAACTCAGTAGCCAGCTTGAACATTTCGATCAGACCGAGTTTTTCGCCGACACGGCCGGTTACGCCTCGATGAGCCCTTATGGCTATGTCTACGTCCCCCAAAGCGTGAAGGATGGTGCCCCCGCACGCGGCGTCCATATTGTGATTCACGGCTGCAAACAGGGCTATGAATATGCCAATTTCGTCGCTGGCCACGTCGATAGCAGCAATGAACCGCCTTATGGTGCCCGCTATATGCTCACCACAGGGTATAATGAATTTGCCGATGCCAATGACCTGATCATGTTGTATCCCCAGGCGACAGGGACGGATAACAACAAGACCCAGAATCCGGACGGCTGTTGGGATTGGTGGGGCTATACCAGCAAAAATGTCGAACAACCGGATTATTTTTCCAAGGATGCGCTGCAAATCCAGGCGATTTTTCGGATGCTGCAACGGCTCTGCGGTAACGCGTAACCGCTGAATTCCCACATAATCGGAGACACGCACATGACAGTCCGTTCCGCCATGCCGCAAATCGCGCTTATGGAATCTCTGAGCAAGACCCTACGCACGACCCCAACCACAGCTTTGCCCCAGCTTGATCACGCCATGAAGCATGGCCATTTGACGGCTGAACGGGCAACCCGAATGCTCGAAACCATGACAACCACAGCCGAGGTCTTTAGTACCGGCATTGATGCCAAAAGCATGGGTGAATTGTTGGAAATGCGCCGCGCCATTGAACAACGCTGCCTGAACTTGCAAAAATCTTGGTTCGATAGTTGGCGACAATGGGCCCTTTATAGTGCTGGGGTAACCAATGCCAACACGTTATCCAAATTATCGGAACGAGAAATAAACATCTCTCTTCAGGCGGGCCAAATTGTCCAGCAACAAGTGACCGGTGTTCTTACCTTACTAGAAAATATCGAAATCGAGTATGCCTATTGGCTACAAAATAAACTCGAAGAAAAGAAACATAAAAACGCCATGAATCTCAAAAAATCTCCTCAATAGGGACATAATTTCCTTAGAAATGCACATGAAGATCAAATAAAGAATAAAGACACGATTATGGTTCGGACAAGATTGTTTGAACCATAATCGTACGATAAAATTGATTCGTAAAATCTCGGCTCTGTTTTGATTCATAAAAAAACCCCTGAAAGATCACTCTCTCAAGGGATGGAAATGGTGCCCAGAGCTGGAATCGAACCAGCGACACTGCGATTTTCAGTCGCATGCTCTACCAACTGAGCTATCTGGGCGCTTCGGTTGAACGAAGGGCCTTTCGTATATGAAACTTTCCGGCCCCTGTCCAGTGTTATTTGTCAGATTTTTGAAAAACTTGGGTGACAGACGGAAAAGTGCTGCGGGGGTGCCGAAGGCCGAAGCCCCGGCCCCCGCCGCCAAGGATTAGGCGTTGGAATGGTCGACCGTTTGGCGGTAATAGCCGCCGAACCGATTGGCCAGGAACGCGTCGAGGCGGATATCTTCCTGACGGATGAAGCCCGCCTGCGGCAGGGTGCCGTCGGCCAACATGTCCAGCACGGTGCAGATGCCCGCCGCCGTGGTCACTTGGATGCCGGTAAAGGTGCGACCGTTGATGTCGCGGCTATAGACCTTGTTGGCATAGGTCTTCTGCATGAATTTCTCGCCGACCCAACCGCTGACCGTCACCATGATCACGATCACGTCCTGCAAGGTGGCGGGCAGTGAATTTTCCAGAATATCCTTCAGGATGTCGCGGCGATCGCGCAGGCGTAGATCCTGGAGCAACGTCTTCATAATCGCACAATGGCCGGGATAGCGGATCGTGCGATAATTCAGGGTGCGGATCTTGCCCTTCAAGGTTTCGCACAGGGTGCCGAGACCGCCCGAGGTGTTGAACGCCTCGTATTTCACCCCGTCGAGAGAGAATTCTTCCAATTCTTCCAAGGCCGGCACTTCGCGCACGTCGCCATTCACGATCGCTTCGCAAGGCTCGCAATATTCATTGATCACCCCGTCGGTCGACCAGGTGAGGTTATAGTTCAGCGAATTGGTCGGATATTGCGGCAAGGCCCCGACGCGCATCTTCAGCGTGTCGAGCCGGTCGAAATCCCGGGCCAGGTCATGGGCGACGATCGAGATGAAACCGGGGGCGAGGCCGCATTGGGGAATGAAGCTCGTCTTTGCGCCTTCGGCCAATTTCTTGACGAGACGGGTGGTCGCCACATCTTCGGTGAGATCGAGATAGTGGGTCCCGACCGCCCGAGCCGCTTCGGCGATGAGACGGGTCAGGTGGAACGGGGCGGCCGACAGAACCGCGAACTTGCCGGTGAGCGCATCCTTCAAGGCACTGGCATCGGTGATGTCCAACACCAAGGTCTCAACCTTGGCCGAGGTTTCGATCCCGTTCAATTGGGCTTGCGAACGGTCGGCGACCGTCACCGCGTAATCCCCGCTGCTCGCCAACATTTCGGCGATGGTCACACCGATTTTCCCGGCCCCTGCGATCAAGATCTGCTTCATCATTCCGCCCCATCAACGTCAATTATTCATACCCCCGATATACTCGACTTCATCGTCGGATCGTAGTAGGCAGAGCGACGATATGATGCGTTCTTCTGTACAGAATGACGAGGTTTTGTGAAAAATGACGATCGATGCGACCGATACCGCCCTCTTGCGCCTGTTACAGGACAATGCCCGCCTGCCGACTGCCACCCTGGCACGGTCCCTCGGCCTGTCGCGTACGACGGTGCAAAGCCGGTTGGAACGGTTGGAACGCACGGGCATCATTGCGGGCTATACCGTGCGGCTCGGCGCACCGGCGGAACGGGCGCTCATCCGCGCCCATGTGCTGATCACGATCCTGCCCAAAGCCGCCGCCAAGGCGGAGGCCAGCCTGCGACGCATCACCGCCATCACGGCCCTCTATGCGGTCAGCGGCCAACACGATCTCATCGCCCAGGCCGAAGCCGGTTCGGTCGAGGCGATGGATCGGGTGATCGATGAAATCGGGGCGGTAGACGGGATCGAACGAACGGTAACCTCGATCATTCTCTCGACGAAATTTCAACGGCCCGGCCCGGCTTGACGGCTGGTGCCGAGCGCGCACCGTCACATAAACACGGCCCAGAGTGCGAGCCCCGCACCGCAGGCGGCGAAACTGATACAGACCCACAACAAAGAACGCGACGTGGTCAGAATGGCGGTCGAGGCCAGCACGAGGGAAATTTCCAAAAACGCCTCGGCAAATTCGAAAAATTCATCCTGTTCCTGGGCATGATCGCGGGCGTGCTTGGCTTCGTCGGCCTTTGCCAACAGTTCTTTCTTGCCGTCGCCCTTCACCGGATCCGATTCGTACCGATCGATCGTGGCGCGATATTCCGCCAGTTTTTTATCGATCGCCTGACGTTCCGCCACGCCCAGATCCGGGCGGGTCGCCACGGTCAGTTCCAACTGATCGACGCTGAGTTTGAGATTCGACTGACGGATATTGCGGGCCTGAAAAAAATTATACGTATCGGATACTTCGATATTCTTATTGATCGTCTGCTTCATCGCCACCCGCCCGCCCATGCTGACCAAGGCAAGGGCGCAGGCGAAAACGGCGATCAAAACGCCGACCCGTTTGCGGAATGTGTCGTTCGACACATGGCCGCCCGATTCGTGGTGATGTGCGGTTTCGACGATCGTATCGGCGGCTTCGGTCGCTTCCATCGGACACTCCCCAGGTTAGATCCCCCTGCTGATACAAGATCGAAGCCGCAGCAAGCAAGGGGCAAGCTCAGCCGTGCCCCGCCTCGGTCGACAGCATCAGCGGACTGATCCCCAACAGGCCGATCGCCTTTTGCCATTTTTCGCCATTGGGCGTGTCAAAAATCACCGATTCGTTCATCGGGCCGTGCAACCAGGCATTCGCCTGGATCTCCGACTCGAACTGCCCCGCCCCCCATCCGGCATAACCGAGGGCAATGAGGTATCGCCTGGGCCCCGCCCCCTTGCCGATGGCGCGCAGGATGTCGAGGGTGGCGGTCAAGGCAAGATCATGACCGATGGCCAGGGTTTGCGCTTCGACATAGTCGGTGCTGTGCAGGACGAAACCGCGCGCCGTCTCGACCGGACCGCCGAAATGAATTTTCTGTGGCGGCACGCGATCATCGCAGGGAATTTCGAGATGCCCCAAGAGATCGGGCAAGGTGAGATTATCCAACGGCTTATTCACCACAAGCCCCATGGCGGCATCTTTCGTGTGTGCGCAGAGATAGATCACGGATTTTTGAAATCGGGGATCCGTCATCTGCGGCATCGCGATGATGAGATGGCCGCCCAAATACCCGGATTTTTGGGCAGCGGCGGAATTCAGGGCGGAAAAATCATCGATCTGCGGCATAGTCCAGCAATACAAGGCCCATGACATTCGCGCAAGCATCCGACACGCGAACCAAGGGATGATTTTCTGTTAAAATCGCGATACTGTCCGCGTCGGTTGCGGGACAGGTCGAATTTACGATCGCATATCCTCGAAACATAGTCTGTATCTGGCAAAGGAACCTACGATGACGATCAAGGTTGGCGATAAGCTTCCCTCCGTGAAACTCAAACACAAGACCGAACAAGGCTTGGTCGATGTGTCGACCGACACGCTGTTTGACGGTCAAAAGGCCGTCCTGTTCGCGGTGCCGGGTGCTTTCACCCCGACCTGCTCCGCCAAGCATGTGCCAAGCTTCTTGAATAATTATGAAGCCTTGAAGGCCAAGGGCGTCACCCTCGTCGCCTGCATCTCGGTCAATGACGCCTTCGTCATGCATGCCTGGGGCAACGACCAAAAGGTCGAAGACAAGATCACCATGTTGGCCGACGGGAACGGCGATTTCACCCGCGCCATCGATCTCGGTTTCGATGCGTCCGGCTTCGGCCTTGGCTATCGCTCGCAACGCTATGCCATGGTCATCGAAAACGGCATCGTGACGGGCCTTTATGTCGAACAACCGGGTGCCTATGAAGTCTCCAGCGGTGAAGCGGTCCTCGCCACGCTCTAACGGCTGATCGGTCCGATCGGGGCACCGTTCGGACCGTTGCCGCCCCGACCCAAAGGATGACCTGATCGCGGGATCGATACCGAGCCCGCGGTCGGGGCGGTCCCAAAATGCCCTCCCCAAGTACCGCCCCTAATACACTTATCCCTCCGCCTTCGCCTGCTCCACCCCTTGCCGGGCGAGGCAATCGGCCCGTTCGTTTTCAAGATGGCCCGCATGCCCCTTGACCCAAACCCACTCGACGCGATGAGGTTTCAAGGCAGCATCCAAGCGAAGCCAAAGATCGATATTCTTCACCGGCTTTTTATTGGCGGTTTTCCAGTCGTTCTTTTTCCAGCCATGAATGAATTTGGTAATCCCGTCGCACAGATACCGGCTGTCGGTATGAAGTTTGACGCTGACCGGTCGTTTCAGCGCTTCGAGTGCCATGATCGCCGCCAACATTTCCATCCGATTGTTGGTGGTCGGGTTCTCCGAACCGAACAGTTCCTTTTCAACCCCGGCCCAGCGCAAAATCGCCCCCCAACCGCCAGGACCGGGATTGCCGCTGCACGCCCCATCGGTGAAAATCTCAACGGGACCGGCCGATGTCGGTTTCGGTACCTGCTGGACGTCGCGGGGAAGATCAGAATCCATAAAAATCGGCACTTTCAATCTGTTGGTGAAAAACCAGTTTACGCCAATATTCCAACGGATCCTTGGGCCGCACCAGGGCCCCCGGTTGTTGGTTCAACCAATCGTAAAGACGGGTCAATAAAAACCGCACCGCACTACCGCGCGCCAAAATCGGCAGCGCCCGGCGTTCGTCAGCCGCCATCGGGCGCTCTTGCTGATAGGCCGCGATCAGAGCACGCCCTTTTTGCGCATTCCACGCGGTATCGGGTTCGAAACACCACGCATTGAGACAAATGGCAAGGTCATAGGCAAGATAATCGGTACACGCGAAATAAAAATCAATGATGCCGCTTAACCGCTCCTCCTTGAAAAACACGTTGTCGGGAAACAGATCCGCATGGCATGTCCCGGTCGGTAAAGCGTCGGGCCAATGCCCCTCCAAATAATCCAATTCCCGTGAAAGCCCGTCCGCCAAACCGTGCATCACCCGATCGGCTTCGGCGCAGCAGAGCGTAAATAAGGGCCGCCAGGCACCGATCGACAGGCTGTTGGCGCGGGTCATCGGAAAATCCCGACCGACCGCATGAAACCGGGCCAAGGCCCGTCCCAACTCCCGGCAATGAAACGGCTCGATCCGACGCGGCCATAACCCATCCAGAAAACTAATCACGGCGGCAGGCTTACCGCATAAGTCCCGCAAAACCTGCCCATCGCGGGCCTTGATCGGGATGGGGCAGGAAATACCCCGTGCGGCAAGATGATCCATCAATCCCAAAAAAAACGGCAAATCACCCCGGTCGACCCGTTTTTCATAGAGGGTCAAAATGAAATTGCCCGCCGAAAGGCGCAGCAGGAAATTGGAATTTTCCACCCCTTCGGCAATTCCCTTGCAGGATAAAACCGTCCCCAAATCATACGCGGCCATAAACCGGGTCAGGGCTTCGTCGCTCACATCGGTATAAACAGCCATCAGCCCACCTTTTGCCTTGCCCCATCCAACACCGCATCCCGTCATACGGCGATCCAGTGCGTCAGACAATCCGACTTTTCGCCCCCTTCGCATCCCGCGTCCGATCGTCCCACCTCAGGCACGGGATCGGGACGGAACGGAGGACAAAGAATATAGATTTATCCCCCACGCCCCCTTGTATCCGGCACCGCACACCCCTACACTGCCGCCCCGAAGACAGGATTGACGGGGCTTCGTGCCTTCAATGATCAAGGCCCCTTGCTGTCGCGACCAGTGTCACTCTCATTGCCGAGCACCATGTCCCAGCCCCCCATCTCTCGCTTCCGCCCCATGACCGGCCCTGCCGTTCTGTTGTGCGCTCTTGCCCCGATTCTGACCGGCTGCGGTATTTTCGGAAAAGATTTCTCAGATGTTGCGTGCCCGTCGACCAAAATCGCCCCGGAACTCTCCATGGTGACCCGTGCCCGCAGCAATAGCGGCAATTTCGCCGATCTGCTCTATCGGGCCAGTCTCAGCGAAGTCAAGGGCAGCTGCGCCATCGACGAACGCGGCGTGTCGATCGAAATCGCCTTGCAAACCGTGGCCGAAATCGGCCCGGCAGCAACCGTGCGCGGGGCCGATTTCAGCTATTTCATCGTTGTGACCGATGACAAAAACACCGTGATCTCAAAACGGATTCTGACGAATCCGATCACGTTCGGCCCGAACCAAAACCGGGCCGGGGCCTTGGATACGGTGGAAGAACGCATCATCCTCACCGACCCCAAAAGTGCCCCGAAATATCGAATCGTGGCCGGGTTTCAATTGACCGAAGAAGAACTGACCCGCAACCGCGCCCTCGGCCTGGGGCAAAAGTGATCGCATAAAAAACCCGGCCTCAAAGCCGGGTTTTTTGTTCTTCCGCAAAAGGGTCAAGCTATAAGAGCATTAAGGATCAATGCAGCTTGGCTGGCAACTGGGCAATCGCCTGATCGACCAAAGATGCCGCATTTTTGGCGGTCAGGGATTGGGCGATCAACTGCTTGGTTGCCGCAATCGCGACATCGACCGCAGCATGCCGCACTTCCGCCAAGGCGGTCGCCTCGGCCTGAGCGATCTTATCGAGGGCCTGGGCCTGTCTGCGTTTCAAGGCGGCGTCGAGTTCGGCTTCTGCCTGCTTTGCCGCACGTTCCGCCTCGATCTGGGCGCGGACAACGATTTCCTGGGCTTCTTTCAGGGCATCGCGCTGCTTTTGCTGATATTCGCGCAAGGTCGCTTCGGCTTCGTCTTTGAGGGCTTCCGCCTCATTCAGTTGCCGGGCGATTTCGGCACTCTTGCTATCGAGGGTACCGATAATCTGTTGCTTTGCCGGACCCCAAGCCACATAGACGGCCGCGATAAAGGCGATAGCAACCCATAATTCGGGATCGTAGAAAAATTCCATCAGGCGCTAGCCCCCATGGCTTGATCGACGGCGGCTTCGACAGCGGCCGATTTCGGTGCTTCGCCGACGAGATGCAGGGTAGCGGCACCGGCAACCTCAATCGCAACCGTGCGAATATTGGCAAGCGCACTCGCCTTCGCAGATGCAATTCGGGCCTCGGCGGCACGGCTTTGTTCATTGATGGCCGCAATAGCCGCAGCCTGACGCTCGGCCGAAACCCGCGCCACTTGTTCCTTCGTCTGATTCACCGTCAGACTTGCCTGAGCCTTCGCCTCGTCGAGGGCGCGCTCATAAGCTTCGATCACGGTGTCGATTTCCGCCTTGAGCTTTGCGGCTCTGGCAAGATCGCCTTCGACCTTTTCCCGACGCCGTTCAATCGCACTGCCGACTTTCGGCAAGGCAACCTTCGACAGGAAAACGAACAACGCAATGAAGGTCAGGGCAAGCCAGATAAGCTGCGGCGGGAATGAATGCGGATCTAATTGCGGCATAGAAGACGCTCCGGCTGTCTTTGCTCTTGGACCGAAAAAGCAGCCGTGCCGGTCATCACACCTTCAAATGACGGCGTGACCCCCAGCACGGCTCCCTCTTGTGGTTTGCCTTAAGAGAACAGAACCAGGAAGGCGATGAGGAGTGCAAAGAGAGCCACGGCTTCAGTCAGGGCGAAGCCCAGAATGCCGATGCCGAACACTTCGTTGCGGGCTGACGGGTTGCGCGCAACCGAGCTGATCAGGGTAGCAAAAATATTGCCGAGACCAAGGCCAACACCCAACAACGGGAAAACGGCGAGACCGGCGGCAATGTACTTGGCGGCTTGAGCGTCCATTTGACTATCCTCTAAGTGCTAAAAGATGAAACCACAGACGAGAAACATCCATCATCATAGGGCGATGGCTGGCCTCGGTATCCGGCCGGGCGATCAATGCAGCTCGATCGCGTCCTTAAGGTAAAGGCAGGTCAAAATCGTGAAGACATAGGCCTGCAAACAAGCAACCAGCAGTTCAAACAGCGTAAGCGCCACATTCACCGCCAGCGGCATGAACCCAAAAAATCCAAGGGCAACCGTAAAGGTACCAAACACTTTCAACATCGTATGCCCGGCCATCATGTTGGCGAACAACCGGATCGACAGGCTGACGGGGCGTGAGAGATACGACAGGATTTCGATCGGCACAATGATCGGCGCGATGGCAAGCGGCGTACCATGGGGCAGAAAGAAGGTAAAGAAATGTAACCCGTGACGCATCAGCGCAATGAGCGTGACACCCAGAAACACCATGGCGGCAAGGGCAAAGGTCACGATGATGTGGCTGGTAAAGGTAAAGCTATAGGGAACCATCCCGACGAGATTACCGACCAACACGAACATGAACAGCGAGAAGACCCAGGGGAAATATTTCATCCCAGCCGTCCCGCAGTTCGAACGAACCATGTCGGCCACGAATTCGTAACAAAGCTCGGCCATCAACTGAAACCGACCGGGGACGAGGGCGGCGGGGCGGCTGGCCAGGATCAAGAACCCGGAAATCAGCAGAACCGTAACCACCATCGCCATCGAAGCGTTGGTGAACGAGGCATCGAGACCACCAAGCTTGACCGAGAAAATTTCCTCGATCTTGAATTGGGAGAGAGGAGTTTCAGATGCTTCCGCCACAATCAGACTCACTGCTAGGATTGACAGAACTAGGATTGACCAGAACCACGACCGTCGCCATCGCCCGGTAGACGATAGAGGGCGGCCATACCGACACCCGAGACCGCCCGGTAGACATTGAACATGCCCGCAGCAGCCCCCATGAAAAAGAACACGAC
The DNA here is from genome assembly GCA_036821645.1 of Aliidongia sp. Lineage (GTDB taxonomy): Bacteria > Pseudomonadota > Alphaproteobacteria > ATCC43930 > CGMCC-115725 > DAISJD01. The sequence goes on from DAISJD010000046.1 coordinate 14,255, forward strand.
CATCAACCAAGGCCGGGTCCCCAATGCACCATCGAGCGCCCATCCGATGCCGAGGGCGACGATCATGGCCGACACCAACTCGACGCCGATCCGAAACCCGAGAGCCACGAATTTACGGTTCGGATCCTCTTCGAGCTTGCCGCGACCGGACTGATCAAGGGACTTGGTCTGTGCGGCGGCGATGCGGGCTTCAAGGGATGCCAACCGTCCATCAGTTTCCTGCGGTCGATCCGGCGTATCTTTGATCTCTTGCATGACAGATCTCCACCCGAACGGCATCACCCGGGCCGACACCGCCACAACGGCTAAAACGCGGCGGAAGTTAGAAGGGGCCTTCGCCCCCTGTCAAGGTGAAAGCTGCATAAAGCGCCCTCTTGCAAGGCAGCGGTGCGCCGCCGTCGACACGCCACCCCCCCGGATCACGAGGCACGCGATCCTTGGCATGGCCCGCAGTGACGAGCCGAGGCCCCGCTGAACCGCCGATTTCCTGGCCTTATTGCGCCTTGATCATGCGATCCGCCTCGGCCAAATGTACCGAAACGAGTGCCGATATACCTTTTTCCATCATTGTTACGCCATAGAGCCGATCCATCCGCGCCATACTGACGCGGTGATGGGTGATGATTAAAAAACGCGTCCCGGTTCGCGCGCCGATCTCGCTGACCAAGTGGCAAAACCGCTCGACATTGGCATCGTCCAACGGGGCGTCCACCTCATCCAGCACGCACACCGGGGCGGGATTGGTCAAGAAAACCGCAAACACGAGGGCAAGCGCCGTCAAGGCCCGTTCGCCCCCGGACAAAAGGGTTAAATTTTGCATTTTTTTGCCGGGCGGGCTCGCCATGATCTCAAGACCGGCCGACAAGGGATCGGGCTCGTGATCAGTCAAGACGAGATGCGCCCGACCGCCGCCGAACAAACGGGTAAACAGCGTCGTGAAATGCCCATTGACCTGATCGAACGCCGCCAGCAGCCGCATGCTGCCGTCTTTGTTCAAATGGCCGATCCCTTCGCGCAATTTCGCGATCGCCGCCATGAGATCCGCCGATTCGGTCTCGAGGACGCCCAACTCATCGCGCATCGCGGCAAGCTCGGTCTCGGCCGCAAGATTGACGGCACCGAGCCCGTCACGCTCTTTTTTGAGCTGTTCCAGCCCCTGCTCCAACGTCGCAAGACTTCTAGGATCCCGGCCCACAGGCACCCCCATCGTGCGGGGCAACTGCTCTGCCGGACACCCGAATGCCCCCCGTGCCCGCACCGATGCGCCGGTGCGCGCCTCAAGCGCCTGCTCCGCCGCGGCCTCGGCCCGCACCAAATCCTCGCGCGCGCGCCCATGGGCCGCCTGTGCGCGATCCAGGGTGCCGAGAGCTGCCTCCGCCTGTTTTTCCGCTTGTGTCAACGCCTCGGCCACCCCATCCCCGGCCGCGCGCGCCGCGACGAGCTCGCCGTCCAACCGGTCGACCAAGACTGCAAGATCCATCGGCTGTCGTTCCAAATCGGCGAGGCTTGCCTCGGCCACTTCCTGACGCGCCCGAAGCGTCGCCAAGCGCTCGACAACCCCATCCGCCCGCGCGACCCATCCGGCGCGCTCTGCCGCCAAAGCAGCAAGCCTGGCAGAACGCTCCGCCTCGTCCCGGATCACCGTATCCAAAAGCCGCCCCTGCGTGCGTTCTTCCGCGCGCAGGGTGGCAACGCGCTCTTTCAATCGGGCAAGTTCACTCGGGTCGGTGGGCTCGGTTTCATGTCCAGCCTGCTCGATCGTCATCTCGTGATAGGCGGCAAGCGCCTCTGCAAGATCGCTTTCGGCTTTTTCGGCAGCCTCGATAGCCGCCTGATGACGGGTTTGCGCCTGGACCTGACGTTGATCTAACGCCACCTTCGCTTGCTCTGCCCCCGTCAGGTGCCCGGTCGCCTGCTGAAGGTGCGACCGCGCCGCGCGACATCGGTCGTCCGCTCGGCGAAACGCGGCCTCGGCTCTGGAAAAGGCCTGCTCTGCATCGGCAAAGGCCGCCTCTGCCGTTCTCGCATCGGCGATCTTCTGGGTCAGGCGGTTGCGTTCCGCCAAGCGGCGGGCAGCTGCCGACGGGGCCCCCGGCGGCACCACCAACCCGTCCCAGCGCCAACTGGCCCCGTCGCATCGGACCAGTTGCTGACCCGGTCGCAGGGCGGCAATGCGGTCCGACCCGTCGCACCCATCGGCCAGAACCGCGATATGGGCCAGCCGATAGGCAAGGGCGGGTGGCACAGCGACATAGGTCCCGAGCGGAACCGTGTCGGCCAAGCATTCGGGCCCAGCACACCGATCGATCCCGGCGCTGAAATAAGCCCCAGGCCCCGGCACCAATCCCGCCTGGAGATCGTCGCCCAAGGCGGCGGCCAGGGCATTTTCATAGCCGGGGGTAACGGTAATCGCCGCCATTACCCCCCGATCGCCCCCGTCACCGCCACGCAGCACCGCCTGAAGCGCATCGATCTCCGCCTTGAGGCGAACGAGCGTACGGTCCGCCGCCTGCATGACCGGGCGCGTCGCATCGAGGGTGCCTGCCGCAGCCGCCCGCCCCGCTTCTTCACGATCGAGGTTCTGGCGCGCGCGCGCCAAATCCAAACGTGCCTCGCCGACACGATCCAACGCCGCCTGCAGGCGGGCCGGATCGACGAGGGCCTCGGTCATCTGCGTCACACGCGCCGTCGCCTCGGCAAGGGCGCGTTCCAGCCGGGCCTTGCGATCGCGCGCCAGCGCCAGGCGCCGCTCTATTTGCGCCTGTTCGGCAGCGCGTGCGGCAAGTCGGGCGGTGCGCACGGCAAGCACCTGCTCGGCATCGCTTAGGGTTTCACGCAAAGCCTCAAGTTTCGTTTCCGCCGCCCCGTGTTTTGCCGGATAATCCGCCCCGGCGGCCCGATCCTCGGCCATGCGCGCATCGATGCGCGCCACCGCAACCCGCGCTTCCTCGGCAAGACCCGCCTCGCGCACGAGATCATGGTCCAGATCCTTCAAACGCGCCTTCGCCTCGACGATTGCCCGTTCTGCCCGGGTGCGGTCCGCCATCGCTTGGTCCCGCGCATGGCGGATCTCTTCGCTTGCCGCCCACATCGTTTGGTTTTTTTCGCGCAACGCCGGCAAAGTCTCCTGAGCCGCAAGGCGCGCCGCTTCGGCAAGGGCGAGGTCATGGGCCTTTTGCGTCACGGTTTTTTCCGCCGCCGCTACCCGTTCGGCACAGGTTTTCACCCGGCGATCCTGATCCTGCCACGCGGCGTAAAGAAACACGGCCTCGGCCTTTTGGATCGCCTCGGCAAGCGCGCGATATTTTTCCGCCTGTTTCACCTGTCGGCCAACGCGCTCGATCTGCTGCGTCAGGGTGTTTTTAACATCGCCGAGCCGGGTCAGGTTGGCTTCAGCGGCCGAAAGGCGCATTTCGGCCTCGTGGCGACGGGCATGCAAGCCGCCGATGCCCGCCGCCTCTTCCAAAAGGCTGCGCCGCTCCGTCGGTTTCGCATGGATCAGCCACCCGATCCGCCCCTGGCCGATGAGGGCCGAGGATTGCGCCCCCGAAGCCGCATCGGCAAACAACATCTGGACGTCGCGGGCACGCACCTCGCGCCCATTGACCCGATAGCTCGACCCCTTGCCGCGATCGAGCCGCCGTTCGACCTCGATCTCGTCGCCATCGTTCAGCGCGGCGGGTGCCCGCCGCATCCTATTGTCGAGGACGAGGCCGACCGTGGCGACGTTGCGTGCCGGTCGCGTCGATGTACCGCCGAAAATCACATCATCCATTTCCCCGCCGCGCAGGCGCCGCGCCGAGGTCTCGCCCATCACCCATTGCAGGGCTTCGACGAGATTGGATTTGCCGCACCCGTTCGGACCGACGATCCCGGTGAGGCCCGGTTCGATCAGCAACTCGACTGCATCGACGAAGGACTTGAAGCCGTGAAGGCGAAGTTTGGTGAACTGCACCCAGCCCCCAAAAAAAGAACAACCCGCCGCCCGATGGTCGTGACGGCGGGTTTTGTCGTATCATACGCGCGTTGGATCGTCCGAGATCAGGACTTTCCGCCCGCCTCAGTCACGTATTTCACGAATTGGTCGAGAGGAATCTCACCCGCCACCTTTTTACCGGCGATGAAAAAGGTCGGGGTCGAATCGACGCCGGCCGTCTCACCGCCCTGTTGGGTGGCGGCAATCGCCAGTTCCAGTTTTTGATCTGTGAGGCAAGCCTGGGCCTTTTCCTGAGAAATGCCGCCCAACTTGCCGATATTCACCAGTTCCTGGACCGGATCGGGGGAACGGGCCCATTTCAACTGCAACTGGAACAGGGCTTCGACGAATCCGTAATACCGGTCTTTGCCGGCGCACCGCGCCAATTGCGAGGCCTTGAGGGCTGCCCCGTCCAGCGGGAAATCGCGGAAGACGTAGCGAATCTTACCCGTTTCGATCAAGGATTTGCGCACTTCGGGAAACACATCCTTTTCCCAACGCGAACAGTGCGGGCAGGTAAAAGACGCATATTCGATCACCGTAACCGGTGCGTCATCCTTGCCCAGGACATAATCGTCCGGTCCGACCGGCGGCACCTGACCGGCGGCCACTTGGACGGGTGCTGCAAAAGCCGACGGTTCGTAGAGGCCGCCTGTAAGACCGAGGGCCACACCAAGGGCCACACCGAAGGCCGTTGGGCCGGTCAGAAAAAACCGCTTCATCACAGACTCTCCATTAAGGTGCGATCGGTTCAAACCCTACCGCTTGAACCAAGAAGCACACGGCAAAATCATCAGCCCACGGTCCGGCCTTCGCTTTACGTGAAATCAAACGGACCGTCGGTCATCTAGCAAAATCATTCTCGTGTCGCGACGTTATCGAGAACGGGGTGGACGAGCAAGCCCATGCGACAGGGTTTTGCCGGGCACGAGTGCTTTTTCATCGCTTTTTGCCTGTTCCGCACGGGCGACCGCCTGGCCCAGCCGTTCGAGTGCAGCGCGCAGGGCCGGATCTCGAACGCCGGATACGGTCTCGGCGACCCGCCCCACCACGTGGGCCGCGAGTGCGTGGACCGGCGGCGGTTTGCGATCGCGCAAGCGCGGGATCGGGCCCTGGCGCAAGGCCAGACGCCCGACCGCCCGATAGCCGAAAAATCCATTGATCCGCTCGATGATCTGCGGTTCAAGATGCTGGATCATCAGTCCCGCCCCCGGCGTGACCTTGAGATAGAGCGTGCCGTTCATCCGATCGCCCTTGCCGAAGGCCAGTTTGATCGGCAGGCTGTCGGCCGCGATTTCGGCCCCGACCACCGTTGCCCACTCGCTCAGAATCTGGGCTTCGCCAAGCCCCCGGCGCCCCAGAATCGGGGCGGCGATCTTCGACACCGAACTACCCAGGGATTTCATCGCGTGTTTCCCGTCACTGGGGCATCAACCGGCCCCGCCCCTGCCGAATCAGATCTACCGACCAGACTGCTCGCCTGGTATGACGGCCATCGACGCGCCATGCCGTGGCGGGCCTTGCCGGGGGTGCGCCCCGACCCTTATGCCGTCTGGCTCAGCGAGATTATGCTGCAACAGACCACGGTCGCAACCGTTGTCGGTTATTTCGACCGATTTCTCGCCCGTTGGCCCACCGTGCGCGATCTGGCCGCAGCCCCCCTCGACGATGTCCTCCATGCCTGGGCCGGCCTCGGCTATTATGCGCGGGCGCGCAATCTCCACGCCTGCGCCAAGGCGGTCTGCGCGCACCATGATGGGCGGTTTCCCGATGAGGAGGCGCTGTTGCGGACCCTGCCCGGCATCGGGGCCTATAGTGCCGCCAGCATCGCCGCCATCGCCTTCGACCGACCGGCTAATGTCGTGGACGGCAATGTCGAACGGGTCATGGCCCGGCTTTTTACCGTCGATGTCCCGCTCCCGGCAGCAAAACCGATTCTGCGCGCCCATGCGGCTAGGCTTGCCCCTCTCCGGCGTCCGGGGGATTACGCACAGGGGTTGATGGATTTGGGGGCCACAATCTGCACCCCGCGCAAGCCGCGCTGCCTCCTCTGTCCGTGGCAACAGGCTTGCGGCGCTATGGCTCAGGGCGATCCCGAACGGTTTCCCATGAAATCGGCCAAGGCCGCCCGCCCTCATCGCCATGCGATGGCATTTTATCTAAAGGCCCCCGACGGACAGGTTTTACTGCGCCGCCGGGTGGAATCCGGTTTACTGGGCGGGATGATCGAAATACCGACCACACCTTGGCATGATACCCCTTGGGTGCCGGGCGATGCCGTCCGGCATTGTCCGGTTCCTCTTGGTCCGGTTCCTCTTGGTCCGGTTCCGGCCGCCCCATGGCGACGGCTGGACGGTGCCGTCACCCATGTCTTCACCCATTTCAGCCTGACGGTCACAATTTTGACCGCCCGCCTCACCGATGCCCCACCCAAAACCGAGGGTCTGATCTGGGCCGACGATGCGGCGATCAAGCGGCTTGCCCTGCCGAGTTTGATGAAAAAAATCCGGGCTCATGCCGAAAACGCCCTAACCGCTCCCGACCCATCCTAAAACTGTCATGATTTTATCCGAGTATGTTTCCCCCTGATTTTGGGGGTGATGTTTTTTGCCTTTTATCGAGCCCGTTGCCGAACCATGACAAGGAACCTTTGCGCCATGGCGATCGCCCGGCTTGAACCCGATGCGTCCGGCGATCCGATCGCCCCGACATCGCCCGGCCCCGTCCTTGATC
>DAISJD010000047.1:0-20639 GCA_036821645.1 Aliidongia sp.
CCCGAAATCTGGCAAAAGCAGATCGGAAAAATAGACATAACCCTTTGATTAATAACAATTTTAAAAATTAATATCGACCTTTGACCGCCGCTTTCACCGCGCTTTGTCCACGATCACCATCGTAAAGAGTCTGTTTATACGTAAAAATGTTTGACATATTTTGCAGAATCACGGACAGTCAGACCATAAAAGCATGGCACCGGTTCGTTGCGTGCGGGGCCCTGCATCATAAAAATCGATGGGAGGATAAACTATGGCAAAGTCTTGGCATGCAGTCGTCATGATCGGCATCATGATGGGGGCGATACTCCCCGTGCCGCAGGAAGCCGTCGCTTCCGATCCGATCCTCCCCTTGCCGCAACGCCCGGTCAGCCTCAATATCGTCGACGTCGCCGGTAACTTGGCCCTGACGCAAAAAGCGATCGAGCGGTATCGCCAAACCCATCCAAACCTCGTCTCGAAGATTTCCTTCGCCAAGGCCCCCGCCCCTGAATTGCCCGGCAAGATCAAGGCCCAACAAGGGGCCGGGCGGCTCGATATCGATCTGGTTCTGACCGGCCCCGACGCCATGGCCGCCGGCATCGAACAAAAGATCTGGGAACCGATTCTGCCCCGGTTTTCGGGCCGCTTGGCAAAACTTCAGGAAAATTACTTAAAACCGGCCGCCGCCATGCAGGAAGCGGGCAAGGGACAGGGTGTCGTCGTGACGTATTACCCGTCCGGCCCCCTGTTGGAATATGCCCCGGAACGGGTTGCCGAACCGCCGCAGACGGCCGAGGCCCTCTTGGCCTATTGCACAGCGCATCCGGGCCGCGTCCTTTATGCGCGACCCGCCAATTCCGGGCCTGGCCGTACCTTCCTCATGGGATTGCCCTATATTCTGGGCGATCAAGACCCGAAAGATCCGATCAAGGGTTGGGATAAGACCTGGGCCTTCTTGAAGGCACTGAACGGCTGCATCGATTATTATCCTTCGGGCACCACGGCCACCATGAAGGAATTGGCCGAGGGCTCGCGGGATATCATCGTGACCACGACCGGGTGGGATATCAATCCGCGCGTTCTGGGCGTGGTGCCGAAATCGGCGGCAGTAAGCGCCATGTCCGGTTTTCACTGGGTCGTCGATGCCCATTACATGGCCGTGCCCAAAGGTTTGTCGGATGAGAAACTGGCCGTTGTCCTCGACCTCATGGCCTTCTTGTTGCAGCCGGAACAACAAGCCCTTGCCTATGATGACGGGTATTTCTATCCCGGCCCCGCCATCAAGGATGTCCCCTTGACCATGGCACCGCCTGAGAGCCAAGACGCCATCAAGAATTTCGGTCGTCCCCTCTACGACAAACTGATTGCCGAAACCCCCTATGAAGTCCCGCTCGATGCCGATAAAATCGTACAGGCATTTCGCAAATGGGATGAAGAAATCGGGGCCAGCAAAACAAAATAATCTCATCAACAGGGTGTTTCAGTGTCGTCTGAGACACCCTTTTTACTATATTTATACACCATATCTCAAAAAATAAATTTCATTTTTGTTATTAAATCCACTGACAAGACGTAATGAATTTATCTTTCATGCTTGTCTGACGAGGGAGAAGCACGTCGATGAAAAACCACACGCGAGGGGCCCACGACACACAAGATGACGGGTTCGAGGCGCTGCATCTCGATGGGATGGCGCGCCATTTCGGGGTCGTCACGGCGCTACGCGATTTGACCATCTCGATTAAGCGCGGCGAATTCATCGCACTCTTGGGCCCGTCGGGCTGCGGAAAATCGACCGCTTTGAATTGCGTCGCGGGATTATTGCCGCTAACCGGCGGCGAGATCCGTCTCGACCAACGGCGGATCGATATTTTGCCGCCGGAAAAACGCGGTTTCGGCATGGTTTTTCAAAATTATGCGCTGTTTCCGCATATGAGCGTGCGCAAGAACATCGCCTTCGGACTGACCATGCGCCGCATCCCGGCGGCAGAGGCCCGTATCCGCGTCGAAGAGGCCCTGGACCTCGTCCAACTGCGCGCCCACGGCGACAAGCTACCCGGCCAATTATCCGGCGGCCAGCAACAGCGCGTCGCCATTGCACGGGCGATCGTGATCAATCCGCCCTTGATCTTGATGGACGAGCCCCTGTCGAACCTCGATGCCAAACTGCGTCTTGAAATGCGCCGGGAAATCCGCCGCATCCACCAAGAAGTGCGCCGCGCCACCATCTACGTCACCCACGATCAGGACGAGGCTCTGTCGCTGGCCGATCGGATCGTCGTGATGCAGGATGGCGGCGTCCTCCAGATCGGCACACCCGAAACCCTTTATCATCGACCGGCCACCCTCGATGTCGCGCGGTTCATGGGCTTTCGCAATATCGTCGGGTTCGACGTAGACGGCACCGTGCCGGGCGGCCCGATGGTTCGCCTACACCGCAATGGCATCACGCTCCACGCAACCTTAGAAGGCGAGACTATCCCCGCCCGCGTGCTAGCGGCGATCCGCCCCGACGATATTCGCATCGGCACGGGCAGCAATGCACTCGAAGGTCGGGTGACCGCGGTCGATTATTGCGGCCGCGACTACCATGCCGAAGTCGAGACGGCCTTGGGACCTTTGCATGCCCGGCTGGAACAAGCGGTCAAACCCGGCGACGATGTCCGCCTCGTGATCGCCCCCGATCGCGTCCTGGCCTATCCCGAAGGCCCAGCACACCCCCACCTCATCGCACCGGCGGCGGCCTAATCCCATGGCAGACAATGTGATCGCCATCAAAGCCCAGAAAACCCGGGGCGCCGAGCGCGCATCCAGTGCCGCCGCCGGTTTCGACCCGGTGCCGTTTCTGGTCATTCCCGGCGTCCTGTTCCTCTTTGCCTTGTTCGTCTATCCCTTTTTGTACGGGCTTTTCTTGTCCCTGCACCCGGCAGACGGCGATATGATGAAGAATTACCGCACCTTCTTCGACGATCCGCGTCTCTGGCGCACGATTCCGACCACGCTCTGGATCGCCCTGCCATCCACCCTCATCAATATCGGGCTCGCCCTGCCCATCGCCTATCGCATGCGCCGTCCGATCCCCAATCAACGGCTGTTGACGATCATCCTCGTCGTCCCGATCACCCTCGGCACGGTCTTGGTCGCCGAGGGTCTGCTGTCTTATTTGGGGCCGATCGGTTGGTTCAATCGGGTTCTGATGACGCTGCACCTCATCAGCGAGCCGCTGCACCTCACCCATAATTATTGGGGTGTGATGCTATCCATGGTGATCACCGGTTTTCCGTTCGCCTTTCTGTTGATCCTGTCTTTCGTGACCGGCATCGATCCATCCCTCGGTCATGCGGCGGCGACACTCGGGGCCAGTTCAGCGGCACAATTCTGGCGGATCTATCTGCCGCTTTTGACGCCCGGCCTTGCCATGACCTTTTGTCTCGTCTTCGTGCAGGGTTTTTCCGTGTTTCCATCGGCAGTCCTGCTCGGTGCACCGGCCGGTCCGACCCGCGTCATCTCCATCGCAGCCTATCAGGCGGCCTTCGAAGACTATGATTATGCGATGGCTTCGGCCATTGCCATGATCATGGGCGGGGTTCAGCTCATCGTCATCGTCGCCGTTCTGGTCCTGCGCGGCCAACTCTATCGCGGCCCCGCAACGGGAGGCAAAGCATGACCGCCACGACCTTGGAACATCAAGATAAACCGACCCGCCGTCCGACCCTGCGCCGTTCGATCGCCGATCGGATCTGGGGGACGCTCGTCTGGACCGTCATGGGTTTCTTCGTGCTGAACATCCTGGCGATCATCGCCATGGTCTTGTTGAACTCGCTTGCCACCCGTTGGTTCGGCACTTGGTTGCCCGAAGGGCTTACCCTGCGTTGGTACACCAGCGCCTGGGAAGAGTTTCAGTTGGACGATATTCTGATCGTCACGATGGAAGTCGTGTTTGCCGTCGTGCTCTTTTCGACACTCTTGGGCGTGCCTGCGGCCTATGCCATGGCGAGACGCGATTTCTTCGGCAAAAAAACCGTGATGCTCTTGTTTTTGCTGCCCTTGCTGGTGCCACCCATCACCTACGGCATTCCGCTCGCCACCGTTTTATATCAGGTGGGCCTGGGCGGCACGATCGGTGGGGTCATCTTGGCCAATCTCGTCCCGACGGTGCCTTTCGTCATCTTGACCATGACACCCTTCATCGAACAAATCGATCCGCGTCTCGAAGCGGCGGCTCGTGTGTTCGGGGCCAGTACGGCCAATGTGTTTCGGTATGTCCTGATCCCACTTTTGGCACCGGGCATTCTGGCCGCCGCCCTGCTGGTGATGGTCCGCACCCTTGCCATGTTCGAGTTGACGTTTTTGACCACGGGGCCCGACAGTCAGACGTTGGTCGTCGCCCTCTATTACGCCGTGTTCGCCGCCGGCGTTCGTTCCGGGCAATCGATCGATGCGATGGCGGTCACGTACGTGATCACGACCTTGTTCTGGTTGGTGATTGCGCTACGCTTCGTCGATCCGACCCAAATCGTAGCACGGGTCAAGAACAGCCCCCGCACCCCCTGATCGATCGACCCCGCAATATCGGGGTCGTCGGTTGCGCTCACCATAAAAAAGGGTTCCCCCATGGTATTGCAGGCAGAAACACGAGAAAAACTGACGCGCGTCAGCACGGCAACCCTGGCGACCGCCCTGTTCAAACGCGGCCTGCGTCATCAATTCATTCAAGATGTGTCCCCGCTTAACCCGACCGGCCAGACGATGGTCGGCGAAGCCTTCACCTTGCGCTACATACCGGCCCGCGAAGATCTCAATCCAATTTCCGTGTTTCAGGACCCAAACCATCCGCAGCGCCAGGCCGTCGAACAATGCCCGCCGGGGGCCGTGCTCGTCATCGACAGCCGCAAAGACCCGCGCGCCGCCTCGGCTGGCGGTATCCTTGCATCCCGGCTGATGATGCGCGGCGTCGCCGGGATCGTCACCGATGGCGGGTTTCGCGACAGTCACGAAATCGCCCGCTTGGCACTGCCAGCTTATCACCATCGCGCCTCGGCCCCGACCAATCTGACGCTGCATCAAGCGGTCGAGATCAATGGGCCGATCGGCTGCGGCGACGCACCGGTCTGGCCGGGGGATGTCATCGTGGGCGATCCTGATGGGGTGATCGTCATTCCAGCCCATCTCGCCGACGCGATCGCCGATGAAGCCGTCGAAATGACGGTCTACGAAGATTTCGTGACGCAAGAAGTGCTAAAGGGCCGCCCGGTGATCGGCCTCTATCCGCTTATCGACGAAGAAGCGAAACGCGATTTCGCCGCGTGGCGCAGCACAGTGGGCCGATAAGTCGGGCCAGGACCGGAACGATCAACGCGGCCGGTGCGACAAACGATCCGACCGTCGCCCGGCCCCACGCGTCACGCAGGTTGGACCAAAACGCCTTCCCGGGCGATCGCATCCAATCCGTGCTGCAAAGACAAGGCATCCAAGGTCTCGATCTTGAGACGCAAGAAAGCCCTGATCCGGGCCTCCATCGTGCGCACCGTCTCTAAATAGGCAAATCGCTTCAAATTCGGGGAATCGGCAACGTCATCGGGGTCCGGCATTGCCCAATGCGCCGTCACGGGGCGTCCAGGCCATGTGGGACACGGCTCGCCCGCCGCCTGATCGCACAGGGTCACGATGAAATCGAACCGCGGTGCCGCCGCCTGTACGTAGTTCTTCCAATCCTTGGGCACGAGATGGGCGGTCTCCATACCGCGTGCGGTCAACATCTCCAACAGCATCGGATCGATCTGATGGCCGGGCTCAGTTCCTGCACTATAGCCAATAAAACGGTCGGCACCCCAAAAATTCAAAATCGACTCGGCAATGATACTGCGCGCCGTGTTTGTAGCACAGATAAACAACACGTGATAGGGTCTCGCCGACATCTGGATTAACCTTACAATGAATATCTCTCAAGCTTAGGGCTGATTATTTTTCACCATAACCGCCTGCACGCCATTACACGGATTTTCAAGTGTGCGCGCAGGCGAACCCTTGACGCCTGCTGTCAACAGGGTTCCTTGATGCTCATACTTTAGTCCTATAGCACTGGATGCAGCAATCGATCGCACCCGACGCCATCAGACGAGGGTCACAATCACCGGCGCATGGTCGGAACTGCGTTCCCACCCCCGGGCATCCTTATATATAGTGGCTGATTCAAGTTTTTCTTCTAAATCTGGTGTCACCCAAATGTGATCGAGCCTGCGTCCCTTATCGGCCGCATACCAGTCCTTTGCCCGATAGCTCCACCAGGAATACAGTTTCTGATCGGCCGGCACGAAATGACGCACACTGTCGACAAACCGCCCGGCCGCCTGCAACCGGGCGAACCGTTCCACTTCGACCGGCGTATGGCTGACGACATCCAGCAGCTGCTTATGCGACCAGACATCATGTTCCAACGGCGCAATATTGAGATCGCCGACGACGATCATCGAACGGCCTGCCTCGGCCCTCGCTGCGAAGTACGGGATCAGTTCATCGATAAAATCGAGCTTATGGGCAAATTTATCGTTGAGGGCGACATCGGGGATATCCCCCCCGGCCGGGATGTAAAGATTATGGATCTCAAGACCATTATCCAGCACGGCCAGGGCGTGGCGGCAATCCTCGCGCCCCACCCGCGCCGGTTTTTCCATCCCATGCAAAGGTATGCGCGATAGGATGGCGACGCCATTATAGCTTTTCATGCCATGAACCAGTTGGTGCGCATAGCCAAGGGCCGCAAAAGCTTCGGCCGGGAAAAACGCATCCTGCGTTTTCGTTTCCTGCAAACACAGAATATCGGGGCTGACGTCGCGCAAAAAATTCTCAACAAGGCCAAGGCGGAGCCGGACCGAATTAATATTCCAGGTGGCAATCTTCATCGAACCGGCCTTTTCTACAGGAGGTGCATCCGTTGATTTGAAGCACTTTGCGCTTTGGGTCGCTGGTTTGAAGCACTTTGTGCTTCGGGTGATCGCCCCCAACTGCGCATGACAAGAAAGGGGCTTGGCCGCGACGCGCACCGGAGCCCCTCGTTGCGATACAGGGATAGCGGATCAGAGACCCGGTTGCAAAGGCCGACGCACGCCGCGCTTCATCCAGACGCGGCGGATCAAACCGGCCTCGACCTGATATGTCACCAGGGCCTCGATCACACCACCCTCGAAATTGTCGATTCTTTCATGGTCCGTGATACAATCATCGACCACGATCCGATTCAAGATCGACGCTTTCGGACGGGGATCGGGCGCAAACCGCTGCACATAAAGCGCACGGACCATCGCATGTCCGATCAGGTGCGGCGCGTTCGGCAGGATGGCGATTTCAATATCGGGATGATAGGTTGCCATGAAGGCGTCGATGTCGCCCGCATTATACGCTTCAACCTGTCGGTCGATCACTTGAACGGGTGTCTCTTCCATGGTTCGCTCTGTGCCTGCTGCAATGCCGATAAGCCGACCAACCCGCCCTTTTTTCGCGAGTCTTTTCGACGCGGACGGTGTTCTATGGGGCAAGACACTCTAGATTAATCGTACGATCCGATCAAACGCGGATATCAGGATGCCGGACTGGCCCATCATCCTCTCATGAAAGATCGCTTATGGGGCGCCCCCGCCGGTTCGACGAGCCAACGGCTCTCACCATCGCACAGAACGTCTTTTGGCAATTCGGCTACGAGGCCGCCACCCTCGATTATCTGCTGCGCGCCATGGGCCTGTCGAAATCCAGTTTTTACGAGACGTTCGGCTCGAAACGGGCGCTGTTCTTACGCAGTTTGCACCATTACCAACAAGAAAAACTGAACGGCCTTGCCAAGACCTTGGCCGGTGCCGCAACGGGCCGCGCCGCAATCTTGACTATTCTCGAGGCGACCATCAACCAGGAAAGCGGCAATGGCTGCATGATCTGCAACGAAACCGTGGAATTGGCCGGACGCGACGATGACGTCAAAAACTTAGTCGATGCGATGATGATCGGCTTCGAACAAAGCCTGATCGCAACCATCGATCGCGGCAAGGCGGATGGATCAATCACCACCACGCGGCAAAGCGGCGAGATTGCGCGGCTCCTTCTCGTTTCTCTGAACGGTCTCAATGTCATGGCCCGTGGGCGCGCCGACCCCGCGCGCCTCGGCGAGACAGTCCGGTTTATCGCCCAAAGCCTGATCTAAACCGGGCGCGGGTTTTTTTGCACCGCACCCCTTGACGTTCGTTTATTTTGGACCATTTGGTCCAGTACGGGGTTCTTCCCGTCGTCCCGCCCTCGTTCGATACAGCCCCTGATGTGTGGAACGAGGGCGGGACGATAGAGATCAAAACTCCTAGCTTCTCGATTAAATTTGATGATCGACCATCGAAGCGATCATCTCCTAGCGGAGCCATCCATGCCGACAGCCTTGTTCCAACCCTACACGCTGGGTGCTACCCCCCTTGCCAACCGGATCGTCATGGCCCCCATGACCCGCAACCGCGCAGGCGCAGGCGATGTGCCGACCGCCCTCATCGCCGACTATTACACCCAACGCGCCAGTGCCGGCCTCATCATCACCGAAGCCTCGCAGATCTCGCCCCAAGGCAAGGGCTATCCCGGCACGCCCGGCATCTACAACGCCGAGCAAGTTGCCGGATGGCGGCTTGTGACCGAGGCCGTGCACAAGGCCGGTGGCCGAATTTTCTTGCAATTATGGCATGTCGGCCGGATTTCTCATTCGAGCCTCCAGGTCGGCGGTGCCGCCCCGGTCGCCCCTTCGGCGATCAAACCTGAAGGCAAGGCCATGACGGCGGCGGGCTTCGTGCCGTTCGAAACGCCGCGCGCCCTCGAGCTTGCGGAAATTCCGGGCATCGTCGAAGATTACCGGCGCGCCGCCGTCAACGCCTTGGAGGCCGGGTTCGACGGCGTGGAAATTCACGCCGCCAACGGCTATCTCTTGGATCAATTCCTGCGCGACGGCACCAACCATCGCACCGATGCCTATGGCGGATCGATCGAAAACCGCGCCCGCCTCACCCTTGAGGTGGCCGAGGTCGTGGCCAAGGTCTGGGGGGCCAACCGGGTCGGCATTCGACTGTCCCCGATCAATCCGTTCAACGACATCAAGGACAGCAACCCCACCGCCACCTTCCGCTTCATCGCAACCGAACTCGGCAAGCGGGGCCTTGCTTATCTCCATGTCTATCAGGCGGGCACCGACCCGTTCGATTGGGATGACTTGAAGGCCGCGTTCGGCGGACCGTTCATCGTCAATGGCGATTACGACCGGGCGCGGTCCGATGCCGCCTTGGCCGAAGGTCACGCCGATCTCGTCGCGATCGGCAAGCCGTTCATCTCAAATCCCGATCTCGTGGATCGCCTGAAACACGGCTATCCGCTGACCCCGTTCGAGCCTGCGACGTTCTATGGCGGCGACGCCAAGGGGTATACCGACTATCCACCCTATAAGCCGTCGTAACGCAGTTTCGATATCCAATAAAAAAAGCCCCCGGCCACACGCGGCCGGGGGCTTTCGTGTCGCGCGATGCGCCTGCGATCAGCCGATCAGCTTTTGCACGGCCTTCTTGAATTTATTCGATTTCGGGCTGGTCAGGCTGGAATAATGGCCGACCAATTCGCCCTTGCCGTTGATGAGATATTTATAGAAATTCCACCGGGGCTTCGCCCAGAACCCGCCGGTTTGCCCGGCCCATTGGAAAAACGGGTGGGCTTCTTTGCCCTTGACATGGACCTTGCCCGCCATCGGGAAGCCGACCCCGTAATTGACTTGGCAAAATTGACCGATTTCCGAAGCCGAACCCGGTTCCTGATTGCCGAAATCGTTGCACGGCACGCCGATGATCACGAGATCGTTGCGATGGGTTTCCCACAATTCCTGCAAGCCCGCATATTGCGGGGTGAAGCCGCATTTCGATGCCGTATTCACGATCACCAAGGGCTTGCCTGCAAATTGCTTGAGCGGCATGGGTTTGCCGTTCAGGGTCTGGAACTCGAAATCATAAGCGTTAGACATGCCGCGTCCCCGTTGTTTCTATCATGAGTGGGATGGGCCGCACGGTAATGCAGCAGAGGCCGCTCTGCCAAGCCCCCCGTGCCCCCCAATCGGGCTAAAATGCCCATCCCCTGCACAATCGCGCAACTGTGATCAGCAAATTAACCGATTTATCGGTTTATTTATCATATTTTTTCGATAATTTGTGCATCAGCGCAATTTCACGCTCCTGCGCCGCGATGATCGCTTTGGCAAGCTTGCGCACCTCGGGATCCTTGCCGTATTTCAATTCGGTCTTCGCCATTTCAAGGGCCCCTTGATGATGGGGGACCATCCCGTTCAGAAAATCGCGATCGGCATCGCCCGTATAGGTGATCGCCATATCGGTCATCATCCGCCCATGGGCTTCCATATAGGCTTGGGAGGAAGGGCTTTCGGTGCCGTGTTCCATCCCGCCCAGGGAATGATGCATCGGGGCGGTTGGCGTGCCCATCACCGTGACGTCGGATTTTTTCGTTTCCGATTTCACCAACGTATCGGGCAGATCCGCCGCTGCCTTGCCCGCCAACGGGTTGGCTTCCATCAGACGCTCTTTGCGCTGTTCATCCGTGAGGGGGGTAAGCGGGGCATCGGCGGCAAAAGCCGATGCGGCCGCCCCCGCAAGCGTCAGCGTCAAAGCGAGTAAGGCGATTTTTTGGACTGGGTTTTTCATGCTGCTGCTCTCGTGAAAAAGATCGATCACCCAAGGGATGCGACCCTAAACCTTCCCCATGGGGCAAGGTCAATCGCGAAACCATGACATTTTTGTCAGGAACCCCGCCCCTCAGGCCGCACCGTCCCGCATCAGATGGCGCAGGCGATAGACGAGGTCGAGGGCCGCCTTCGGCGTCAAACTATCGGGATCGACCGCCGCCAAGGCGCTCAGCACCGGCGAGGGCGGCGGCGGCTCCGCCTCGGCGGCGGCAACGGGCACGGGCGGCGGTGCCATCGGGCGGCGGGCCGCCGAAAAAAGCGGCAGATCGTCGCCGAGCCCCGCCAAGGCATCCCCGGTCTGGCCCTGTTCCAACAAGCCCAAAATCAATTCCGCCCGGCGAATGACGCGGGTCGGCAGGCCCGCCCGTTTCGCCACATGGATCCCATAGGAGCGATCGGCAGCCCCCGCCGCCACCTCGTGCAGGAACACGACATCGCCCTGCCATTCCTTGACCCGCATCGTATGACAGGCAAGATCGGGCAATCGGTCGGCAAGCGCCGTCAGTTCGTGATAATGGGTGGCGAACAGGCCCCGGCACCGGTTCTGACCATGCAGATGCTCCAATGCCGCCCAGGCAATCGACAAACCGTCATAAGTCGCCGTGCCGCGCCCGATCTCGTCCAGGATCACAAGGGCGCGCGGCCCCGCCAGATTGAGGATCGCCGCCGTTTCGACCATTTCCACCATGAAGGTGGACCGCCCGCGCGCCAGATCGTCCGCCGCCCCGACCCGGCTGAACAACCGATCGACGATCCCGATTCGGGCCGCCCGCGCCGGGACATAGGCCCCGATCTGGGCCATGATGGCAATGAGGGCGTTCTGGCGCAGAAACGTGCTTTTGCCCGCCATGTTCGGCCCGGTCAACAGCCAAAGCCGCCCCCCCGGTTCAAGGGCGATATCGTTGGCCACGAACCGCGTCCCCGGCGGCAGGTGGGCCTCGACCACGGGATGACGCCCGCCTGCGATCTCGAACGCCAAACTTTCGTCGAGTTCGGGGCGGCAATAATGGCCTTCCGCCGCCAACAGCCCAAGCCCCGCCGCAACGTCAAGCCGCGCCAAGGCCCCGGCCGCCCGTTGGATGGCGGCGGCGTGCCGGGCCACCTCGGCGCATAAATCGGCGAACAAGGCCAGTTCCAAGGCCAGGGTCTTGTCGGCGGCCTGGGCGATCTTGGTTTCGATCTCGGACAATTCCACCGTGGTAAACCGCACGGCATTCGCCATCGTCTGACGGTGAATGAACAAGTCCCCAGGACCGGCGGGCACCCGCGCCACTTGGGCCGGGGTTACTTCGACGAAATAGCCGATCACCCCGTTATGCCGGATTTTCAAGCCCGCAATCCCGGTCGCCTCGGCATAGCGCGCCTGAAGGGCCGCCATCATCTGACGGCTTTCGTCGCGCAACCGGCGCCAATCGTCCAAGTCGGGCGCATAGCCTGCGCGAATGAACCCGCCATCGCGGGCCTGATGGGGCAAGTCGTCGCCAAGGGCCCTCGTCAGCCGATCGATCAGGCCGCCATGGTCGCCCAGATCCTCAAGGGATCGGGCCAAGAGATCCCCACCCTGTGCCCGCTCGTCCGCCCCGAACAGGGGCCGGATCGCCATGGCGGCACCAAGCCCCTGGGCGATCGCGGCAAGATCGCGCGGTCCCCCCCGGCCCAGACTGAGCCGCGACAAGGCCCGCGCCATATCGGGACAACCCGCCAGTTCCTGGCGGATCGTTGCACAAAGACGCGCATCGGCCACGAACAACCCGACGAGATCGAGGCGCGCCGCAATCTGGTCCGGCCGGGTCAGCGGCCCCGCCAGATCATGGGCCAGCAACCGCGCCCCCGGCCCCGTCACGGTCCGGTCGATGGTGGCAAGCAAACTGCCCCGCCGGTCGCCCGTCATGGTTTCGGTGAGTTCGAGATTGCGCCGGGTCGCCGGGTCGATTTCCATCAAACTGCCGGCCAAGACCTGCCGGGGTCGTTCGAGCGGCGGGGTTTTGCCCTGCTGCGTCAGATCGATATAATCGATGAGTGCGCCCGCCGCCGCCCATTCCGCCCGCCCGAACGCGCCGAGCCCATCCAGCGTATCGACCCCATAAACCGCGAGCAGGCGTTTCAACCCCGCCTCGCTGTCGAAACGGGCCTGGGGCAAGGCGGTCAGAACGGTGCGATAGGGGGCAAGACACTCGGCGAGATCATCGCGCGCGGTCAGCCGATCGGCCACCAACAACTCGCCGGGGGCAAGACGGGCGAGGGCCGCAGGCAGGGCCTGCTTGTCGATCGGCTGCATTTCCAGGACGCCGGTCGAAAGATCGACGGAGGCGAGCGCCAACGCCCCCCCGGTTTCGGCAAGGGCTGCCAGATAATTGTTCCGCCGCGCATCCAACAGGTTGTCTTCGGTAAGCGTGCCCGCCGTCACGACCCGCACCACGGCCCGGCGCACCGGCTGCTTCGGCCCGCGTTTCTTCGCCTCGGCCGGATCTTCGATCTGTTCGCAGATCGCAACCCGAAACCCCTGGCGGATGAGACGGGCGAGATACGTATCCGAGGCATGGACCGGCACGCCGCACATGGGGATATCGCCCCCTTCATGCTTGCCCCGCCGGGTCAGCGTGATGTCGAGCGCCGCCGCCGCCGTCACCGCATCCTCGAAGAACAACTCGAAAAAATCCCCCATCCGATAGAACAGCAGATGGTCGGGATGCTGGCGCTTGATCTCAAGATATTGCGCCATCATGGGCGTATGGCCGGCGGCAGGCGCCTCAAACGACGGCGGCGGCGTCTCGTTGCGCATCAAGAAAGCTCACACCCAAATCCATGACCCCGAGACGCCAACAAGTGCGCCCATGAGGCGTGGGCTGTCAAGCGGCGCGGTTGGGAAAGATCGGCGCGGACGATCGCCGCATACCGATTGACCGACCCCGATTGGCCCACCCTATTTGCCAAGGAACAAAAACCCCACCGCCGCCATGATACAGACAAAGGCCGCCCCCTGTCGCCAGTGCAAGGGCTCGCCCAGGACCGTCACCATGAACACGCCGAACACGATCAGGGCGATCGCTTCTTGCGCAATTTTCAACTGACCTGCACTCCACCCACCGGCAAAACCGATGCGATTGGCCGGAACCGCCAGACAATATTCAAAGAACGCAATCACCCAACTGACGAGGATAATCTGAAACAGCGGCTTATTCATGCCCCCTTTGAGATGCCAATACCAGGCCGTCGTCATAAAAATATTCGACAGCGACAGCAGGATCAAGGTTTGCATCGTTCAGGCTCTTCATTGCACGACCAGACCGATCAGGGCGGCGTTCTGTCATGCGGTCACTTGATAGGAGCTACGTTTTATGTCGCTGATATCGATAAAATCATATTTTATTTAAATATAATTCAATCATTTTCAATGGTATCAAGTTTAATACCATCAAAGAAAAAACGTACAACATAACGATCAAAACCATCCAAAGATTTAATTTTTAATACTTCATTTATTCCGATACTATTAAATTTTTCTAAAGTATGCAATAAGCTCATTTCAGAATCTTCGAAATTTATTAAACCAGCAACATGAATTTTCTTTGATATCATTCTCGGAAGCCCATATTCCTCAAGATGATAGACCACACTTGGCAAAAATGCACGGCTCATTTTCACTATGAAGGTTGATATATCTACGGATGGATTAATGATAATTTTATGGAGTTGATTAACATCATTTAAAAGTGTCGACAATTTAAATGTTATTATTCTCTCAAGTTTAAAAAAATCATCAATATATATTTCCTCTTTTTTTAGAGATGATATGATGTGGAGCAATTCAAAATCCCAGTTATGAGCAATTGCTTTGGTTGTATTCACTATCTTACTGGGCTTGTCTTTCCAAAATCCACGTTTGAGATCTAAAATTTCATATAGCATTCTCGTCCAATCTTTTGGATTAGATGAGTTAAGATATGAAAACCCACGCCATTTTTCAGGATATTCACTCATATCTGTTGCCAAGCTTAGAAGGAAATCAGCGTCACTATCCTGAAGTAAGTTATCCCTTTTCATAGTAGCAAAATTTCTCTCCCCTACAATCAAAGACATTTTTTTTCTATATTCAATAATTTTTTCAACTTGCCGCTTATCAAGCTGATCTACATCATGAATCTCATCTAAGCTACCTAGTATTTTATCTGGCAGTTCAACTTTTAACTGTGCATCATGTGGTTCTGGTGGTGTATCTAAAAGATATATATTTCCAACAAAATGCTTAAACATTCTACCTCCACGACCAATAATATTTTTATATGTAAAATCATTAAGCTTTTCTCTGCCAATCTTGCTACGCCAGATGATGACATTTTGTGCTGATGTATTAACCCCCTCAATAATAGAAGACGTTGATACAATACTATCAAAACCATTTTTACGCTCAAAAAGTTGAATTTGAAGCTGGCTCAGACACCTGTGCATGCTGCCATTGTGGACTCCAATCCCACGCTCGGCCAAGTCTGCAATCATCCAGTCCGCTTGATAGTTTTTCCTTAACCATATCGCAAAGAATTTTGCATGAACCCGATTAACCGGTTGTATTTTTTTTATAAGAATTTCAGCAACATTTTTAATCTCAGAATAAGTTCCTGCATATATTAGAGTTTTTTGTCTTAAACTGCAAACTATATCAATTAATTTTTTTTCTTTTTTCTTTTTATCCTTGCCAATTTCTTTATATGTTTCTTGTATATTAAGATATACGGTATTAAAATTGAGCAGCTCAATAAATTCAAAATCTTTAGTAAATTCGTTATGATCAATTTTTTTTATATTAGGAGCTAGATAATATTTTTGATTTGCTAATTTTGATAATTTTATTATTGCTTTCACAAGTAAAGGCGCTCTCTCGCGGTCATATTTCTCGCTTATTTTGTAAAACTCATCAATAACAAGAAGGTCAATCTTATCAAGTACTGATAAATATCTAAAAACACGTTCCTGAGGAAAAATAAAAATATTCTTTATTCCCAATGGTGTGTCAGGTGCTGTAATTATACTATAGTTTACAGAAAATTTTTTAAATAATCTTCTCCTCACCTCATCCATTAATGCAATAGTTGGTACAATTATTAATACATTAACCGGTTTTTTAGCAGAAATGTAAGCATCAACAATGAAGCTTTTACCAAAACTAGTTGGCGCACTAACTATAATGTTTTTACCATCAAGTAGTTTAGCAAGAACGCTCGCTTGCTCACGATGTAAAGTTGCCATTTTACGACCAACATCTACCTCAAAAGCTCTATATATAAATCTTTGATCCCACGAACTATTCTCATCTCGTAAATAGGGGTATAATCCCATCGCACGAATCATATGATTAACAAGCTGAGAATATGGCCTTTTTGCCTTATTTAGATCATCTAATAGACATATCAACTTGTTTCTTGCAGAGACTTCATTGCCCAATAAAAGAAGATTGTTAATCTCCCTACAGATCTCAAAATCATCCATCACTTGCGTCCTTGATAAAAATTGACCGCATTTACAAAAAAATCAACAATAATTTTTTTGTTAGGTACCGGAAAGAGAATGATGTGAAAGTTTAGACTGTTGTACTTATTAATATATTCTGATTTATTAATTTGCTTTATGAAATATGCATCTGCACGATTTTTA
Source organism: Aliidongia sp. (assembly GCA_036821645.1). Taxonomy (GTDB): domain Bacteria; phylum Pseudomonadota; class Alphaproteobacteria; order ATCC43930; family CGMCC-115725; genus DAISJD01. Next base: position 16,388 of record DAISJD010000047.1, read on the forward strand.
TGAAAATTGATCATTTTTTCCTTATATTCTTCTGATATTTCTTTAAAATTTGAAGTAATATTACATTCATGAAGCAATAGTATTGTAATATGAATTTTTGATTTCAAATTATCAATTGATATTCTGCTATCTAATGCTGCCTTTATTCTCTCACGGAGATTACTATCCATAGTAAAATTATCCAGGTCTGATACATTGGTTATTATAGAGTTTTCTTTTTTCAATTTTTCAGTCGATAATAAGTTTATTACTGACGTTACAATAGTATCAAGCCGAGAATCAACAATGGAGCTGTAAAATTTAGCTTCTCCAAACCAGAGCGTAAAATCGTCCCCGTCTACAACAATATGAACACTGTCTGCCCCCTTAGCATTATCCTGAGAATTCTGCTTATAGAAAATTTTTGGTACAACAGGAAGAGCATTAAAATGGCGTCGCATTAACCCATATAGAAAAACTTCAGCAATTTCACTTCCCTCGCCGATCTTATCATTGTCGGTCAGTCTAAGATTTTTTGCGGCCGTTACAAGAGTTGTATGATTATTATTAATAAGATTTAATCTTTCTCTTTGTGATAGAGCAGTCTCCGCAATATTATCCCACAAAAAATTGTTGAATTTATCGTAACGCCAGCCAGCATCTTCATAATCATTTATTAAGCTTAATACGCGCTTATTAAGTAAATTCTTAAGCTCAGATTTAGTTGTAACTTCAGAAAGAGTATTATCAACTAAAATCTCGAATTCTATCTTACCCATTGATGATCAATTCCTAGTTTGTGATTATTCTGCTTAACATATCCAATATATATACGTTTGAATTTTAAGTTCAATCTCTTTATCAGATAAAATAGTGTTTATATACAATTTTTGCTATTTTGTTTAGTTGTGAACGATATGCAACCAACATGGTCCCCCCACACCCCCATTGCCGATCCCCGTCGCTTCGCGCTATGCTCGGCGATTGTCCCCTGGTTTTGCCCGATGAACGGAGTGTTTGGAACCGACCATGACCAACATGATTTTGCCCGAGGACACCCGCGAATTGGTTGCCCATTATGCCACGCGCCCGGCGTTCGAGCGGGCCGTGGCCGATTTGTTGGCCGCCGGGTTTGCGCCCAGCGACCTGTCGGTTTTGGCCTCTCACGATAGTCTTGAGGTTGCGGGCGATATCGCGGGCTATCATCGCGCCCCCTTGGCCGCGATCGGGGCGGGACTTGCCGGGGAATTGCCGCTGCTCGCCCCGTTGGCGCTCACCGGGTTGATGCTGGCCGTATCCGGTCCCGTCGGGGTTGCGGTGGCCGCCGTCGCGGCGGCGGCGGGCGGGACGCTGGCGCTGCGCCCGGTCTTGGATCAGATCACCGAAACCGCCCATGCCACCCAATTCAGCGACGCGGTGGCAAAAGGCCATATCCTCTTGTGGGTGCGGACCGCCGATGCGGGGCGGGTCGGCGCGGCCGAAACCCTGTTGCGCCAGGCGGGCGGCACCGACATCGTACGCCTGCGCACGCCAGTATCCGAGGCGGGTCTCGCCGGATGATCTTAACCGAAAACCGATCAGGGTGGGGTCAAGCGATCGGTAATATTAACCTGATTTCGGTTCATAATGAAGATTAATCGGAAAATCAGGCCGTTCTCTGCTTTACCCCATCCTCTTTTTTGAGGAAAGATGGGCATGATTATTGCCGGGGTGTCGGGGTCCGTTTTCCACATCCGCATCACCAGACAAGCCGAGGCTGATTTCAAGGTTTCGGGACAACAACGAACCGGGGGAAGATTGTGATAGAAGATTCGAACCGCCGCATTACCGAAGCCGAGGCCCTGGAATTTCACGCGACCGGCAAGCCGGGCAAGATCGAAATCGCCCCGACCAAGCCGCTGACCACCCAACGCGATCTGTCCTTGGCCTATTCCCCCGGTGTCGCCTATCCGTGCCTGCACATCGCCAAGGACCCGTCCCTCGCCTACGATTATACGGCCAAGGGCAATCTCGTCGCCGTCATCTCGAACGGCACCGCCGTTCTGGGCCTGGGCGATCTCGGGGCGTTGGCGTCCAAACCCGTGATGGAAGGCAAGGCGGTTCTGTTCAAGCGGTTTGCCGATATCGATTCGATCGATCTCGAAGTCGATACGAAGGATGTCGAGACCTTCATCAATTGCGTGCGCTATCTCGGCCCCAGTTTCGGCGGCATCAATCTTGAAGACATCAAGGCCCCGGAATGTTTCATCATCGAGCAGCGCCTGCGCGAACTGCTCGACATTCCCGTGTTTCACGACGATCAGCACGGCACCGCCATCATCGCGGCCGCCGGGCTCATCAATGCCTGCAACCTGACCGGCCGGTCGCTGGCCGATGTGCGGCTCGTCGTGAATGGGGCGGGGGCCGCCTCGGTCGCCTGCGTCGAATTGGTCAAGGCGATGGGCATCCCGCACAATAACGTCATCATGTGCGACACCAAGGGTGTGATCTATCAGGGCCGCACCGAGGGCATGAATCAGTGGAAATCGGCCCACGCCGCCGTCACCGATCGCCGGACGCTGGCCGAGGCGCTCGACGGGGCCGATGCGTTCTTCGGCCTGTCGGTCGCAGGGGCCGTGACCCAGGACATGGTAAAGGCGATGGCCCCCAACCCGATCATTTTCGCCATGGCCAATCCCGACCCGGAAATCACCCCCGAAGACGTGCGCGCCGTGCGCCCGGACGCGCTCGTTGCGACCGGACGATCGGACTATCCCAATCAGGTCAACAACGTCCTGGGCTTTCCCTATATCTTTCGCGGGGCCTTGGATGTCCGCGCCTCGACCATCAACGAGGCGATGAAGATCGCCGCCGCCGAGGCGCTCGCCCAACTCGCGCGGGAAGATGTGCCGGACGAAGTGGCCGCCGCCTATTCCGGGCGTCGCCTGACCTACGGCCCCGATTATCTGATCCCCGCCCCATTCGATCCGCGCCTCATCTCGAACGTGCCGGTCGCGGTTGCCAAGGCCGCCATGGAAACCGGCGTCGCGCGCAAACCGATCGCCGATTTGAACGCCTATGCCCGCAGTCTTGCCAACCGCCTGAACCCGATCGCCGCCAGCCTCGAAGGGATTTTCGAAGCCGTGTGCAGCAAGCCGCGCCGGGTCGTCTTTGCCGAGGGCGAAGAAGAACGGGTGATGCGGGCCGCGATCGAATTCCAAAATGCCGGGTTCGGCACCCCCGTCCTGATCGGGCGCGAAGACCGCATCCATGCGACCTTGAAATCGATGGGCATCGCAGCGCCCGAGGGGCTCGAAATTCACAATGCGCGCCTGTCGCACGACAATCGCAAATATGCCGATTTCCTTTATAAGCGCCTGCAACGCAAGGGGGCCCTGCAACGCGATTGCCAACGCATGGTCAATCAGGATCGCAACATCTTCGCCGCCTGCATGGTGGCCCAGGGCGATGCCGATGCCATGATTACCGGGGCCACCCGGTCCCATGCCGGGTCCTTGGACGACATTACCCGCGTTCTCGACATCAAGACGGGCGAGCGGCTGTTGGGGGTCATGATGCTGGTCGTGCGGGACCGGACGATTTTCGTGGCCGATACCACGGTGCATGAATTGCCCTCGCCCGAAGAACTGGCCGATATCGCGATTCAGACCGCCACCAAGGCCCGCCAGATGGGGGCAACCCCGCGCGTCGCCCTGTTGTCCTTCTCGAATTTCGGCAATCCCATGCGTGAGAAGGCGGATCGCATCCGGGCCGCCGTCCAAATCCTGGATCGACGCAAGGTCGATTTCGAGTATGATGGGGAAATGTCGGCGGACGTCGCCCTCGATTTCGATCTGATGCGGCGCAGCTATCCGTTCTGTCGCCTGACCGGTCCCGCCAACGTCCTGATCATGCCCGCCCTGCACACGGCCAACGTCTCGTCCAAACTGTTGCAGCAACTGGGCGGCGGCATGGTGATCGGGCCGATGCTGCTCGGCCTTGCCAAACCCGCGCAAATCGTGGAAATGGGCGCCACCGTGACCGATATCGTCAATCTGGCGGCCCTCGCCGCCCATGATTCGATTGTCGGCTAGGCCGTCAGCTCAGATAACCTCCACACCCTTCCTGCCCCTTGTCGATCCGACATCGGGCGGGAAGGGCGCTTATTTTCATAAAATTGCGGCGATCGCTTAAAAAAACCACGACCCGCCGCAAAACCGTCATCATACGCGCCCATGATGCCGTGCTTTGTTTCCCGCATTTCGGCAACAAGGCTGTCCCCCGTGCCCCGTCC
>DAISJD010000048.1:0-19929 GCA_036821645.1 Aliidongia sp.
CACCCGGCCCGCCACCCCGCGTCGATGCAGGCTTGTGGCCTTGGCCTCGGCATAAAGCGTATCGTTCAACAGGCCCGCCCGTTGGAGTTTGGCGATCAGGGCCTCGATCCAGGCATTGGCTTCTGCCGGGTCGGTTCCGTGGGCCGCCGCGCTGCGCCGGACCCGTTGCTGCAACAGGCGGCTGAGATTGGCACTGGACGAGGCAAAGCGCGCCAGATAGGCAAGGGCGCTCGCCTCCAGGCTTTCTGGGGTGACGGGTTTCGGCGGGGCGGCCGTTTTGCGGGGTGGACGCATGGTTAGAATTGGAAATAGATGAAGGGTTTCTGCGTGAGCGGCATCAGGGCGAGGAGGCAGGCAAGGCCGACCCCGATCAGGAACCAATGCAGGGCCGGACCGACCCCCACCGTGGACAGACGGCGCGGGGCGGTCAGGCCCGATCGGGGTTTCGGGATGCCGATCAGATGGTCGATGGCGATGACGCTGAGGATCAGGATTTCCAGATGCGGGATGTGCCGATAGCCGCCGCCTGACCAGTGGACCCAGGCGTAGAGGATCCGAAGCGCGTCCGAAAAACTGGCACTGCGGAAAAACACCCAGGCCATCATGACCCAGAGTTGGGTGATGAGTACGGCCGCCACCCGCCAGCCATAGCCATCCCACACGGCGTCGGGGGCGATCCGCGTCCGCACGCCGAGCCAAAGCTTGTGCAGGCAGAGCCCAAGCCCATGCAAGGCCCCCCAGACGATGAAGGTCCAGGCCGCCCCATGCCACAACCCGCCCAGCACCATGGTGATCATGAGATTGCGGTAAAAGGCAAAGCGCCCGCCGCGATTGCCGCCCAGGGAAATATAGAGATAATCGCGCAGCCAAAAAGACAAGGACATGTGCCAGCGGCGCCAGAAATCGGTGAGCGAGGCCGCCGCATACGGGTAATTGAAGTTGCGGGGCAGGCGATAGCCGAAGAGCCGAGCCGAGCCGATCGCCATGGCGGAATAACCGGCAAAGTCGAAATAGATCTGACCGTAATAGGCGATCGTCGCCGTGATCAGGGCTTGGTTGTTGTATTCGCCGACCTTGTTGAAGACAGGATCGGCGATGAGCGCCATGAGATCGGCGAAGACGGCCTTATAGAGCAAACCGCGCAGGAAAAGATGCAGCCCCTGGATCTGTGCCGGGGCGAAAAATCGCGGCATCCGGCGTAGTTGCGGCATGAAGAACGAGGCGCGCACGATCGGCCCCGCAATCAATTGCGGGAAAAACGCGATGTAAAGGGCGACGTCGCTGAAGGCGCGCACGGGCGCGGTCTTACCGCGCGCAATATCGAGGACATAACTAATGGCGTGGAACGTATAAAAACTGATCCCGACGGGCAGAATGACTTGAAGTAGCGGCAGATTGCCGTTGAGACCCGCCTGTTGCAGCAGGTCGTTGACACTATTGGTAAAAAATCCCCAGTATTTAAAGAATCCCAAAACCGCAAGGTCGATCCCGATGCTGAGGGTCAGCAGGCGGCGGCGTGTGTCTCGGCCGACCGTCTCGATGGTGCGCCCCGTGGCCCAAGCGTTTGCCGTGACGAACAGCATCAAGAAGCAAAAGCGCCAATCGGTCACGGCGTAAAAGACATAGCTCATGACGGTCAGCCAGATTTTGCGCGCCCGATAGCGGGGGAGAGACCAATAGATCCCATAGACGATCAGGGTGAAGGCGGCAAAACCCAACGAGACGAAATTCATGCGACGAAACCTTGGATCATCAACCGGATCACGCCCGGTGGACGATCCCTTCAAAGGGGAAACAGGATGCGCGGGGCGGGGCGGTCATGGCAGGGTGAAACGGTGGAGCAGGGTTTGCGCCAACCATGCCGTATAAAGCGACCGGCCGCTGGCGCAGAGATGGGATCGGTCGCTCCACTGGCCGGGCGTGCTCAACTGGCGATAAAGGGCGGGGTCGAATGGCAGAAGACAAGACCGTTCCCGATGGCGGTCGCAGAAGTGCCGCGCATAATCGATATAATGGGGAATGAGAATCGGCGGGCTGAAAAATGCGATGTCACGGGCATTGGCGGCTTTCAGTTGATCGATTTCTTCAATGAGGAATTGACGGATCCAAGGGCTGTCGGGCGAGCGTTTCAAGGGTTTTTTAAAGGCATGCACGGATTGCTCGACCAGGGCCGGGGTCGTTGTCTGATCGAACGCCGTTTGTGCGGCACAGGGTGGCGGGTGCCAACGCGGATAGGCCGGGTTGATCGGGGCATGGTTGGCCAGAAAGCCGGGATGGAGATAATGATTGAGCAGGCTGTCGAACCCCGTGAGCGCATTGGCGAGCCGTTGACGCCAGGGGCGCCGATCCTCCGTGGCAAGCCATGTCAAGGCCCGCGTAAAGACGCGCCAATCGGCGGAAAAGGCCCGATAGTCGAGGCCCCCCTCGCTGATATTGAAGAGATGGATCGGTCCCGGCGGCAGGTCGTAATGGCCCGAGACTTCCATCAGTGTCAGGGCGGGCTGGATGTGCGTGTTTTCCAAGAGTTGCCGCAGTTGGTAATCTCGCATCAAGAGGGACATCCCCCCCCAAGAAAGCGACAGAACCTCCATCGGGTGCCCTGCCTCGGTCAAGGTGGATTCAAGGAGTACCGGGTCGACGGCATGATTGGTGAGACTGGATCCCAGTAACAGCAGCACGGGTTTATCATGGGAGCCGCGGGCGAGACTGAGGCGGATTTGTTCCACTTCAAGCGGGCGTACCCACTCCATCGCCGTCATGAAGGATGGCACCGACAGTAATGGGATCGCAAGACCGGCCAGCAGCGAGAGTCCCCGTGTCACGCTCAGCCCCCGAACGGTTGCGAGATACCGCAGCAAGAGGAAGGTTGGGATGGCAAGGGCGAGGCTGAAGCCGACAAGGCGCTGTGCTGCGGTACCGTTGTTTGACTGATTAAGCAGGATACTGCCGACCCCGAGAATAAAAACGGCGATAATAGCCGTTTGTCGGTCATATTTTTTTCTTATTATGGATCTGTAGATTAAGTAAATTAAAACAAAAATAAACTCTAGCGATAGTATTAATGATTCTTTTGTTAGCATTGTAAATTTAATATCATTAAAAAAAATGAAAAAATCTCTATTAAAATAAGCTTGTATTTTTATTAATGTTTCTTGAATTAATTTTAATGAAAATAAAAAATTTGAAATGATAATCATTAATATTAGCGTTTTTTTGTTTACACATAATATTTTTCTGCAATAGAAAAAAAGTATATTGATTATTATCATTGCGGTAGTGATGATCGCAATTGCAGTGTTGATATCTTTATCGATCACCAGAAGATACTGTGTGTTGACATCCGGGGGGGATCTTGTGAGGGTCGAAAAGATCAGGAAGCCTTGCCAAACGGAAAACCGCCCATCCCCCGCACGCTCGATCTCGTCATGCAGACTATGGCCCGGCCCCAACTCGCGCCAGACATCGGGGCAAAGTGGATTGAAAAGAACTGGGCCTAAGAACGTGCAAACGGATCCAAGCGGACCGGTCTGTTGGTAGAGATGGGCTGCAACCGGTTTTTGATGGTCGCCCAGGGTTGGATCGGCAAGGGGGGTATAAAAAGCAAGGCCGCTGCGGTGGGTGAAGGGGCCGGTGATGGGGATGCGCTGATCTTCCAAGGCCCAACTGACGAGTACATGCCCGACGAAAACGATCGACAGCATGCAAACGAGCAGCCAAATGCCAGACAATTTTATTGCATAAAATCTAATTTTATCCAAAAGAAATTCCGGCATCAGCGATTTCATGAAGGCGTAAAACAGGGGGGCGATCTTGTAGGATTCTGGTATAAGCCCCGGATCGATGGCCATAGATAGACCAGTTTTTTTTATGTGCCAAGAGTTATAATGATTGAAGTATGGTCAGTTTTACTCGTTTTTTATGTTGGTGCCGAAACGCCGTCGGACCATGGTTGCCCCGATTTCATGGCTTGAATTCATGGCGATAGCGGTTGCGGATCATGTTGGGAGAAGATGGGGATGGAACCCACGGTTTTTAATGAACGACACTATGGTTTGATCAATTGGTTGGGATTTTGGACCCTTTATTTGAAAGAGGTGCGCCGGTTTCTCAATGTCTATACCCAAACGATCCTCGCCCCGATGGCGACGACGCTGCTGTATTTGGCGGTCTTTTTGCTGGCGCTCGGCGGGAAGGATCGCGTGTTCGACGGCATGAGTTACGGCAGTTTCCTCGCCCCCGGCTTGATCATGATGGCCATGACCCAGAATGCTTTTGCCAATACGTCCTCGTCGCTTGTGATTGCCAAAGTGCAGGGCAATATCGTCGATCTTTTGATGCCGCCGCTTTCTGCGTTCGAGGTGACGATTGCGCTTGCGTTCGGCGGTGCCACGCGGGGGCTTGTGGTTGGGTGTGCCGTCGGCCTTGCCATGGTGCCGTTCGTGCCGTTGACCCCGACCCATCTTTGGGCAATCGGGTTCTACGGCTTTTTTGCGACCTTGTTTCTGTCGACGATTGGGGTTTTGGGAGGCATTTGGTCGGAAAAATTCGATCACATTGCCGCCGTGACCAACTTTATCGTGGTGCCGTTGTCTTTCCTTTCCGGCACGTTCTACACGGTCGATGCGCTGCCGGGACCCTGGGGCGTTATCGTCCATCTCGATCCGTTTTTCTATGCCATCGATGGGTTTCGCTATGGCTTTACGGGGCAGCACGACGCCTCGCTCGCCGTTGGCATGACGGTCCTGGTACTCCTCGACGCGGCACTCTTGGCCTTGTGCTGGCGGCTTTTTGCCGTCGGGTATAAATTGAAGGCGTAAAGCACCCCACGGTTGTTTTGCCGATCTATCTCCGGGACTGTCTGTGATGATCTTGTGTTCAGTCGACCGCTTCGGTGCGGGTGAACACAAGTTGCGTGGCACCATGCCTGAAATATGACAAAGACGATGAAATATAAGTGTATTTATCTTTCGGTCTGATCATTATTGCGTAGGTTGGAAAACTGCGCACTAGCCTGTTTATTTACGCGCATTGTGGTCTATTGACGTTCATCATTCAGGTGATCGTGATTGAAAAATTTGATAAAGTGGCCCAAAGGCGCTTTCACTTGCAGGGCACACGCGTTAGTGTCGTATCAGGATGGTTTCGTCTGCTTTTTTAACTCTGTTGCGGCTTGCTCTGCTCCTGGGCGCCTCGTCTGGTTGGTCGCATGATTTTGGTACCTGGCTTTCGTGACTCCGACCTCATTGCCCATAATGGTCCTTGGACCTTGGTTCGAATGGTGCGTGAATCGGATGGTGTGACGGTCCTGGTCGAACAATCGACCGGAGGGACGCTGCGCCGTGCGCTTGATCTTGCCGACCGGATCGACGATGCGGAGGCGCTTGTTCCCGTCGATCTCATCGCCCATGACGAGGCGATCAGTTTGATCCTGAAGGATTTCCCCGGTGCAGGCCCTCTCTCTGCACTTGCCCCGGCCGGACCTGCGGGCTTGGACTGGTTTCTGCCGATCGCAATCGCCCTGACCAAGGCTGTGGGCGGTTTCCATGGCCAGCGTCTCATCCATCGCAATCTGTCGCTTCAGACGGTGTTGTGCGACCCGTCGGGGGGTATCAAGCTTGCCGGATATGGCTTGGTGCATCGACTGGGCGAGGCGGATGGCGAACTGATTGCCAATCCTGGTGCCGAGGCTGCGGCCTATATTGCCCCGGAACAGACCGGACGCATCGCGCGGACCACCGATCATCGCAGCGATCTTTGGCAGGTGGGGGTCATTCTCTATCGGCTTTTGACGGGAAATTTCCCGTTTCAAGGGGATGATCAGGCCAAACTCTTTCATGCGATCATTGCCCTCGATCCGTCTTGGCCGGATTTCGTGCCATCGACCCTCGCCGGGATCGTGGGCCGACTGTTGGCGAAAGATCCGTCCGATCGCTATCAAAGTGCTTTTGGCCTGCGTACCGATCTCGAATCCTGTCTCGATTCGCTCAAGCGGTTCGGCACGATCGAGCCGTTTGCGATCGGGCGTCACGACATCCCGCAAAATCTGCGCATACCCAATATCCTTTATGGGCGTGAGGCGGAACTCGTCGTTCTGGCCGAGGCTTTCGAACGTGCTTCGTCCGGCGATCGGGTGGTCTTGACGGTGGGTGGTCCCGCCGGGATCGGTAAATCTTCGCTTGCCGACGCGATCCGGGGGCGTGCCTACGATATCGGCGGCCATGTCGCGTCGGGGAAGTTCGATCTTCTTCAGCGTGCGGTTCCCTATAGTGCGATCATTCTGGCCTTGCGGGAATTGTCGCGTCAGCTCTTGGCCCTGGGCCCGGCCGCCGCGGCATGGCGGCGGCACTTGCTCTCGGCGATCGGCAGTAACGGCCAGATCATCATCAATGTCGTTCCAGAGATGGAATTGCTGTTGGGCAAACAGCCGGAACCGCCGCAATTGGGTCTGGCCGAGGCCGATGTGCGGTTCAATCTGGTGATGCAGCAATTCATGGCGGCGCTCGCCCGGCCTGATTCGCCGCTCGTCTTGTTTCTTGACGATCTACAATGGGCGGATAGCGCCAGCCTCGAACTCATTCGGCATCTGTTGGTCACGCCGGAACTGAAATATGTCCTGTTCATTATCGGCTATCGCGATAACGAGATCGAACCGGGCGGGGCCATCGATCGGTTTTTGGAAGAGGGGCGCGGTTGGTATCGCCAAACGTTAGGTCCTTTGCCGTCGACCGCCATTTGCCGCTTGCTGGCCGATACGCTGCATGTCGAGTTCGACGAGGTCCGCCCCCTTGCCGATCTGGTTCTGGCGAAAACCAAGGGCAATGCCTTCTTCGTCGGCGAGTTTATCAAGGCATTGGATCGTAAGGAGTTATTGCGTTTCGACGATCGTGCCGGTCGGTGGCGGTGGGATCTTGCCGCCGTGCGCAGTCAGGATGTTACCGATAATGTTTTAACCCTGGTGTCCGACCGGATCAGCAGCATGCCGTCGGTGACGGTGCGGCTCTTGGAATATGCGGCCGCCATCGGCAGCCGATTCGATCTCGATACTTTGTCCTTGGTGGTGGACCAGCCGACGGAACAGGTTTTGCGCGATTTCGGTCAGGCCATTACCGAAAGTCTGGTGATTGAGACGGAGTTGCCGGGGGAATGGCGGTTTGCCCATGATCGCATCCAAGACAGCGCCTATCAACGGATCCCGATCGACAACCGACCGCGCCTGCATGGGCGCATCGGGTCGTTGTTGGCGGCGCGGCTCTCACCGTCACAGTTTGAAGAACGCCTGTTCGATATCGTCAATCATCTCAATATCGCCCGCAAACTGCGCCATACGAAGCAGGAACGTCAAGAACTGACGGATCTCAACTTGCGCGCTGCTCTGAAGGCCCAGGCTTCCGCCGCTTATGCCCCGGCGGGTCAATATGTGGCGATCGCCCGTGAAATGGCCGAGGGGCTTGGCGATGCCAAGGTCGATTTCGATCTCGCCTATACCTCGGCTGAGATCGCCTATCTCACGGGCGATCATGAGGCGACCGAACGGTTGGCGCGGGCGGCACTCGACCGAGCCCTCACAATTTTCGATCGGATCCAGGTGCTTGAACTCCTGATCCAATATTACAATAGCAGCGTGCAGTACGAACCCGCCGTCTCGATCGCCCTGTTGGCGGGGATGTGGGTCGATGAAAAATTGCCGGAAAATCCCGGCAAGCTTGCCGTTCTTTGGGCGATCGTGCGGGTTGCGATGCGATTGTCCCGGTTTAGCGCGCAAGAGATCGAAAACCTGCCGGAGATGGTCGATCCGAAGAAACGGGCGATGTTGCGCATTTGGTTGCGCACGGCTTCATCGGCCTATTTCACCAAGCCTAATCTTTTTGCCTTGATGATGCTGCGCGGGGTCGAATTATCCTTGCGCTATGGGGTGACGGCGGATTCGGCGTTCGGCTTTCAAACCTGGGGTCTCATTCAAATCACCGTCTTCGGTCGCGCGGCCGAAGCGATGAAGTTTGCCAAAATTTCGAGCTTCATCGTCAATCGGTTCCAGGCGCGGTCCATTCGGATCCGATCCAATTTTTCTTTCGCCGTCTTCATCAGTCCGTGGAAAGAACCGATCTCCTATGGGCCGCCGCGCTTTCTCGAAGGGGCGGCAGAGGCGCTTGAGACGGGGGATCTCGAATATTGGTCCTATTGTCTGTGGTGGTATTGCGCTTTTCAGTTCGTCGCCGGGCAAAATCTGGAAGATCTGAGCAATCGCGTGACCTTGTACCGGTCGCTGTGCGGGCGCCATCGCCAGGATAAGTCGGCCATGCTGCTGGGCGTGATGGAGCGGACCTTCACCCGGTTGATGAAGCCGGGCTCCAAAGAGGCGGCGGATGCTGCGGCTTTCGATGAAGAAACGGTCCGCCGCCATTTGATGGACCTGCGCGACTACACGTCGTTTTGCTATAGCCAATGTTTATGCCTGTTCTGGAGTTGGCACGAACGCGACTATGAGGCGGTGCTGAAGGCTTGTTCCGAAATCGAACGGTTGTTCGATAGTTTGAACGGTCAGATCTGGGTGCCGTTTTACGTCACCTATCAGAGTTTGGCTTATTGCGAATTATGGCCGAAGCTTTCCCAGACCCGTCGTCTTAAGGCGCGTTGGTATTTGGCTCGCAATCGCCGATGGATGCAGTCCTGGGCCCGGGAAGCCCCGATGAATTATGCCCATCGGGCCGATTTGTTGAATGCAGAATCCGCCCGTCTGAGCGGTCGGCGCTACGAGGCGGTCGCGGCCTACGATCGGGCGATGAAACACGCGATCAGCAATGGTTTTACCCAGGATCAAGCCTTGATTTCCGAACGGATGGCATCCCTGTTGGCTGCCGACGGCGTCCGTCTTGCCGCCGATGCGGCCTGGCGCTCGGCCAGCAATGCTTGGGGCCGGTGGCATGCGGTCGCCTTGAAGGATCGTCTGAGCGATCGTCTGGGCATGCCGGAGCAGGTGGCGCGTTTCGCTGGCAAAACGACCGTGGCCGGGATCGACAATGCAACCGTGGCGAAATTGGCCCAGGCGATTTCCGGCGAGTTGGTGTTGGATCGTCTGCTCGAACGGTTGCTCGATCTGGCCATGGAAAATGCGGGGGCGCGGCAATCGGCCCTGGTTTTATTGGAAAATGGCCGCCTGACCGTGCCGACCGAACGCAGCGTCGAAGGGGGCGTGTCGGATAGTTTTTCCTTGGGCCGCCCCTTGTCTGAAACCGACGTGCCGGTCAATGTCGTCAGTTACGTGACCAGTACCTTGATGCCGGTCGTGATCGAGGATGCGTCGGGGGAAACCCGGTTCGGTCGGTGCGCCCGGTGGCAGGGGCGCGGGCGGCTGTCGGTGCTGTGCGCCCCGATTATCCATCAAGGGCGCTGCATCGGCGCGCTTTATTTGGAAAATGACCGGACCTCCGGCGTGTTCACGGCGGAGCGGGTCGAATTGTTGCAGGTTTTGGCATCGCAGGCGGCGATTGCCATTGCCAATGCGCGGCTGTTTACCGAATTGGATCGTACCCGCGCCGAACTTGAAACCTATACCCACCGTCTGGAGCAGATGGTGGCGGAACGCACCAGCGCCCTTGAGGATCGCAGCGGGGCCTTGCAGCACTCCCTGGAACAGTTGCGTGCGGCCCAGGCCCAGTTGGTATTGCGCGAAAAACTGGCCTCGTTGGGGCAATTGACGGCGGGTATCGCCCATGAAATCAAAAACCCCCTGAATTTCGTCAATAATTTCTCGTTGCTGACCCGGGGGCTGCTGGATGATTTTCAACAAAGCCTGCGCGACGGCGATCTTGAGGAACAGAGCGAATTGATGACGATGATCATCGATAACCTGTCGAAGATCGAACATCACGGCCGCCGGGCCGACGCGATCGTGCGCAGCATGTTGCTGCATTCGCGCACGGGATCATCGGAATTTGCCCCGACCGATCCGAACCGTTTGGTCGGCGATGCCATGACCTTGGCCTATCACGGCATGCGCACGCAGGATGGCAGTTTCACCTGCGAAATGGTGCAGGATTTCGATCCCGACATCGGACAGGTCGAGGTGGTTGCCCAGAATTTGATGCGGGTTTTGGTCAATCTCTTGGCGAATGCCTTTTATTCCCTGGGGCGGCGGGTACGAGAATCCGTCGACCCTACCTATCGCCCGATCCTATCGCTTTCGACCCGGGGGCATGGCGATCACATTGAAATTACCATCCGCGACAACGGCCTCGGCATGACGAAAGACGTGCGCGAAAAACTATTCACGCCGTTTTTCACGACGAAACCACCGGGTGAGGGGACGGGACTTGGCCTGTCGCTCGGCTATGAAACCATCGTCACCGAACATCGCGGCACGATCCGGGTCGATGGTGAGCCGATGGGCTTTGCCGAATTCTGCATCAGCCTGCCACGGACCCGGACGGGGGAAAAGTCAGCCCCGCCCGGTGTGATGCCGGAACCGGCGGCACCAAGTGATTTGGAAGTGGCATTGCATGAGGGATGAGGGCAAGAGACGCGTGTCGCCCCCGTCAGGTGGCCGGGTTGGTCTTTGTAGGCCGTCTTTCTCCCAGGTCCGTCTCAGTGTGCTCGCGCACGATGAATTGGGGTTTGCCATTGGCCGTCAGGAACAGGCGGCCCAGATATTCCCCGGCAATGCCGAGGATCAGCAATTGCACCCCAGACAGCAGCAGCAACGCCGCCATGGTCGAGGCCCAACCGGCAGGGGTTTGGTAGAACAGGGCTTCGACGATCACGATGGTTGCGGCAAGTGCGCCTAGGAAACTGAACAACATCCCGGCCGCAGTCGCGATGCGCAGAGGCATGACCGAAAAATTCACGAACATGGCCAGCCACAGACGCACGAGGCGGCGGATCGTGTAATTGCTTTCCCCCATCCCGCGCGCCAGATGCAGGACCTCGATCCGCTCGATCGATTGGGTCGATTGCAGGATCAGCCCGTCGATATAGGCAAACGGCCCCGTATAGCGAATGATTTGATCGACGAGAAACGCGTTCATGCACCGAAAACTGCACAGGTAAAGCCCTTTGGGCTTATCGAGCAGGATATCGGCGACGTAATTGGTGAACTGGCTGCCCCAATTGCGCCAAGAGGCATGGCGTTTGGTCTGATACCACGTATAGACGACGTCGGCCCCGGTGGCCTTGGCATGGGCGAGGAGTTTCAAGACTTCCGAGGGTGGGTTTTGCAGGTCGTCATCCATCGTGATGACATGGGCCCCACGCGTGGCATGGAGACCCGCCATGACGGCGTTATGTTCGCCGAAATTGCGGGCGAGATTGATCAGTTGGATCGGCACGCAGGCGGTTGCGACCAAATGCTGACAGACGGCGAGGCTTTGATCGGGACTGCCATCGACCACCAAAATGATCTCATGGCCGCCCGGGATATCGAGCTGTTGCAGGGCATCGACCAGGATCGGGATCGAGGCGGCCCCATTATAGACCGGAATGACAATGCTGAGCGCATAGCGGATGGCGGGGCGGGCACGAGGTTCAAGCATGTTTTCGGGCAACCACCAAAAGAGAGCCGCCGAACGGCAGACGCAAGCCGCGGCGAATGGCGAAAGTTTCAAGGGTGGTGAGACGGTGAAACAGCGCGTCGAGGATGAAGGGATAGGGTTTGACATCGCTCGCCGTCCCTTGTGCGGCCAAAAGTTTCCGCTGAACCACCATCAGCGGAAAGAGGATGCTGTTCCAATAGCCCGTGCGTATTGCCGTGAACCCGGCTGCCCTGAGGGGGGGCAAAATGGCACCGGCGGTATAGCGGCGCGCCGTGTGCACGGCCCGGTCATGAGCGGCATAGAGCCAGGGATAGGCCGGTAGATTGAGAATGAGCGTGCCCCCTGGCGCCAGCACCCGGTAAAACTCCCGCAGGCTTGCGGCCTCATCGACCGACCGATGGCACAGAACATCGACGGAAAACAGACCCGCAAACTGATTGTCGGCAAAGGGCAGGTGGTTGATCGAGCCTACCGTCACCGGCAGGTGGGACCGGCTGCGCGCCAGATCGACGGCGAGCGGTGCATAGTCGAGGCCGACGACAGGATGGGGCGTGCTTGCCGCGAGCTTGTCCAGAAACCCCCCCGTCCCACAGCCGGCATCGAGGATCGGTAGAGAGCCCAGCGCCGGGTCCGGCCGGTGCCGTGCCCAAAGGGCCAAGAGATGTCGATGGCAGGTGCGATACCACCACATCTGGGCTTCCACCGCGTGCATCTTGAGATATTCGTCCCGGTTCATGGCGTCGCGGATCCAGATGGGCGGGTGGTCGCCGCCTGGATCGCGTCTTCTTCTTCCAGCATTTCGATCGACCGGCGATCCAGCACGACGGAGAGCAGCGCCCCCAGCCGTTCCACCCGGTAGACTTCCTTGCCTGACAGGGATTTGTCGCAATCATCTTTGGTAAAGGCGATGAAGAAATCGGCGTGTGCACGGTCTTCAGTAAAGATGAAATTGGTTGGGAAAAAATAATCGGCAGAAATCGGCGGGCCACAGACGGCAATTGAAAAATCATGATCCTCGAAACCGGCACCATATTCGGTTTCGAGATACATCTGGAGGCCATGCACCGCTTCAGCGTAGGAATTGCCCCAATAATCGGTTTTGAACAGGGTTTCGGCACCCTTCACGCCGCCCACGAAATTATTGTAATAGACATATTCATCCGGGTGCAGGGCAATCATGACCCCGATATGCTGCACGGCACAGAAGGCGACAAGTCCGGCCATCACCCGTTTATGCCGGAAGGCGGCGGCCCGTTCGAGCAGGGCATCGACAACCAAGGCCGCCGCCACGGCCAAGGGGGGCAGGACGAAGATAAAATGGCGCATACCATCGAAGAGAACGGCCCGGATGGTAACGGCATAGACGACCGGAAACAGGATCGCCGTTGCGATGACGAGATAGTGTAGCGCCCGCGTGCGCCGGGTTACGCGTCCTGTGCGGTACAAGGCGACGAGCGACAAAGGCAGAGCAAGCAACGCCGGTAGTAGCACCAATTCCGGCAAAGCCAACACGATATGGGTCGGCAGGTAAGACCAGGGTAAATCGCTGGCCGGGTAATAACGTCCGGCGAACAAGGTATAAAATGGAAAGGTGACGTGACTGAAAAATTCAAGGGTTTTTAACGGGTGGCCGATCGGATCCTGTTGCGCCCATGGCCAAAACAACAACATGACAGGATAGGCAATGAGCAGCATCGGGGCGAGAACCGTGGCACCGGCCGTGAGCCCTGCGCGCACGGGTTTCAGCCAAGAACCGGTTTCAAGACCAAGCCACACGCAATAGGCCAACCCGGCAAGCCCGACATAGCCGAGCAGCAGCAACCCGCCCACGCGCACGCCAAGGGCCATGCCGATGGCAAACCCAAGTTTGATCACCAAGCTTATGGCAGGACGCGGAAGCTCTGGAACGATCCGGCACATATAGTAAACCGACCAAATGGACGCGACCGCAAAGGGTATATCCTTGGGGTTATTGAACATTTGGCCGTAATAATTGGGAATGGCGATAAGAAGCAGGGCGGACAGAAATCCGGCCCGCGGCCCGGCCATCAAACGGCCGAGTTTTGCCGTGCCGATCAAACCCAGAATGCCGATCAGACCGTTCAGGAGATGGCGCGTTTCATAGGTACCGAAAGATGAAACGCGATTGATGGCAGCCGCCGTCATATCGAAGGCAGCGCCATAATTATAGAGATTGAGCCAAGTGAGGGCTCGTGTATCGCGAAAGCCGGACAGATAGTAGTTGAGAACGAACTCGCCATACCAATTATGGACGTCCTCATCCCAGGTCACGCCGTAATCATGGAATGTCGCAAAAACCAACCCGGTCGTGAAAAGCAGCAATAAGAGTGTGGCGCTGGTCCACCCGACGGAAAAACCAGGACGCGGCACGAGTCTCGGTTGGGCCAATTCCATCATCGTCAACGCTGCGATAACTCCCGATGTCGATACCAGTCTTGTCGTGTCGCGTTTGAGCGGGGCTTGACCATGGTTGCAGGGGGCGTCGTCACTTGTTGGTTCGTTTCAGGCGTCAGTTTGTTTGGCGTCATTCAAGGTCTTTGTGGCGGAATAATGAATTAATCTAAAGGAGGAGATCTTAAGAAAGACTGATTAAACAATCAATTCATGGTTTATTTTTACAAAAACGCTCAATTCGGTCACAATGCGCAGGCTCTGCATCCGGGCAAAGTCGGGATTGTGACCGAATTTCTCAGCAATCTATTGGGGTTGCGGTGTGTCAGGCAACGGGGGCAGAGGCTGCTGCGTTTCGATGATTTCCGCGATTTCGGGCTGTTCCGCATCGAGATCGGCCGGGTTCATCGGACGCGCCGCCAAATGGCTTGGATTTTCCCCATTGGCGTTCATGATGCGGAAGTAATGCTCGGCATGTTGATAAAAATTCTCGGCAGCGACACGGTCGCCCGAGGATGCCGCCTCGCGGGCGAGGGCCACGTATCGCTCGAAGACTTGATAGGCGTTGCCGCGAATTTTTATGCCGGGACCATTGCTGTCAAAGGTTTGAGAGCGATGGGGGGGTCTTGGACGACCGCCGGGCGGACCCATGGGCGGACCTGGGGGGCCGCCGTTATTGGGATTGCTGCTGCGGCCGCGCGACCGTTTATTGGGACCTGATCTCATGGCACCTGATACGGGCTGGAGTATGATGGGTTCAAGCGGTATGGCCTGGACCGTTATTCATACGATAAAATCAAAACCAGAGCATTTTTCCACTGAGACAAGCACAATTGGAAAAACCCTCACGGGTGTGATCACGGTAATGGGCTATGGGGCAAAACCAACCGGGCATCCGACCGGACCGAACGCCTCGGACCGAATGCCCCAGGCGAATGCCCCAGAGCGAATGACAATGCGGGCCTCAACGCCCAAAATCCACCAAATCCCCGAGAAACAAGGATCCTGGACCATCAACCGCAACGCATAAGACCCTAGACGGGACGGGGCCGCATTCCAACTGTTATTTTCAGATGGGCGCGTTCCGTGCCGTGCTGTTGATGCATTCTTGACGGGTGTGGCGTGCGAGAACCACCCGTTGGATACCGGCAAGATCGGGAACCGTCGCGATGGCGGCAAAGCGATGCTGGGCCAACATCTGGGCAACGGCGTCCGCTTGTCCAAGCCCGACCTCGACCGCGACGAGCCCCCCGGCGGTCAAGAGGCGGGCCGCCGCAGGCACCAAACGGCGATAGGGGGCAAGCCCGTCCGCACCGCCGTCGAGCGCCAGGATCGGATCATGGTCTCGGACGTTGGGGGCCAAGCTTGCGAGGGCTGCCGTTTCGATATAGGGCGGATTGCTGACCACCAGATCGAACGGACCGCAGAGCCCCGCGTCCCAATCCCCGCACTGAAACTGTGCCCGGGTATCAAGGCCGAGTTGTGCTGCATTATGGCGTGATGCTGCGACGGCACCGGGGCTGAGATCGATGCCGAGGCCGGTCGCCCCCGGCAGTTCATGGAGCAGGCTGAGCAGGATGCAGCCGCTGCCCGTACCGAAATCTACGATCCGCAACGGGGCCTGTCGGTCGTCGATCCGGGCCAAAACCGCCTCGATCAAGGTTTCGGTATCGGCCCTGGGGTCGAGCGTGTCGGGGGCAAGCGTGAAGGGCAGGCTCCAGAATTCGCGCACCCCGGTAATGCGGGAAAAAGGGGTGTGGGCGGCCCGCCGGTCGACGAATTGGCGATAGCGTGCGGCCTGTTCGGCGGTTGCCGTGCGTTCGGGCCATGCCATGATCGTCTCCATGCGCTGGCCGGTCGCATGGGCCAAAAGAAGCCGCGCTTCGCGTGTCGGTGCTGCAATCGTGGCGGCGGTCAGACGGGCGGCACCCCAGGCGACGAGGGTGCCGAAATCCTGATCGGCGGCGTCGCTCACGCGAGTTCCGCCAGCCGTTCCGCCTGATCCGTGGCGATGAGGGCTTCGATAAACTCGTCGAGGGCTTCCCCGGCAATCACCTTGTCGATCTTATAGAGGGTGAGATTGATCCGGTGATCCGTCACCCGGCCTTGGGGGAAATTATAGGTTCTGATCCGTTCGGACCGGTCGCCGCTGCCCACCTGGCTCTTGCGGTCGGCGGCGCGGGCCTGATCCAAGGCTTGGCGTTCCAGGTCATAGAGCCGCGAGCGCAGCACCTTGAGCGCCTTTGCCTTGTTCTTGTGCTGGGATTTTTCGTCTTGTTGGATGACCACGAGCCCGGTCGGCAAATGGGTGATGCGCACGGCGCTGTCGGTGGTATTGACCGATTGCCCGCCCGGCCCGGACGAACGATAGACATCGATGCGCAGATCCTTGTCTTCGATCACGATATCGACCTCCTCGGCTTCGGGCAGGACGGCGACCGTGGCGGCGGAGGTATGGATGCGGCCCTGGGTTTCGGTTTCGGGTACGCGCTGCACCCGGTGGGCGCCGGACTCGAATTTCAGCCGGGCGAACACGCCGCGCCCGGTGATGGTCGCACTGGCCTCGCGATAGCCGCCAAGGCCGGTTTCGGAAAGGCTCAACGTTTCGAACCGCCACCCGTGTTGTTCGGCATAGCGTTGATACATGCGGAAGAGAACGCTTGCGAAGAGGGCGGCTTCTTCGCCGCCGGTGCCGGCCCGTACTTCGAGAATCGCGTTTTTTTCATCGGCCTCGTCTTTCGGCAAAAGCAAGACCTGGATCTGCCGTTCGAGGACGGGGATCCGGCCCTTCAAGGCCAGGAACTCGTCTTCGGCGAGGGCCTTCATCTCGGGATCGCTGTTGTCGGCGACGAGGGCGGCAAGATCGGCCATGTCGCGCTGGGCGGCATCCAAGGCTTCGATGGCTTCGACGATGGGGGTGAGATCGCTATATTCTTTGGAAAGTTTGCTAAAATTGCCGGAATCGACCGTACCAGCCAAAAGGTCGCGCAATTCTGCGTGGCGTTTTACCAGGATATTGAGACGATAGCGAAAAGTTTCTGGATCCATATCAGTCACGTCATTCTATTCAAGAGGCGAAAACCAGCGGGATGGGGTTTCCTGCCCTCAGGAGACCGTTTCCCCCTTGGTCGGGACCGCGCCCGGGCCGCTTGCATGGGTGCTGAGCCAGGTTTCAAGCGCTTTTTCGGCGACGGTTTCCTGGGTCCCCCGATCGAGATCGCGCAGCGTGACGGTCCCGTCTGCGACCTCGCTATCGCCCAAGATCACGGCCAAGCGGGCATTCAGTTTATTGGCCCGCGTCAGGCGTTTGCCAAGATTGCCGCTATAGCCGAGATCGACGCAATGGCCTGCCTTGCGCAGGTTTTGGGTCAGGCGCAAGGCGGGGATCATGGCTGCCTCGCCCACGGGAATGACCGCGATGGGGCGATCCTGCGGGGCTGGTTCCGCCATCAACAGGGCGAGCCGATCGACCCCTCCGGCCCAGCCGACCGCCGCCGTTTCGGGCCCGCCCAGTTTGCCGATCAACCCGTCATAGCGCCCGCCGCCCAACACGGTGCCTTGGGCGCCGAGGGCGGTGGTGATGAATTCAAACGCCGTATGGCAATAATAATCGAGCCCCCGCACGAGCCGTTGGTTGCGGGTATAGACAATGCCGAGCGCGTCGAGCCCGCGACAGACATCCTGAAAGAATTTCCGCGAGGTCTCGTTCAGATAATCGTCGAAGGCGGGGGCATTGGCAACGATCGCCTGATCGCCCGCATCCTTGGAATCCAGCACCCGTAGGGGGTTGCGGGTCAGACGGTCGCGGCTTTCAGCGCTCAAACCCGCTGCATGATCGGTGAGATAGGCGACGAGTGCTGTCCGATAGGCGGCCCGGCTTTCCGTATCACCCAAGGTGTTGAGTTCGAGACGACACTCTTTCAAGACGCCCAAACGATCGAGGATCTCAGCTGCAAGGGCGATGACTTCGATATCCGCCTGAGGTTGGGCGGGGCCGATCAATTCGGCACCGATCTGATGAAATTGCCGGTAACGCCCCTTTTGCGGGCGTTCGTAGCGAAACATCGGACCGCTATAGAAGAGTTTCAGCGGTAGGGATTGGGTGAGGCTGTTGGACAGAACTGCGCGGGCGACCCCAGCCGTCCCTTCGGGGCGCAGCGTGATCTCTTCGTCGCCCCGATCGCGAAACGTGTACATTTCCTTCGAGACAATATCGGTCGCCTCGCCGATGGGGCGCGCGAAGACTTCGGTAAATTCGAAGATCGGCGTCACGATTTCGCCGAAGCCATAGCGTGCCGCGATCTTGAGGGCGGTTTCGGTGACGATGCGATGGCGACGCGCCTCGGCGGGGAGAAGATCTTGCGTGCCGCGTGCCGCTTGAAGCTGTGCCATGATGCGTACCAATCCAAAAATGCCCGATCCAGATGGGGGCGTGCGTTCGGGGGTGAAAAAAGGCCGTCCCCTCCCCCCGCCCTGCTGGCACGGGGGAAGCGACGACCCGATGGCGGTGTCGATGGCTAAGAGGCGGTGCTGGCGGCGGCGGCTTCTGCAGCCTTGATGGCGGCGGCCTTTTCTTCGACCAGTTTGACCAGATGATCGACGATATTCTGGTCTTTCAGCCGGTGGGCCTGCGCCCCGTTCAGATAGACCTGATGGGTGTTGTTGCCGCCGCCGGTAAAGCCGATATCGGTTTCCCGTGCCTCGCCCGGCCCGTTCACGACGCAGCCGATGATCGACAGGGTCATCGGGGTGGTGATGTGGGAGAGGGCTTCTTCGATCAGTTCGACGGTCTTGATGACGGGGAAATTCTGCCGGGCGCAGGACGGGCACGAAATCACCGTGACCCCGCGACGCCTCAGACCCAAGGCCTTCAGGATATCGTAGCCGACCTTGATTTCTTCGACCGGTTCAGCCGACAACGAGACGCGCACCGTATCGCCGATCCCCGCCCAGAGCAGGGCGCCGAGGCCGATGGACGATTTGACGGTCCCCATGCGCAGGGCCCCCGCCTCGGTAATGCCGAGATGCAGCGGGTAATCGCACGCCTCGGCCAAACCCTGATAGGCGGCGACGGCGAGGAACACGTCGGAGGCCTTGCACGAGATTTTAAACTCGAAGAAATCATTGTCTTCAAGGATTCGCGCATGGGTCAGGGCCGATTCGACCATCGCCTCGGGACAGGGTTCGCCGTAGCGTTCCAGCAATTCCCGTTCGAGCGAACCGGCATTGACCCCGATGCGGATCGAACAGCCATGGTCCTTGGCCGCCGTGACGACTTCACGCACCCGTTCGGCCGAACCGATATTGCCGGGATTGATCCGCAGACAGGCGGCACCCGCCTCGGCCGCTTCGATCGCGCGTTTGTAATGGAAATGAATATCGGCGACGAGTGGAACGGGAGATCCCTTGACGATCTGTTTCAGGGCCGCCGTCGAGTCTTCGTCGGGACAGGAAACCCGCACGATATCGGCACCGGCATCCGCCGCCGCCCTGATCTGGGCCAGGGTGCCGTCCACATCGGTGGTGAGGGTGTTGGTCATGGTTTGAACGGAAATCGGGGCATCGCCGCCGACCAGAACCGAACCAACCCGGATCTGGCGGCTTTTGCGCCGAATAACGTCGCGATACGGGCGCACGCTCATGGGCTGACACTTTCCGCGTAAGGGTATGAGGCCCCCCATATACCGCGTTTGCACATCAAGCAAAAGCCCTGGTTCGCGGTCCGGCCCGTGCATTGCGTGCAACGCGGGCGACCGATCGGGCGTCGGGCCGGGCTAGGGGGCAAGTTTGCTCGGATCGAGGGCGATTTGCTTGACCTGACCGATCGAGCCCAGATTGCCCAAGGACTTGCCGTCGACTTCGATTTGGATCCCCCCGGCATTGCCGGTGCGCAGGGTGAGCGTATCGCTGGCGGGGGCGTTATAGACGTCGCCCGCCTTTAAGACGCGGGTCAGAACCGACTGTTTCTTGTCCCGGACATCGACCCAAGAAT
>DAISJD010000049.1:0-19483 GCA_036821645.1 Aliidongia sp.
GGCATCATCCGGGGTCGTAGCCCCCGCCATGGTCGGCGGTCGCGATCCGGTCCTGTGTGCTTATGGGCCCGGCAAATTCCGGGGTGGCACATCCCCCCAGCAGGGTGGCGAACAGACCCGCCGCCAGAAGCCCCTTGAACGCGGATGCGTGGCCCCCGATGCCCATATCAGGCCGCCGACCGATCCGAGCGGGTCAATTGCAGGAATATATCCTGAAGGCTTGCCCCCGCCGTCGACACGTCGATCAGATGATAGCCGGCCCCGGTAATCGCCCCCAGAATCGGGCCGAGTTCGGTCTGGCTCGGCCGGTAATGCAGGACGAGATGGCCGGGGTCCGGTTGGGTGAGGCCGAGATGGGCGAGGGATGCCGGGATCGGGCCGGGGTGTGGTGCGACGGTCAGGATCATTTCCTTGGCATCGACCCGTGCGACCAGGGCAGCCGTCGTGTCGCAGGCGACGAGTTTGCCCTTATTGATGATCGCGATCCGATCGCAGAGTTCCTGGGCCTCTTCCAAATAATGGGTGGTCAAAAGGATCGTGGTGCCTTGGGCGTTCAACTGCCGGATATAGCGCCACAGATGTTGGCGCAATTCGACATCGACCCCGGCCGTCGGTTCGTCCAGAACCAGAATCGGCGGCGCATGGACCATCGCCTTCGCCACCATCAGCCGCCGCCGCATCCCCCCGGACAGGGTGCGGGCATAGGCGTCCGCCTTGTCCAAGAGGCCGACCGCCTCCAAAATCGCCTTGGTCTGGCGCTTGGCCTTCGGCACGCCGTAAAGGCCTGCTTGCAATTCCAAGAGTTCGAGTGGGGTAAAGAACGGATCGATATTCAGTTCCTGGGGTACGATGCCGATCGCGGCCCGCGCGTTGCGGGGGGCCTTGTCGATGTCGTGGGTCCAAATCCGGGCATAGCCGCCTGATTTGACCACGAGACCGGCCAGAATATTGATCGTGGTCGATTTCCCAGCCCCGTTCGGTCCCAAAAGCCCGAACATGGCCCCGCGCGGAATCGCAAGATCGATCCGATCGAGGGCGACGACCGGCCCGGCATTGCCGCGCGGTTGATAGGTCTTCGAAAGACCCTTGAGCTCGATGGCGAAATCCGGCTGGCCTGTCGAGGCGGCGGGACGGCCCGTGGGGGCGGGAGAAGATGAGGTCTGCATGATGATTGGCCCCATGGGTAGCATCTGCACGGGGCACGGGTCAATCCTGCGCAGCAATCGCGGGCGTGATCTTTGTCGCAAAATCGGGCATGATCCGGCGCGCATCTTGTTTGAGCCGAAACTCTCTCGATCTCTCTTGGCTTCTCTTATTGTCTTTATCAAGGAACGAGCGTGCCGATGACTGCCCCGAAATCTACCCCAAAACCTGCATTTGAGACGATTTTGGCCTCTTCCCGCACCGTCGCCTGTGACGGGGGGACCTTGGGCCATCCTCGGGTCTTTTTGACGATCGGACCCACGAACGAGATTCAATGTCCGTATTGTTCCAGGCTTTATGTGTTGAGCGGGACGGCCCAGGACGATCACGGCCATGGTTGATGGGGTGGCCGGACCCGGCGAGGCGGGGCGAGAGGGGCCGCGTCATCTGTTTTTGATCGACGGGTCCGGGTTCATTTTCCGCGCATTCCATGCGATGCCGCCCCTGAACCGGGCGGACGGCACGCCGGTCAATGCGGTGATGGGCTTTTGCAATATGTTGCTGAAGCTGATCGATGAAACCGATGCCGATCATATCGCGGTCGTGTTCGACGTCTCGCGCGTGACGTTCCGCAACGAATTTTACGACGCCTACAAGGCCCATCGCCCCGACCCGCCGCCCGAGCTTATCCCGCAATTCAATATCGTGCGCGAGGCAACCGAAGCCTTCAACGTGGCCCAGGTCGAATTGAAGAATTACGAGGCCGACGATCTCATCGCCACATATGCCCGCCTCGGGGTCGAGGCCGGGGCCGCGGTCACGATCGTGTCGTCGGACAAGGATCTGATGCAATTGGTCGGCCCGTCGGTCACGATGTTGGACGCCATGAAGCAGCGCGTGATCGGCCCGGACGAAGTACGGGAAAAATTCGGGGTCGGCCCCGAACGGGTGGTGGATGTGCAGGCCCTGTGCGGCGATTCGGTCGATAACGTGCCGGGTGTGCCGGGCATTGGGATCAAGACCGCCGCCGAATTGATCAATACCTACGGCGATCTCGAAACCCTGCTCGCCCGCGCCGGCGAGATCAAGCAGCCCAAACGCCGCCAATCCCTGATCGACCATGCCGAGATGGCGCGCCTGTCCCAACGCCTCGTCCGGCTCGACGCCCATGCGCCGGTGCCGGTGCCGTTGGACGCGCTGCGCCTGCGCCCCTGCGATCGGGAAAAACTCTTGACCTTCCTGCGCGCGCAGGGGTTCCGCCAATTGATCGCCCGGATCCAGACCCGCCCGCCGACCATGGCGGGGGCTACGACCCCGGATGATGCCGTGCCGTCCGCACCCGGTGCGGATGAGGCCCCGGCCGATGGGATCGCCGAGGCCGCACCGGTCGATCTTGCCGGTGCGGAAAAACGCTATGAACTGGTGCAGGATCTGGCCGCCCTCGATCGGTGGATCGCCGAGGCGCGCGCGGTCGGTACGGTGGCGTTCGATACGGAAACCACCTCGATCGATGCGGTCAGGGCCGAGTTGGTCGGGTTTTCCCTGGCGACCGCACCGGGCCGGGCCTGCTATGTCCCGGTCGGCCATGTCAGTGCGGGCTTGGGCGAGTTGGATCTCGGTCAGAAGACCGAACCGCCGGTCCAGGTGCCGCGCGCCGAGGCTGTGGCTCGGCTGAAGGATCTGTTGGAAGACCCGTCCGTCCTCAAAGTGGCCCATAACGCCAAATATGATATTCAGATTATGAAGGGTTTGGGCATCGACATGGCCCCGATCGATTGCACCATGTTGATCGCCCATGTGTTGGAGGCGGGGGCCCATGGGATGGGGCTCGACGAATTGGCCGGGCTTTATTTCGGCCATAGCATGATCAAATACGGCGATGTCGCGGGCACCGGCAAGAATCACAAGGGCTTTGCCGTGGTCCCGCTGGCCGCCGCCTGCGATTACGCGGCGGAGGATGCGGATTATACCCTGCGCCTGCATATGCTGTTGAAACCCCGGCTTTTGGCCGAACGGATGGTGCGGTTTTACGAGACGATCGAACGCCCCCTGCCGCCGATCGTGGCCCGGATGGAACGGGACGGCATCCTGGTCGACCGGGATGTGCTGGCTCATCTGTCGCAGGATTTCGGCGAACGGATGATCCGGCTCGAAGGGGAAATTCAGGAATTGGCCGGGACCGCGTTCAATGTCGGTTCCCCCAAGCAATTGGGTGAAATCCTGTTCGACAAGCTGGCCCTGCCCGGCGGTAAGAAAGGCAAGACGGGGGCCTATGGCACCGATGCGGGGGTGTTGGAAAATCTTGCCCCGCTGCACCCCCTGCCGCAACGGGTGTTGGATTGGCGGCAATTGCAGAAATTGAAATCCACCTACACCGACGCCCTGGTCGATCAGATCAACCCCAAAACCGGCCGGGTTCATACCTCCTTCGCCTTGGCCGCCACCTCGACCGGGCGGTTTGCCTCGTCGGAACCGAACGTCCAAAATATCCCGATCCGCAGCGAAGAAGGCCGCAAAATCCGCAGTGCCTTCGTCGCGGCACCGGGCCATGTCCTGTTGTCGGCGGATTATTCCCAGATCGAACTGCGCCTAGCCGCCCATGTCGCCGACCTGCCTAGCCTGCGTCAGGCGTTCAAGGACGGCATCGACATTCACGCCATGACCGCGTCGGAAGTATTCGGCGTGCCGGTGGCGGGGATGGATCCGATGATCCGCCGCCGGGCCAAGGCGATCAATTTCGGCATCATCTATGGGATCAGCGCCTTCGGCCTTGCCCAGCAATTGTCGATTCCGCAGGGCGAAGCGTCGGATTACATCAAGGCCTATATGGCGAAATTCCCCGGCATCAAGGATTATATGGAACGCACGAAGGCGTTTTGCCGGGAACATGGCTATGTCACGACGATTTTCGGCCGCAAATGCTTCATGACCGGGATCAAGGACAGTAACGGCGCGCGCCGGGCCTTTGCCGAACGGGCGGCGATCAATGCTCCCTTGCAAGGATCGGCGGCGGATATCATCAAACGGGCGATGATTCGCCTGCCGGGGGCCCTGAAGGATGCCGGGCTTCGGACCAAGATGCTGCTTCAGGTGCATGACGAACTGATCTTCGAAGTGCCGGAAGACGAGGTGGAGGGGGCCGCCCCGCTGATCAAGGATGTGATGGAACGGGCCTGCGACCCGGTCCTGACCCTGTCCGTGCCGTTGGTGGTCGAAACCGGCACCGCGCGCAGTTGGGCCGACGCCCATTAAAGCGTGAATGTTTGATCATTGACACAGGTGATGCGGGTGTTTTGTGTGAATTTCTGGATAAAGCACCCGCTGTCCCCCGGTTTTTGCATTTAAGCCTTGCAAGAATGCAAAAACGCAGTTTAGGATCATCCTCGTCTTCAACGACTGAAAGGAGGTGATCCTGTGTCAACGTCACAAGAACTGCCGGTGGCTACTGCCGTACTCGGGATCGCTGACGGGCACGAGGGGAGCTACCTCTAACCGTCAGTGCGGCCGATCAAGGACTGCGGTACGTCACCCGTCGTTCGGCTGAATCCATCCCCGGCAACCGGCGCGCATCCCGTTGGTTGTGGGGGTGATGAAACGAGACACCCGCCGAGAGATTTCTCGGCGGGTGTTGTTTTTTGTGGGATTTATAAATGGGTAAAATGGTGTCTTTGACCGGCAATCTTATTGATTGCCCCGCCCCAACAACGCCATCAACTCTCCCCATTCCCGTGAACTCAGGCCGGATTCTTCGCGGGTGACGGTTTTGCCGTCCAGCATCTGGCGCACCACGGCAAGGCCGCCTGCCGAGAGGGTGGTGCCCCCCAGGCGGTAAGCGCGGAAGGCGGAGGCTGCCGCCGGGACCCAGCGGTCGAGGACCCCGATCAGGCAATCGGCATAGGCCCGGATTTCATATTGGGCATGGGCGTCGGCGCGCAGGTGCAGGAAATGCATGAAATTATGCAGATCCGTCTTCCAATACCATTGGGTATAGAAATTGAGCGACAGATTCATCCGCGCCAATTCGCGGGCGAGGCCCAGGCGCGCCGGATCTTTCGGTGCCCCGGTTTCATCCTCGTTCAGCATGTCGGTATAATGATCATAGGCCCGCGTCGCGTCATCGCGCAGCAGGGCCATGACCGTCGCCGCCTCGTCCCCCGTCAGCACATCGCCGCGGCCCTGGCGATTGACGCGTGCCTGGGCGGCCAGATGGTCCGGGGCGGGCAGGTAGAATTCATTGTCGAGGATGGAATAGCGCGCCGAAATCTCGTTCACGTTGGCGGTGCGGTGCCGGATCCATTGGCGGGCGACGAAAATCGGCAATTTGACATGGAGTTTGATCTCGCACATCTCGAACGGGGTCGAATGGTAATGGCGCATCAGATAGGCGATGAGGGCCGAATCCTCGCTCAGCTTCTTGGTGCCGCGCCCGTAGGAGACCCGCGCCGCCTGGACGATGGCGGCGTCGTCGCCCATATAATCCACGACCCGCACGAAGCCGTGATCCAAAACCGGCATCGCCTGATAGAGGATTTCCTCAAGTCCGGGGGCCGTCGCCCGGCGGGTCTGATGGCTTTGGGTCCGTTGCTGGTCGATTTCGGCGCGTTGGGCCGGGGTGATCGGCATGGTCGGGGCTTTCTAGGCAGGCGGGGGCCGGATTTTCAGCGCGGGCGGATCAGGGTATAGTGACTTACCGATGTAGGATACGCCGATCAAGCGAAACCTGCATCCCCCGCGCAGAGGCGGAATGCAGGCGAGCCCATCTTGCATCCGGGCGCGAACGGCGCTAGGACAGGCGGGTTTGGATTTGAGGGGGGATGGTGGCATGACCGGGTGGGATCAGTCTTTTGAAGCGATGGCGGCAGAAATCACGGCCGGTATCCTGTTGGAAACGAAATCGGTGCATTTCAATCCCGAACATCCCTTCACCTTTACCTCCGGCCGCAAAAGCCCCGTCTATATCGATTGCCGCCGTCTGATCTCGTTTCCGCGCGCCCGGCGCAAGTTGATGGATCTGGGCGCTGAAATGATCGAGCGGCGCATCGGGTTCGAATCCCTCGATGCGGTGGCGGGTGGCGAGACGGCGGGTATTCCCTTTGCCGCATGGCTGGCCGAACGGCTGTCCCTGCCCATGCTCTATGTCCGCAAGAAACCCAAGGGATTCGGGCGGATGGCCCAGATCGAAGGCCATTTCAACGAAGGGGCGCGCGTCCTTCTGGTCGAAGATCTGGCGAGCGAGGGCACGTCCAAGATCAATTTCATCAATGCCTTGCGCGAGGCCGGGGCTACGGTCGCCCATACGTTCGTCGTGTTTCATTACGGCATTTTCCCATCCTCGACCGCGTGTCTGGGCGAAATCGGGGTGGCGCTTCACGGGCTTGCCACGTGGCACGACGTTCTGGCCCATGCCGATCGCCAGGGCAGTTTCACCCCGGCCCAATATCAGGCGATCAAATCCTTCCTCGACGACCCGGACGGTTGGGTGCCACCGGTAACTGAATAAGTCGCATTCTTAACATCTGTGGCGCTCGGGGCGATAATCGTAAAAAGAACGTCTCCAAGGGGCCGATTATGACATCGATTCCATCGAATCGCTGCATCTAGGCGCAAATACCACCCGTATATGGCTCGACAACCCGGAGGGCAGTCCTTGAGATGAGTTCGAGAGCCAATTCGGCTGCCAGTAGCGATCGTGCATCGGTCTTGCATCCTTATACGAATCTGAAACGATTCGAGACAACCGGACCTTTGATCATCACCCGTGGTGATGGGATCCGTGTGTTCGACGAGGATGGCAAAGACTATATCGAAGCGATGAGCGGTCTGTGGTGCGCCTCTCTCGGGTTCAGCGAAGAACGGTTGGTGAAGGCTGCGGCCGATCAGATGCGCCGCCTGCCCTATTACCATCAATTCGCCGGGCGCGGCCACGATGTCGGCGCGGAACTCGCCGAAAGGCTGCTGGCCCTGATGCCGGTGCCGATGGCCCGCGTGCTCTTCGCCAATTCCGGGTCGGAAGCGAACGATGCCGCCGTGAAGCTGGTTTGGTATTTCAATAACTCTCTGGGCCGGTATCGCAAGAAAAAGATCATCGCCCGGATGAAGGGCTATCACGGTGTCACCGTGGCATCGGCCAGTTTGACCGGCCTGCCCAACAATCACCGCGATTGGGATCTGCCCATCGACGCGGTGCGCCACACCGATTGCCCGCACCATTATCGTTTCGCAAAACCGGGCGAAAGCGAAGAAGATTTCGCGACCCGTCTGGCGGAAAATCTCGAATCCCTCATTCAACGCGAAGGCCCGGATACGGTTGCCGCCTTCATTGCCGAACCGGTCCAGGGGGCCGGGGGCGTGATCGTGCCGCCCCGGACATATTTCCAGAAGATTCAGGCGGTTTTGCGCAAGTACGACGTGTTGTTGATCGCGGACGAGGTCATTACCGGGTTCGGGCGCACCGGCTCGATGTTCGGGTCGACGACCTATGGTCTCGAACCCGACATCATCACCCTTGCCAAACAATTGTCATCGGCGTATTTGCCGATATCCGCCACCATCGTGAATGAGCGGATTTATCGCGAATTGGTGGCTGAGAGCGAAAAAATCGGTATTTTCGGTCACGGCGTTACTTATGCGGGTCATCCGGTCGCGGCGGCGGTTGCCCTTGAAACCTTGAAGATTTATGCCGAACGCGACATTGTCGGCCATGTGCGCGCCCTTGCCCCGGCGTTTCAGGGGATGTTGGCGGCGCACACGGCGCGCCCCTTCATCGGCGAGGCGCGGGGGGTCGGCTTGATCGGGGCGTTGGAATTGGTGCGGGACAAGGCGACGAAGGAATCCTTCGCGGCCAGCGCCGGGGTTGGCGCGTGGATTCAGGAACGGGCGCTCGGTCATGGGTTGGTGGTGCGACAATTAGGGGACTCCGTCGCCCTCTGCCCACCCTTTATCGTGACCTCGACCGATCTCGCCGAGATTGACCGGCGGCTGTCGCGTACGTTAGATGATTTCGCGGTATGGGTTGCGGAGAGCGGCCATGCCTGACGACGAAAAGATGAACCGGGTCGCGTATGTCATGACGGGTTGACGCTCTGTCGTGGTGGATGGAACGGGTGGGCCGCACGGGGCGCCCGTTCGGGATTGACCTTAAAAGAAGGTTTGGCAAATGGGCGGCCGGGTGGTCCCCCGCCGCCGGGCCGAGCACGAAAAGCGCCGAACAAGCGCTGCGGGAAGGAAGAGCGAGATGGATTACGAGCAGTTTTTCGCGGAACGGATCGCGGCTCTGCGTGCAGAAGGCCGCTACCGGGAATTCGCCGAACTTGAACGGCGTGCCGGTGCGTTCCCGACGGCCTATGACCATGGCCGGGGCACGGAAGTCACCGTGTGGTGCTCGAACGACTATCTCGGCATGGGGCAACATCCGGTCGTGACCGGGGCGATGATCGATGCCATCCAACGGGTGGGTGCGGGTGCGGGCGGCACGCGCAATATTTCCGGCAACAGCCATGAACATGTGTTGTTGGAACGGGAATTGGCCGATCTGCACGGCAAGGAAGCGGCCTTGATCTTCAGTTCGGGCTATGTCGCGAACGAGGCGGCCCTGTCGACCCTGGCAAAGCTGCTGCCCAATTGCATGGTCTTGTCCGATGCCTTGAACCATGCCTCCATGATCGAGGGTATCCGCCAGTCCGGGGCGGACAAGATGATTTTCAAGCATAACGACCCGGCCGATCTCGAACGCAAGTTGCGCGATCTCGATCCGGATCGGGCGAAACTGGTCGCCTTCGAAAGCGTCTATTCCATGGATGGCGATATCGGTCTCATCCGGGAAATCTGCGATGTGGCCGACGAATACGGGGCCATGACCTATCTCGACGAAGTCCACGCCGTCGGCATGTACGGGGCGCGGGGCGGCGGGGTGGCCGAACGGGACAATCTGATGCATCGCCTGACGGTGATCCAGGGCACCCTGGGCAAGGCGTTCGGGTGCATGGGCGGGTATATCGCCGCCTCGGCCAAGCTTGTCGATTTCGTGCGGTCCTATGCCTCGGGCTTTATTTTCACCACATCCATGACCCCGGCGGTCGCCGCCGGTGCGCGGGCCAGCATCCGTTATCTTAAGAACCATCAGGCCGAACGCGACCGGCACCAAGAACGGGTGGCGACGGTCAAGCGCCGCCTGATCGAGGCGGGCTTGCCGGTTCTGCCGGGCAATACCCATATCGTCCCGCTGATGGTGGGGGACGCCCGCTTGGTCAAGCAAGCCTCCGATGAATTGCTCAGCATGCATCGGATCTATATCCAACCGATCAATTATCCGACCGTGCCGCGCGGCACCGAACGCCTGCGCATCACGCCGACGCCGTTGCATACCGATGCCCAGATCGACCATCTGGTCGCCTCTCTGATCGAGGTTTGGGGCCGGTTGTTGATCAAGAAGGCGGCCTAAGCCACTTCTTGACGCTTGGCCGATGATCGACCCTGCCCGTGATCCTACGGGCAGGGTTTTTTATGGGATTGGGTCGGACCCTGCCTGATTGCCTGGATGCCCGAACAGATCGATATGGGCATCGCCCCAGCGTTTTAGCGCGTCCAAGATCGGTTTCAGACTATGGCCCCGTTCCGACAGGCGATATTCGACCCGGGGCGGCACCTCGGCATAGACATGGCGGGTGATCAGGCCGTCGATCTCCAATTCTCGCAATTGGTTGGTCAGCATGCGTTGGGTGATGCCCGGCATCTTGCGATGCAGCGCATTGAAGCGCAGCATTCCATCGTAAAGATGAAACAGAATAACGCATTTCCATTTCCCGTCGATCAGGCTGATCGCGGCTTCGACGGCGCAACCGGGATTGCAGTCCAGGCGGGAATGGCGCGCCTTGGCCATGGCAGTATCCTTTTTGACAGTATAGGCGTTTTTTGTCTGTATTGCCGAATTTAGACTAACCGCTATCTCCATCCTAGACAATGATGGAGGTCACAATGCGGGCTATTGGATATCGGACGGCGGGATCGATTGATCGCGCCGATTCCTTGATCGAGATCGAGACGCCGGTTCCCGTCGCCACGGGGCGGGATCTGCTGGTCGCCGTGGAGGCGGTCTCGGTCAATCCGGTCGATGTGAAAATTCGCCAGGGCCGCATTCCCGGTGCCGAGGGTTGGCAGGTTCTGGGCTGGGATGCGGCCGGAACGGTGGCGGCCATAGGGCCCGAGGTCACGGATTTTCACGTGGGCGATGCCGTCTATTATGCGGGCAATATTGCCCGGCCCGGCACGAATGCCGCGTTTCACCTGGTCGATGAACGGATTGTCGGCCGCAAGCCGCACACGCTGGACTGGGCGGCGGCGGCGGCCTTGCCCTTGACGGCGATCACGGCCTGGGAAGCCCTGTTCGATCGTTTGGATGTGGCAAAGCCGGTGCCCGGTGCCGCACCGGCGGTTCTGATCATCGGCGGGGCCGGTGGGGTGGGGTCGGTTGCGATCCAATTGTTGCGGGCACTGACCGATCTTACCGTCATCGCCACGGCCTCGCGGCCCGAAACCCAGCAATGGGTCCGCGACCAAGGGGCCCATCATGTGATCGATCATGGGCAACCCTTGGCGGCGGCGGTCGCAGCCCTCGGGCTTGGGGCCCCGGCCTTCGTGTTCTCGACCACCCACACGGCCGATTATCTGCCAGAAATTGCCAATTTGATTGCACCCCAGGGGCGTTTTGCCCTGATCGACGATCCGGCCACCCTCGATATCCTGCCGTTCAAGCGCAAATCCGTGTCGGTCCATTGGGAAATGATGTTTACCCGCGCGCTGTTCGCAACCGCCGACCAGGGGGCGCAAGGCCAGTTGTTGAACCGGGTGGCGGCTCTGGTGGAATCGGGCCAGGTGCGCACGACCCTGACCCATCGGCTGTCCCCGATCAGCGTCGATCACCTGAAAGAGGCCCATCGCCTGATCGAAACCGGGCGGACGCGGGGCAAGATCGTGTTGGAGGGGTGGGGGGATTGATCCCCCCACCATCATACACGCCGAAGGTTGTGGCCCCCGCCGGGTTTACGGCGTGCGGTTTTTGAGAAAGCTCAAGACGTCGCTGCGGGCGGGGGCCCACCCGGACAAGGTCGTGCCGAGGGTGGCGACCAGGCGGGCGTGATCGATATCGTCATAGGCCTTCACGGTGACGGGAACCTGGGCCGCCGTCAGTTTGGCCGCGAGCTTGTCCGTGTTCGAGGTCCAGACGACATCGTCGTTCTTGGCAACGATCAACAAGGTGGGCGGTTCCCCCCCATCGACGGTGGCGGTCGGCATGTTGGGCCGCCCGTCGGGATTGGCGAGGATCAGGGCATTCTCGCCGTCGGGGGTGAAACTATAGGGGCCCGCAAGACCGACGAAACCAGCGAGACTGCGCCGGCTCGTGCCCGCCTCGACAAGATAACGCCCGTCACAGGCCAGCATAGCGGCAATATAGGCCCCGGCGGAATGGCCCATCACGACGATGCGCCCATCGGCATGGGGGATATGTTCGGCAACCCACGCGACCGCGGCGGCACCATCTTCGACGAAGGCCGGGAAACTGACCCCCGGATAAAGCCGATAGTCCGAGACGACCGTGACATAGCCTGCCTTGGCGAAGCTTTGCCCGATGAAACGATAGCTTTGCCGGTCGCCGGTCTTCCAGGCACCGCCATAGAAAAACACCAAAACCGGCTTGGCCGGATCGACCCCGGTTTCCGGTCGGTAAATATCGAGTTTCTGGCGCGGTTCGCGGCCATAGGCGATGCCCCGTTCGGCCTCATACCCATCGCGGGGTGTGAGCCCGTCGAGCAGCGCCAAGGGCGAACAACCCGCCAACAACAACAAGCCGCCCGCCATCATCAGGGTCGTGCGGGCGACCTTCGACAAAGAGGGAACGAGAAACCGCCCGGTCGTCAACGCCGCCATGCGAAGGCTCCGAATTGTCGTAAAGGATGGGTGACGCTTTCGACCCGGCGGCGCAATCCTTGGGCAAGGCCGGGCAGGCGCATGACATCGGCGAGCCGTCGGTCCAGAAAGGCCCCGGTTTCGCTGTCGCCTGCCGATCGATCATTGAGCCAGAACAGGACCGTGGGGCCGAGGGCGGCGGCCAGCAGGGTGCGTTTGGTATAGAAATTAAAGTCGGTTGCCGTATCGCCCGCGAGATACCAGATCGTGTCGACCGTGCGATAGAGGATGCGGGCCGCCTCGACTGCACCGCTCGGACTGGCCTTCAGGGCGATGGCGCGGCGCACCGCCTCCTTATAGGGGGCGAGGGCGTGAAAGCGCGCCATGGCGGCGGTGGCGACCCGGACCCGGATTTTCATTGCGGCGAGATCGTGAGACTCCAAGGCCGCGACCATTGCCCGATCGGCCCAATCGTCCAACCAATAGGCAAGGGCGCGCGGACCGCCCGGAAAGAGGAGGCCGATTTCCGCCGCCGTGAGGCCAAGATCCCGGCCCGCCGCCCGCAGCGTCTCGTTGGACCAGCCATCGAACAGAACATGGGGCAAGGCCGCCATCAAGACGGCATCTTTCAGGGCCAGCCTATCGGCCTGCGCCGTGCGCGCCCGCTCTGCCCCGTTCTCCGCCCGGTCGTCCGTGCTGTCATTATCGCGTGTCTCGGTCATGTCCATCCCCTTTTCCCGGTGCGGACCGGGGCCCTGCACCATCTATCATCCTCACCTGCTTCTCAAGATCAATCGGATAACGCAGACCCTCTTCGATGTAGGTCAAAAGACTGAGATCCTGCATCCGTTGGGGATAGAGCATCCCATCCAAATGATCGCATTCATGTTGCACGACGCGGGCATGAAATCCGCTGACGACCCGATCGATCGGTTTTCCGGTGAGATCGACCCCGCGATAGCGCAGGCGATGATGGCGCGGCACGGCACCGCGCAGGCCCGGTACGCTGAGGCATCCTTCCCAATCGAGAGACATGGTCTCGTCCAAAGGTTCGAGAATGGGGTTGATCAGGACCGATTGCCCCAAAGGCGTGTCGTCTGGTTCGCCGGTTACGCGTTGGGGATTGACTTTAAAAACGACGAGTCGCAGGGGAACATGGACTTGCGGGGCGGCAAGACCGGTTCCGGCGTAATCTTCCATCGTGGCAATCATCGATTCAACAAGGCGGGTTATCGCCGGATCGGTCGGATCGGCGACGGGATCTGCGGGATTTCGCAGGACGGGGTGGCCCATGCGGGCGATTTTGAGGATATTCATGGTCCTTGCAAAGTAGGGTCGCGCGGCGCGCAGGTAAAGAGGGTGCGTTGATTTTGAATCGCCTCTTTTCTTTCTGACGGGTCGGTGATATGTAATCGGTCCCGTCGTGATGCAGGTCGCATCGCACTCACTCATTTATTCTCTCGTCAGGAGCGCCGGTTAACCGTGCAAGTTCTGGTTCGCGACAATAACGTCGATCAAGCGCTGCGCGCGCTGAAAAAGAAGATGCAGCGCGAAGGCGTGTTTCGTGAAATGAAGCTGCGCCGCAATTATGAAAAGCCCTCGGAACGCCGCGCGCGTGAAGAGGCCGAAGCGGTGCGTCGTCATCGCAAGTTGCTGCGCAAGCGCATGGATCGCGAAGGCTATTAAGCGCTTTCCTGCCGTCCTTCTGGGCTGATCGGCTCATCAGGATTAAGACCTAGAGACTGAAAACGTGCGTGTCATTGGATGCGCGCGTTTTTTGTCTTTGATCTGTCTCAAGGTTGGGCTTAATTTTTTACTGAATCGATCTTTGCTCCGTGATAGTGGCATGAATTATGCTTATAGTTGCAGCGTGGATTTATCGATCATGCAAACCGCGACGATTGCCGCCGACCCTTTCGGTCTGGCATTGGTCCGTTTGAAGCAAGAGGGTATCGGATGTCGCGCCTAACCGTCAGAATGTTGAGCTATACGGCCGTTGGACTGACCTTTGCGGCTATGACCCTGGTCGATCCGGCAAAAGCCGATCCGGTGATGACGCTCGATCAGATTTTAGGGGCCAACAGCGCTTATAACGCGGTTATTTTCGGCAATATCGGGTCTGCCAGTGCGGCTTATACGTCGGATAGCCAAGGATCGATCGCGGCTGGCGGGAACGCCTATTTCACCAGCTTCAATGCGAATGCCAATGGGCCGAACGGAAATAACCCAGCCCTGGTCGTGGGCGGCAATCTCAATTTCAGCAACGGCCAAGTGAATGGCAACACCTATGTCGGCGGTGTGGCGAACTTCACCGGCGGCACCAATGTCACCGGCACGCTCACGGTCGGCGGATCGGTGGCCTCTGCCCCGAGCAATCGTCCGACGACGGTGAGCAGCGCGCAATCGCCGGTGAATTTCTCGTCGGTCGCCGCCAGTGCCAAGGCCTATGCGACGGCCATCAGTCAGCAAGCCTCCCTGGCCCAGATGGCGGGCACGGCTGGAACCGTCACGGGGACGAACAATCTCGTCCTAACGGGGACGCAGGCCGGGATCAATTATTTCAATATTACCGCACAACAATTGTCTCAATTGGCAAGCGGCAGCCTTACCATCAAGAATTTGGTAGCGGGTGCAACCGATATTATCAATGTAACTGGGACGAACATTACGGTCGGGGCGCCGGGTAATTTCGGATTTTTCTATACCGGTATTACCGATAGCCATGTTCTGTTTAATTTTGCCGATGCAACGCAGCTCAAAATCGCCAATGCCTTCGATGCTTCGATTTTGGCCCCCAATGCGGATGTCAGCTTTACCAACGGCAATTTGACCGGGACCTTGATTGCCAACAACTTGCTCAGCACGCAATTCCAGAACGGCGAATTCCATTACAGCCCGTTCCAAGGCAGTCTGTCCGGTATTTCGCCTGCCCCGTTGCCCCTGTTGGGGGCCAGTCCGCTGGCCGGGTTTTTGCTGGCCGGTGCGACGGGTTTGATGGCGCGCCGCCGTCGCACCCGCTCATAAGATCGTTCATCGCGACCGGATGCGACCGGCCCGACCCTGGTTCAGGGTTTGGCCGGTCGTTTGCGTTTTGAGAGTCTTGTCTTTTGCGGCGTCGCTTGCAAATTGGAAAGAGTCTCGCAGAACACATCGCAAGATGCAATATGCATTTATTAATCAATTTTAACGTTAAAATAAGATTAAAATAAAAAAGAGTAAGGTCGGCCGCAAGGTCCGCTATCGATGCCCGGACCGTCATCGCTGGGCGCGTGATCCGGTTGCGGGCACCCCTGTGTCCTGGCGTTGGCCGCGTTATGCGTGGGGCCGTGTGCGATCGGCCAAGCCCATGGCAAGGCCGCCCAGAAATGGTCCCAAGGCACTGACCCCACCGGATGCCAGAGTTTCCATCACGGGCAGGGACGACCAGCCGACCAGTTTTAGATATTCGGCAAACCCGAGGGCGGCCATCATGGCCCCGGTCAAGAGACCGTTGGCAAGGCGCCCCCGTGCGGGGTCAAGCCCCCGATAGAGCACGACCCCAGCGATCGCTGCGCCGAGAAAGCCGAGGGCAAGCCACATGAGGGTGGCGGGATCCCCCTCGGCGCGTACGGCGGGGCCAAACCCTGCGCGTAAATATGGGGTGATGACGAGACCGGCCGTCACGCCGCAAACCATGAAACTGACAAAAAAATTGACGAAGCCAAGCCAAAGAAGCCGCATGATCGAGTCCATATTATGCGAGAAACCCGACTATATTCACGGTTTGGCGGTAAAGGCAAGGCGCAGCCCGATGAGCAGGAACACCCCGCCGATCGCCTGTTCGATCCGGTGGCCGAGGGCCGCACCGATCCCCCCGCGACGCGTGAGGCGGGCGGCACAGGCGGCGACTGAAAGGTTCCAGAGCGTACTGTTGATATTGAAAATCAGGCCGAGGATGAGCAGCCCCAGGACCGGGTTCTGGCACGAGGGGGCGATAAATTGCGGCAGAAACGCCAGAAAGAACAGGGCTACTTTGGGATTGAGGGCATTGGTGAAAAACCCTTGCCGGAAAATCACCGACAGGGCCTGACGATCGGTTTTGACCGTATGCGGTTTTTCACCCTGGGGACGGGTGAGCAGGCGCCAGCCGGTATAGAGGAGATAGGCTGCCCCCCCGAGCTTGACGATGGAAAAGGCGAGGGCAGATGTGGCGATCAGTGCCGACAAGCCCACGGTCGAGGCCAGGATATGGACAAACGTGCCCGCCCCGATGCCAAGTGCCGCCGCCGCCCCCCCAGGCCAACCGCGTTGCAGACTGCGCGCGACGATATAGGCGGTGTCGGGGCCGGGTGTCAGGTTGAGCAGCAGGCCCGAGACGATGAAAAGCCAAAGATCCTGAATATCGGCCATTGTTCCCTCGCCATGACGGTAGAGCAAAAAAGGTGATTATTGATCTCGATCAATGCGCCTTTGTCGGCTTTCGATCAGATTTCCCCGATCAATCATACGTCCGAATGTAAGGGGCAGCCGATGGACGGGTCGCACGGGTCTTGGATGGATCAAGGATCGACGATGGTGTCGGATACGGTGATGCCAACACCTATGGTGGGGCCGTTTGCGCTTTATCAGGCCCAGACGGTGGATTGGCTCGCCGAATGGCGCAGGCTACAGGATGCCGCCTACGCCTGTTATTGGCAATCGCTCGATCAATGGGGCGATCTCTGGCGGCAAACGCGCGGGGTCAATCCCTTCTTCTACCGGATGGGCGATCGGTAAAAACTGGACCGGCATTCGGCCCCGATCATCCACCCCGCTATCACCCACATTGCGCACGATGCTGGAGGACGTGATCGGCTAGGACGCAAGCGGCCATTGCCTCGCCCACGGGAACGGCGCGGATGCCGACGCACGGGTCGTGACGGCCCTTGGTGCGGACCAGGGCATCGGCCCCTGCGACCGTTACGGTCCGGCGTTCGGTCAGGATGGAACTGGTCGGTTTGACGGCGAAGCGTACGATGATATCTTGTCCCGTCGAAATCCCGCCTAGAATCCCGCCCGCATGATTGGACAGGAACGTCACACCATCCGGTCCCATGCGCATCTCGTCGGCATTTTCTTCGCCCTGCAGGGCCGCGGCGGCGAACCCATCGCCGATTTCGACGGCCTTTACCGCATTGATCGACATCATGGCCGCGGCCAGATCTGCGTCGAGTTTGCGGTAGAGGGGGTTGCCAAGGCCAGCCGGCACGCCGCTCACCACCAATTCGATGATGGCACCGATGGACGAGCCCGCCTTGCGGATGGCGTCGAGATCCTGTTCCCAGGCTGCCGCGATCACGGGGTCGGGGCACCAGAAAGGATTGGTCTCGACCGCATCCCAATCCCAACGCGTGCGGTCGATGGCACGCGCGCCCATTTGGATGAGGGCCCCCCGGATCCGCACGTCAGGGCCCAAAAGTTGGGCGAGGATGCGGCGCGCAACGCCGCCTGCGGCCACCCGACAGGCGGTTTCGCGGGCGGATGACCGTCCGCCGCCGCGATAGTCGCGGATGCCGTATTTCGTCCAATAGGTATAGTCGGCATGGCCCGGACGAAACCGATCCATGACCTCGCCGTAATCTTTGGATCGTTGATCTTCGTTGGCGATTTCAAGGGCGATCGGCGTGCCCGTGGTACGCCCCTCGAACACGCCGGAGAGGATCCGCACGCGATCCGGTTCTTGTCGTTGCGTGGTGAAACGCGACTGACCCGGTTTGCGTCGGTCGAGCCAGACTTGCAGATCGGATTCGGCAAGGGCGATGCGCGGCGGCACCCCATCCACCACGCAGCCGATGGCCGGGCCGTGGCTTTCGCCCCAGGTCGTGACTGAAAACAGATGCCCGAAGCGATTGCCCGCCATGGTGGTCAGACGACCGAGATATCGGGGGCGTCGACCGCCTTCATACCGACCACATGGTAACCGCTATCCACATGATGGACCTCGCCCGTCACCCCGGAAGACAGCGCGCTCAAAAGATAGAGGCCCGCACCGCCGACATCGTCCAAGGTGGTATTGCGGCGCAACGGTGCGTTATATTGGTTCCATTTTAGAATATAGCGGAAATCGCTGATCCCCGATGCGGCCAGGGTTTTGACCGGTCCGGCGGAAAGGGCATTGACCCGAATGCCTTGAGCGCCGAGATCGACGGCGAGATAGCGCACGCTCGCCTCGAGGGCGGCCTTGGCAACGCCCATGACGTTGTAGTTCGGCATGACCCGTTCCGCCCCGTAATAGGTCAATGTCACGAGGCTGCCGCCGTCGGTCATGAGCGGGCTTGCAAAATGGGCGACTTCGGTGAAAGAAAAACAGGAAACGTCGAGCGTATTCAGGAAATTGGTCCGGGTCGTGTCCGCATACCGGCCTTGCAACTCGCTCTTGTCGGAAAATCCGATTGCGTGCAGCACGAAATCGATTTTACCCCACCGTTCGGCGATTTTCTCGAAAACGGCCTGAATCGCCCCCGGTTGGGTGACGTCGCATTCGAGGATGAAGTCGCTGCCGACGCTTTCGGCCAAGGGGAAAATGCGCTTGGCCAATGCCTCGCCCTGATAGGTGAAGGCAAGTTCGGCCCCTTGGGCATGGGCCGCTTTCGCAATGGCCCAGGCGAGAGACATGTGGTTTGCAACACCCATGATGAGGCCTTTTTTACCGGCCATAAGGGTACCCGTGTTCGCCATGGAATGGCCGCTCCTCGAAATCGCAACAATATCCGGCGGGCGGTTGGATTCCGCCTGACGACCGGACGAATTGCGCGGGATGCTACACGAAATCAACCGGGCCCGAAAGACCATCTCAGGGCAAGGCACCCTGTGCATTTCGTCCGGTCTTCGGGTCTTTGGGCGACAAGGCCGTTCGGCGGCGGTTGGGTGGTTACGGGCGGACGGAATAGCTGTTTTTCTTGGCCCATTGTT
Organism: Aliidongia sp.; assembly: GCA_036821645.1. Taxonomy (GTDB): domain Bacteria; phylum Pseudomonadota; class Alphaproteobacteria; order ATCC43930; family CGMCC-115725; genus DAISJD01. Next base: position 18,976 of record DAISJD010000049.1, read on the forward strand.
CGATCATCTGGGTGAACCCCGTATCCTTCGCCGACGGCAGGACGGTTTTCAACGTCACATATTGGTCGCCGACCGGCGACAGCCCGCCGGCGGTCAGGCCCTTGCCACGCAAGCGCAAGACCGTATCCGTATTGGACCCTTTCGGGATTTTGATCTGAACCGGGCCATGGACGGTCGGGACTTGAACACTGGCCCCCATGACGGCCTCGATGATGGAAACCGGCAAGGTCATGTGGATATCAAGCTCGCGCCGGGTAAAGACCGGGTGGGGTTCGACAGTGATTTCGACGAAGACATCGCCGTTGGGACCGCCATTCTGTCCATCCCCCCCTTGCCCTTTAAGGCGCAGGGACTGACCGTCCTGGGTCAGGGGAGGGATCTGCATATCGAGGGTGCGGTCTTCGCTGATCGCAAGTCTTTTGCGGGCGCCCAAGGCCGCTTCGACGAAAGGAATGCGTACGGATTGATAAATATCGGCCCCACGCCGTCTCTGGCCCCCGCCCCCGGC